>NZ_JAYFUL010000019.1:0-112150 GCF_034928825.1 Arcicella aquatica | reverse complement strand
CTAGCAGAAACAAAATACATAAAAACCCCGAAAATTGCCAGTATTGACACTTTTTCGGGGTTGTTTTATTTATAACGTGTTGATTGTTAGATAATTAAAACCATAAAGGAAAGCCTAATTTTACTTTTTACTTAATGGTAGTGTAAAGTAGAAAGTAGTACCTTGGTCGGGCACACTTTCAAACCATATTGTGCCGTTATTTTTTTCTATCAGTTCTTTGCATAACAACAGCCCCAGCCCACTACCTTTCTCTTTGGCTGTACCAAAACTTGAATATGAAGTATATTTATTGAATATTTTTGATTGAGCCTCCAATGGAACCCCTTGTCCATCATCTTTAATAGATACAATAATTACCTGTTCTTTTTCTACAGTATCAATAATAACGCTATTGGATGCTTTTAAAAATTTTACTGCATTCTCGACAATATTCCTAATAACAATATCTATCATGATTGAATCTGCAAAAACCAATTGAGGCGCTTGTCGCCTTTCGGCAACTATTTTTATTTTCTTTTCTGTAGCTCTTGTTTCTATTAATAAAACATTCTGCTGGATTATTTCCTGTATGTCAAACAATAGCGGATTTACTTGCATACCGTCCATTTGGCTTTTAGCCCAATATAAAAGATTATCTAATAGCTTGGATGTAGCATCAAGACTTTGAGAGATTTGTCCAACATAAAACCCTACTTCTTCTTCAACCATTTTCTCATCAATCATATAGTCTATCATTCCTTTAACTGAGTTAACAGGCCCACGGAGATCATGACTGATAATTGAAAAAAATCGATTCCTTACCAATATCAATTCTTCTAAATGTTCATTTTTATCTATAATATCTTTGTTTTGTTCCTCCAACTGTTTGATAAATTTCTTCTTTTCATGATGATTTTTAAATAAAAGGATCGCTATCATTAATAAAAGCAAGGCTCCTCCAGCTATCAGATTTCGCTTTAACTCAAGGTTTTTTAATTCTCCTTGTTTGATACGAGCAGTTTTATTCAGTAAATCTATTTGCTGTTGTTTTTTTTCAAGCTCATAGCTTGACTGCACTCTGGTGATGGCTCTTGTTTTTTCGATACCACTTAGACTATCTTTTAACGCTATTCCTAAATTTCTAAAAACTAGTGCTTCTTTATAATTTCCTAGTTTTTGATGATTCAGATACAATGTATTATATATCTGAGTCGATATTTCATCAATACCAAGTTTCTTATTCTCTTTTAAAGCCATATTGGCAAAATGTAAACTTAATTTATAATTACAAGTGTAATAATAAATAAGAGCAAATGCATTATGACAATAGGCAATATCTTCATCATCCTTAATTTTTATTGCTAATTCTAACGCTTTATTGAGATATTCTTGAGCTAACTCGTAGTTTTTGAGGGCAATATAATTCTCACCTATATTATAGAGCGTAATAGTAGTTCCAAGGGTGTCTTTTACTCCTTGAGCAATGGACAAAGCTTTTTTGTTATAGGCTATGGTTGAATCAGGCTTTCCTTTAAATTTAAAGATTTCGCCCATATTTACTAACAGGCTAAATGTAGCGTATTTTGTTGGGTCATTTTGTTTAAGGGCTATATCGTATGCTTTTTTATAATAAAACAAGGCATTGTCATACTCTTCCATATCTGCGTAAACAATACCGATATTATTATATTCATTTCCTGAAAGCCCCGTCAATCCTAACTTTTCACTAATGCGTAGACATCCAAAATGGCATTCTAGTGCCTCGGGCAATCTTCCCTTTGAAACCAATGATACCCCCTTTGTAAGATACGCTAAAGCAATACCTTTCTCAAAATGGATTTTCTTGGCTAAATCCAAAGACTTCTGTGCCATAAAAAGTGAACTATCTGAATTTTTATTCCAATAATATCTTGAAAGGGCATAATAAGTATTTACTCTATCTGTATCATGTTTCGCAGTGCTAAGTTTATCATTCAAAAGTTGCAGCCGATTTGATTGAGCTAGTGAAAGTGAAGATGCATAAATTATTAATCCAATAATAGCAACTATTGTTTTTATACCTGTGTATTTGCTGTAAATCTCTAGCGCACAAAAAGCCCTTTTCTTCATATTTATTATAATCCAAATATCATTTTAAGTTATTGATAACTTAAAATGATATTTGGTCGTTAATAGTGGTTTCATAAATCAAGTATATTGTTGCTTAAAACTCTTAGAGCTTTTCTTCAATGCTTAGCTTGTTTTCTTACCAAATTAAGCTATTTTATTTAAACAAAATATGAGCCAAAAACGAAAATAAAGGCGAAAAAAAGAAATTTGCCCATCAATCCAGAAAAGTCAGGTTGAAGGGCAAATTTATTTTTTTAAATACCTAGTTTATTAAAAATTAAGCATAACGTTTTTTTAAATACGCAAGACTTTATCATGAAGTTTTCAATGCGATATTTCATAATTCAGCCTATTTAATCAACTTTTTTATTGAAGATAATTTTTAGACAACAGAGTTGATAGTCACACTAAAAACAAAACTTCTCCTGCTACTTTAACAAGTAAAAAAATAGAATTGCCCATTAATCTATGAAATGAGACTAACGGGCAATTCTACCTTGAACCTAGGATACCTTGATTAGGGCTTAAACCTTTTATTTTTTACTTACTTCATTACCACTAGCCTTAACCGCATCTTTTTTCAACTTATCGTCAGCTACAATAGCAAATTCAACTCTTCTATTTTGCTCTCTGCCCGACTCCAATGTATTATCTGCCACAGGGTCTTTCTCGCCATAACCTAACACCGTCAAACGGCTTCTTGATACGTTATTAGCTTTCAGAACAGCCGCTACGGCATCTGCTCTTTGCTGAGACAATTTCATGTTATAAGCCTCTGTTCCTACATTATCAGTATGACCAGCGACTAAAATTTCTGTGTCAGGATACTGTT
Source organism: Arcicella aquatica (assembly GCF_034928825.1). NCBI lineage: Bacteria > Pseudomonadati > Bacteroidota > Cytophagia > Cytophagales > Flectobacillaceae > Arcicella > Arcicella aquatica. The sequence goes on along the minus strand of NZ_JAYFUL010000019.1, from coordinate 109,230 downwards.
TTAAGGTTTCGGCAAACTTCATTAAATTATCATTTACAGTAGGATTAATTTTGGATGAGTTGAAATCGAACAATACTCCTGATTTCATCGTAATTTTGATGCCCTCTCCCACTCTTTCTACATCAGCTACTACATCTAAATCTTTCTTTAACTTTTCAGCTTGCTTATCCATGTACTTTCCTACAAACGTACCCGCAATGCCACCGACGGCTGAACCTACAATGGCATAAATAGCAGGGTTTGATTTCCGTCCGATAGCAGCACCCATGGCTGCACCAGTACCAGCACCAATGATGGCTCCTCGCTGAGTATTATTAAGCTTTTTGAATGAATTACATGAATAAAAGCTTGGCGCTAAAACAAGTAATAACAAAACTATTTTGCTCATACTCCGTGTGTACATATTTATCATTTTCATAATTTAATTGTTTCGGTATAATGAACAGTACAATATTTTTGTTTAGCTTTTTAACAAAAATGCCATAACAGTGTCATGGCATTTTCCGTCAACAAATCAACAATTATGATACTGGCATTGGTTTATCTAATACTTCTTGTTGGTTATCTAATACCTCCTGTTCTGCTTTTGCATGATGTTGTGATTTTTTCAATGACTGAATAATTTTTAATGATTCTGTGATTGAAGAAATTTGTGATTTCAATAATTGTGACAAATCAGGCGATGCTTGTACTTTATCTGAAGCTAGCACAGTTTCATAGGCCTCGAGTGTAGCTTTATCGCCAGATTCACAAGAAGTCAAAATAGTTTCTCGATTATTAGATACAATTGAAGCTTTAAAATCTACCCAAATTTGATGAGCTTTCCCTATCAGTGTACTTGACGTAGCAGGTTCTCCACCAAATTTCACCACATGTTCAGCCAATGCTTCCGCAAAGTGTTCACTTTCATTCAACATTCCGTGAAAAAGATTTTTCAAGTCCCCTCCATCCATGTTTTGTTCTGCTTTCCTATAATTTTCGATACGATTATAGTTAATCTCTATTAGTTCATTCAAACCTTTCAAGAGAATGTCATATTGATTTTGCATCATTAAAGGCAAGAATCAGTTATCATTAAAGTTCCTGATTCTTTTTTAGAAGGTTTATGAATTTTAAGTTTGAAAAATCTCGTGTCACTAAATTGCTTTTTTCACTTTAGCCTTCACTTCTTCAAACTTATCAGCAGCTTTTTCAGCTAAATTCAAAGCGCCTAGTTTAATATCATCAATAGTTTCTTTAGCTTCTGCTTTTGCTACAGCTCCTTTTTTTTCCAAGGTTTCAGCTTTGTGTTCAGCAGCCTCTTTTTTAACTTTTTCTTTTGTAGTTTCGATTTTTGTAGTTCCCATGGCTTTATTTTATTTATAGATTATTATTTATTTAACAGTGTCTGATTTATTTAATATCAATGTGTCTTTAGAGGTCATTTTACCCATATTGTGCTGGCCATTATTATCGGAAGTAGACCAATACCCCCCTGCTATAGAAATTAAGATTAAAACAATCCCAATTAAAACAGTATAGATAAACATATTTCCTGCTTTCGTTTTTTTCTGCGATTTAATCTCAGAACGCATTTCCTTATCTACTCTATCAGCTTTTTCCATGTTCTTTTTGTTTTATAGGTTACATTAAAGAGGTTAAAACATTTGTACCAGTAGCCGAAAACTAACATTCAGGAGGACATTTGAGTAAATAACTCTACAAAATGTGGGTAAAAAATAGTAAAAGAGGGAGCAAGCATCACAAAAAAATGCTAAAACATTAAAAACAAGTACAAAACAGTACTTACTTTTAGTGCTTTAGCATTAGTCAACTATACTTATTCTAATATGTTTATATTTCTTCCACAGGTTTCATAATTGTTTTAATATTATGTTGTAGCTAGTGAAATGGTACTTTCTACTTCACATCCCAATAAACGAAATATCGTTCTCGGTGAATATCGTACAAAGGGCGAAGTGTAATGCATTCATTTAATGTTTTGAAGGTCAAGGGTTTCCCTATGAGAGGTTTAATAGTATTGTTCACATTACTTTTATCTAAACTCAATATTTGTAATAAGCCAACAGGTAATTTGTAGTTGAATGTGTGTAATAATCGTTATAAAGTGAAGGATTAGAATAAGGAGCAGGTGATTCCATTTCTGCCGTATCATTTTGAAGAAAGAGAGGAAAAATAAAATACATACCCTATTTTCTTATTTTTATTTAAGAAAATCAAGGTATGTATAAAGAGGGAGTGAAGGAATTAGGAATTTTACTCAATAATATCTTTCCAAGCCTTAAAGGCTTTATGTATTTTAATTTGATTTTGTTCCTGAGGCAGGACAGACTGTGGCTCTTGAAATAATGCTTTTAAAGATGCTACTGATTCGAAAATTTGTACCCCTAAGCCAGCCATTAAAGCTGCTCCTAAAGCAGATACATCGGGCATTCCTTTGTTGACTACGGGAATACCAAGTAAATCAGCTATTGTACTTAATACAAAACTATTAGAAGTCATTCCACCATTTACCATCAATTCTTGTAAATGTATGTGAGAATCCTCCTCCATGGCTAATATCACATCTTTTATCTGAAAAGGAATAGATTCCAACGTCGCCCGAACAATATGATTCTTGTTAGTACCAAATGTCAATCCATGTATAGATGCCTTACGTTTCATGTCCCAATAGGGTGCTCCTAAACCACTAAAGGCAGGGATGATATAAACACCTCCATTATCCTCAACAGCCGTAGCCATTGCTTGGGATTGTTTACTTTCAGAAAACAATCCTAACTCATTTTTAACCCATTCTACGGTTGCACCGCAACTCACAATGGCTCCTTCAAGAGCATAGTCTATTCTTCCTTCGGTACTCCAGCAAATAGTCGTAATCATGCCATGTTGCGAAGGCTGTGGTTTATCTCCGATGTTCATCAAGATAGAACAGCCAGTCCCTAAAGTAGCTTTAGCAGTTCCTGCTTCAAAACACCCTTCTCCAAAAGCGGCTGCATGACTATCACCAATCATCCCAGAAATGTTGATGGCTTCCTCAAAAATTCCGTCAAAAGTGCTTGTACCGAAATTTGAAGACGATGCTTTAACTACTGGCAAAGTGATTGTCGAAAGGTTGAAAATTGACAATAACTCCGTATCCCATTCGAGGGTATGAAGATTAAAAAATAATGTTCTAGAAGCATTTGTATAGTCTGTGGCAAAAACTTTCCCATCAGTAAGTTTGTATAAGAGCCACGTATCTATCGTTCCAAAAAAGGCTTTGCCTTCGTCTATCGCTTGCTTTATTGCTACATTGTTTTCATACAACCAAATCAACTTAGTTCCAGAAAAATAAGGATCGATTAATAAGCCTGTTTTTTCTTTAATGGTATTAGCTAAACCTGCTTGATTCAAGTTATCACATACTTGTACAGAACGTTTACATTGCCAAACTACTGCATTATGCAATGGTTTACCATTTTCATCCCACAACACAAAGGTTTCTCTTTGATTACTAATGCCACAAGTTTTGATGTCTTTCAAATCTCCGCCATTAGTGACAAACTGAGCTATGCAGTTTTTTACCGCAGTCATGGCATTCTCAAAAATTCCTTCAGGGTCTTGCTCTACAAAACCATCTGCTAAATATTGGGTTTGTAGCACTTCAGAAGCCCTAGCTACTACTTTAGCCTTTTCATCAAAAATCAATGCTTTGGTACTACTAGTACCTTGGTCGATAGCGAGTATATATTGCATAGCGGTTAGTCATTTTTAGCATTTGCACGGTCGATGATTACTGCTAACAATATCACCATTCCTTTTACCACTTGTTGCCAGAAAGGCGATACATTGAGTAGTACTAATCCGTTATTAAGCACTCCAATGATGATTGCCCCAAGGACTGTTCCTAAAATAGAACCACGTCCTCCTGATAAAGAAGTGCCTCCGATTACTACTGCGGCAATGGCATCCAATTCATATCCTGTTCCTGCATTGGGTTGGGCAGAATCTAGTCGGGCTGTTACCATCAATCCTCCCAAAGCCGCCAAGCCTCCTGCAAGGGTATAAACAATCAATTTGATTTTATAAATTTTAATACCTGATAATCTAGCTGCATTTTCGTTTCCTCCAATGGCGTAAATATATCGTCCGAGGGGTGTTTTTGTCGTGAGAATCAACGCTATGATAATCACAAAAATACTTAACCAAACAGGCACGGGTACGCCTAAAAACCACCCTGTACCAATATAATCGAACTTTGCTCCTAAATTACTGATAGGAAAACCTTTCGTCCACAGCATGGTAAGTCCACGAGCCATTGTAAGCATGGCTAAGGTAGCCACGAATGGAGGAACTTTGAATTTAGTAATTACCCAGCCATTAAAAAAGCCTAAGATTCCCCCAAAAAACAAGCCTACAATGATAGCCCCTAATAAGGTAAAACTTATCAATATATTCTGAGAAGGAATCTCTATCCCATTTTTCAATAAACCTGCTGTAATAGCACCGCATAATGCTAAAATAGACCCAACCGATAAGTCTATCCCTGCCGTAAGTACTACCAAAGTCATACCGACAGAAATACAGATATTTACAGAAATTTGTCTTAATACATTCCATCCATTAGCAACGGTCAGGAATTTATCCGATAAGATACTGATAATGATGCATAGCACAAATAGGGCAATGAGCGATTGCAATTTGTACAATTTTTCTTTTTGTATAATCAAATTCATGTTTATGGATTTTTATATCAAGCTAAAGAGTCGATATTAAATAAAAGCTTTGAGGATATTTGGCAATGACAGTTCACAATTCATCACTCACAATTCACAACTATTACTCAGGCAATGGCTGCTTTTAATAAAATCTCTTCTGATGCATCATTGATGGCATAGTCACCCGTTACTTTACCATCACTTAGCACAATCACTCGGTCGCTTACCGCAAAAATTTCTGGTAATTCAGATGAAATCATGATAATGCCCAAACCCGATTCTGCTAGTTGATTGATAAGCTTATAAATTTCTGCTTTGGCATTTACGTCTATACCACGTGTTGGCTCATCTAGCAACAATACTTTCGGTTTGGTAGCTAACCATTTAGCAAGAATAGCCTTTTGCTGATTACCTCCGCTTAGGTTTTTAATAAGTTGATCAGAAGAGGAGGTTTTTATCCTTAATTCTTGGATATATTTATCTGCCAGATTATTCTCTTTTTTATTATCCAATACTCCGTTGCTGAGTAAATCAGGCAACGTGGTAATACAAATATTTTGTTTAACGCTCAACTCTGGCACGATACCATCTTTCTTACGGTCTTCACTTACTAATGCCAGACCTGCTTTTACGGCATCGGATGGTGAGTGAATATGGAGTCGCTGACCTTCCATCAATACTTCGCCAGATACTTTGCGAGGGGCTAAGCCAAAAATGGCTTCGAACAATTCTGTTCTTCCTGCTCCCATTAACCCGAAAATGCCCAATATTTCACCTTTATGCAATACAAAGGAAATATCATTCAATAAATCATTTTTCTTAAACGACTCATGTTTTATTCCTAGATGATTTACCCTTAATAATTCTGTTCTATTGTTATCTTGCTTTTTCTTAGGAATGATTACCAATTCGCGTCCTACCATTTTTGATACAATGTTGTCACGAGTTACGGCACTCATCTCGCCTGATTCAATACTTTTCCCATCCCGCAAAACGGTGTAGGTATCGGCTATTTTAAAGAGTTCGTCCAGTTTGTGTGAGATATAAGCAATGGCTTTACCTTCTGCTTTTAAAGAATCAATTATTTTAAACAAAACATCTACTTCTGCCCCAGTAATAGCCGACGTGGGCTCGTCCATGATAATTACTTTGGCATCTACCAGCAATGCTTTAGCAATTTCAATAAGCTGTTGTTGCCCAACTTTAAGGTTCCTTACAGGCGTATTTGGGTCGATATTCAGGCAAAGTTTTTGCAATAAGGTTTGTGCCTTTTTAAGCATAAAAGCTTTGTCCAACAGTCCGAAAGCATTGATTACTTCTCTGCCCAAAAAGATATTCTCTACCACACTCAGGTAAGGAATCATATTTAATTCCTGATGAATGATAGCAATGCCTGCATTTTCGGCTTCTTTGGTATTGGTAAACTTTACAGGTTTATCGTGTAGGTAAATTGTCCCTTCATAATCGGTATAAACACCGCTCAAAATTTTCATTAATGTTGACTTTCCCGCTCCGTTTTCACCGATGATGGCATTTACTTTCCCTGCTTGCAAATCAATACAAACAGCATCAAGTGCAGTAACACCCGAGAACCTTTTTGTGATATTTTTGGCCGATAATGTCATTGAACTCTATATTTTGTTAAATTCTATTGGCAAAATCTCAAGATGCTGAAGATTAATATATTCTTGATTCATTTCTAAAGCTCCTATAAACTGAATAGCGTCTCCTACCTTGATTTGCTTTCTAAAAGCAGGTACTCGCTCGGTTCTAATGATTTTATTAATCTCAGATGAAATATTATTAATGTCTGTAGTATTAGTAAAAGGCTTAATATCAAATACGCCCGCTGCATCACGAATGGCATTTCCATAAATAAATTCAGTAGCAAGTGTTATGCTGACAGGTTCATTATTGTTGGTTAATAATACCTGTACTTCATCATCCTGAATCTTTGTAATTTGCCCTTGTCCTTTCACTAAAAAATACCTGATATTTCCGATGGCTACCGCATTAGACATCTTTTGAAATGCTTCTTTAGGCGCTGTTTTTAGTGCTTCTAACAACGTACCAACATCAGGTGCTTTAATAAAACTTGGAGGAAGCGTTTTTTGTAAAAAATTACGGGCAAAACTTGAGGCATCAAATTTTTCAGCGGAGGCTCTTTTTACCTCATCTAGTTTTTTGATTTCGATAGAATGGTAACCAATAAAAAGTAATGCAATGATAGCGACAACAATTTTGACGATTCGCATAGTGATAAGGTTAAATGATTACTGAGGCTGAATAGCTGATAATATTCACTATTCTGAAAATTCAATTACTTTTTACCAAAAGCAGTATAATGACTGATATTATCTTTGGTCACTAATTCTACTGCCACTGGAATTTTAGCTGGAAAATCTCTTTTCCCCTTTAAATATTCATCTGCGTAAACGGCCGCCATTTGTGCCATCACTTTCGGAAATTGCATGCCGGTGGCAGCCACTTTTCCATCTTTAATCGCCGCAACGACATCGTCAGCCCCATCAAAACCAAACACTTTCACTTTATTGGCCTTACCTGCACCTGCTAATGCCTGATATGCTCCCATAGCCATCGCATCGTTTCCACAAAACACCGCATCAATATTTGGTTGTGCTTGCAAGATAGACTCCATCACTTCCATCGCTTTGTTACGGTCGAAATCGGCACTTTGCTGAGCGACCATTTTAAGGTCGGGGTAATTATCAACTAAGCTATGAAAGCCCTTTGAACGAGCCCACGTATTGTTATCGCCTACCAAACCAAGGAGTTCTACATAATTGCCTTTTTTATGCAATTGTTGAACGAAAAATTTAGCAATGGCTACACTTCCAGAAAAACTATCTGATAAAATTTGTGAAGTAGCCGCATCTGGAGAATTCACTTCTCTGTCCATACAAAATACAGGAATACCAGCATCTTTGGCTTTTTGAACATTCACTACACTTCCATCGGCATCAGTAGGATTAAACAAAATCGCTTGATAACCCGATACAATGGCATTTTCAAAGTGGTCTGATTCTAGGGCAGTATTGTTCTGAGAATCAAATATTTTTGTTTCATAACCCAATTCTTTGGCTTTTGCAGCGGCATTTTCAGCTAGAAACACAAACCAAGGATTATTAAGCGTTGAAACTACAATCGCCATTTTCTTAGGTCCTTGTGAGGGATTCTTTTCCTGACAACCCAGTAGAAACAACAATAATAAGAAGATATAATTTTTCATAGTTTAGGAATTTCTGTAATCCGTAAGGCTAAATATGGCTTTAAGGGAATTCTTACTTGTTTCATGTCTTTGTCATAGAAACGGTAATCATTCACCTCTGAAAGCTCAAAAGTTGTTGGAACTACTTTGATGGTCATGTCCCAAGTATCAATAATTTCTACTTTATAACGATTCCCCTTTACAGGACGCTTTTCAAAATTGGCATTCTTGTGTGGCAGATTAAACAACCATTTATTATTTATTTCATTACCTAGATAAACGATATAAACACCTTTTCCAGTAGTAGTGGTTTTGGCATCTCTGCTCATATCTGCTGGCTCCAATCCTCCGTCTGTTTCTTCTAAAATCTTTCTCAGAAAACCTACTCTTTTCCAGCTTGTACCTTTCAACTCACCTCCTTTTGCCCAAAAAATAGTATCTCTCAAATCTTTAAACATATATGATTCGCCATGCGTAACATAGGTTCCTCCAATAATTCCCATCCAAATCAGGTGGCTCATTTCTTCTCCGCTATAACGCCCCCAACGGTGTTTCAGATTTCCCTCGTAGCCCACCTCATCATAAATAACGGGCTTGTTATATATATTTCTAGCAATAGATGCCGCTCCCCAGTTCATCACAGGGGCTTCGTCTTGTACTGACACATGGGTAAATTCTGGTCGCCAATAATCAAAGTATTTGGCTGTGCTGCCATGAATAGAACATAAATGTCGATACGGGTCATTTTTTATAACGGCTTTAGTAAGCGTAAGCCAATCTGCATCTGTTTTACTTTTTACATAGTCATACTCATTCGCTAACGACCACCATATATTCTGAAAAGATGACAAGCGGGCAGTTAAATATTGAATATAATGTAGATTCGCCTCCATAGGCATTTCATCAAACCCCCACCGACCTTTATCATATGGGTGAAAAATAATTAAATCAGCCTGTATGCCTAAGTCATGTAGATTATCAATCCTTTTTTCGAGGTGCTGGAAAAATGATGGATTAAAGGTTGAATAATCCCACACCTTTATTTCCTTGCCCGTAGAATCCTTTTTTATTTCTTTAATTACATAAGGATAAAGCGTTGGTTCTTCTTTGACTAAATCATAGTTTTTAGGAAAAACGCCCATTCTAATTTTATTAAACCCTGTATTTTTCAAGGTTCTAAGTGTCATTTCTTGCACTTCATTCGGCATGTGCGTCCAAGCATAAGAAGTCGTTCCTAATGGATAATATCTTTTGCCATCGGCATATTTAAAATGATAAACATCACTCACTTGTACTATTCCATGATTATTGCCCGTTGCCTTGATACATTCTAACTGTCCTTTTTTATTATTTAGTGCCGCAATATTACTTTGGGTAACATACTTCCAAACTCCAGTTTTAGATGGCATAAAACGAACAATAAAAGTATCATTCCCATCATAAAAACCGGCAACTGTATATGCAGTATCTTTAGAAGTAAATGTTGCTTTGAGGTTTACATCTGTGAAGGCATTTCCGTTCGGCTTATGCTTTAAGGTCAATTCAAATCTTCCCCATTGTTCAACCGTTGATTGAGCATTAACTGTATGATGAATAATGAACAATAAACCGTAAACAAAAAGATGTTTAATAAGTATTTTCATTGTTTGAATAGTATAAGAGGGTATATTTTTACTTACTTGCTAACAATTTCAAAGCCTCATTTATAATTCCAGCTTCCGAAATGCCATAGTGTTTAAAAATCTCATTCTGTGAACCACTTACCGTGTATTCATCTGGTAAGCCAATGATTTTAAAAGGCTTATTAAATTGATTTTGGAGTAGAAATGAAGCACACGCTTCACCCAAACCACCATAAATGCTGTGTTCCTCCACTGTCACTATTGCCTTACATTGCGTTGCGTATTTGGCTATGAGTGCTGTATCAAGTGGTTTAATTGTGTGCATACTGATTACGGCAACATCTATATTATCTTTAGCCAATGCTTGTGCCGCTTGCAAGGCTGGGTGTACAGTCTCACCTGTGGCAATCAATACGACGTCCTTTCCTTCTTTGATAACTCTTCCTTTACCAAACTCAAATTCAGTATTTGTTTCACTTAAAAGAGGCATTACTTTCTTCCCAAAACGAATATAAAAAGGCGTATCTATAGAGGCAGCTTGTCTGATAGCTTCGGCTGTTTCAAAATTATCGGCAGGTGCTACAATCGTAAGGTTATTGATGGCACGCATCACAGCGTAATCGTGTAAACTATGGTGTGTACTTCCCAAAGCTCCATAACTTACGCCTGCACTGATTCCGATGAGCTTGACTGGATTGTCAGAATAAGCAACATCATTTTTGATTTGTTCTAAAGCTCTGGCTGTGAGGAAACAAGCTGGTGAAACGGCAAAAACTTTTTTGCCCGACGACGCCAACCCTGCTGCCATTCCTACCAAATGTTGTTCGGCAATACCTACTTCTACTATTTGCTGAGGATATTTTTGTCCGAAAGGGACTAACTTTCCCGAACCTCTTGAGTCACTGGTTACTACCAATAAATTCTTGTCGGTTTCAGCCAAAGTCTGGAGTACTTCTGAAAAAATATCCAAGTTGGCTTTATCTGTCGTGGCGATGTTATCAATCGTTGCTCCCAAGTTCTTAAGCGATTTAAGGTTTTAAGCTACTTCTAAAAGACTTTCTTGAACAGTCGTCAATTCTTCCATAGCTTGCTGATATTGTTCTGGTGATGGTACGCCATGATGCCATTTCAAATTATTCTCCATGAAACTTACTCCTTTGCCTTTCACCGTCTGAGCGATAATTACACTTGGTTTTCCTATTTCAAAAGGCAAGGTATTAAAGGCTTCTTGCAAGGCTTCTATATCGTTTCCGTCGATAATGCGTACCGCCCAACCGAAACTTTCAAATTTTTTATCCAACGGTTCAGTATTACACACTTCTTTGGTTGGTGCTGTAATCTGTAAACCATTTAAATCAACAATAGCACATAAATTATCAAGCTTATAGTGTGCTGCTGATAAAGCAGCCTCCCAATTACTTCCTTCTGGCAATTCGCCGTCTCCTAACAATGTAAACACCTTATAATCAACACTATCTAATTTGGCAGCTAAGGCATTTCCGCAACTCATCGAAAGTCCATGACCCAATGCACCAGTATTTTGCTCAACACCATTTACTTTTTTAGTAGGGTGACCAATGTAATATGACTTGTATTGACAAAGTGTTTCAAGCGCTGATTCTGGAAAAAAACCTTTATCCGCTAACACTACGTATAATGCCTCCACACAATGCCCTTTACTTTGAATATACCTATCGCGAAGGGCTGACTTAAAATTTTCGGGATTTACGTTTAGTACATCATTATATAATACATTCAGAATATCTATACAAGAAAGCGAACCCCCAGTATGACCTGCCTTGGCTTGATAAATGTATTGAAGAATTTTTTTACGATATTCAACCGATTTTAGTTTTAATTCCTTGGTTGTCATAAGATATAGTGTGATTGAGTGATTGAGTGAATTGTGATTGAGTGAATTAGAAATAATTAATCACTCAATCACAACTCACTCAATCACAATTATTTCCCTCCTCAACGGTGTTCGTAAACTTCCCAGCCCATATAATTACTGAGAGATTCTTTTAAAATTCCAGCAGTTTTTGAGGCATTCATTACTACGTGATGTTCAAATCCATTTCTGCAAACATATTGCATCAACCCTTGTAAATCCTTGATTTGTGCGACTGCTCTATTACCAAATGTTTTTAGCGCATCATCTGTTAATTCCCCTTCGCCAATATATGCTTTGATGATGCCTTTAGGGTCATCCGTGCTGATTCTTCCGTAGGTCAACGGCATAGCTGGTGTACGTCCGTCCAATGCTCCATAAGTATTTTCTACTCCTACCGACGTACCCAAAATCGGTGCATTACTAATCTGAATATCAGGCAAGAAAGACTTTGCCCAGTTGCCGCAGTGGAATAAAACGCACTTTTCATCATCGTCGGCATAGTTATTATTCCAGTCTACCAAAGCACTTGGTGAGCCTGAGGCCAATTGCATAGCATACATACTTAACGTGCCTGTTACATCTACTTCACAAGCACTTGGCAACATATTTTCGCTCATGATACTCATACTGGTACATACGTTACAGCCATAATTTTTCTGTAGGGACGTCCAACATTGAATAGCAGTGGCATCTAATGAATGTTCTAACATGAAATTATTCAAGACTGCATCCAATTTTGCAATCTGAATCATGGCTTCATTAGGAGTTTTGCCGATAGGCGTATAAGCTAATATTTTATCCAGACGGTCTTTGACGATAGCGTCATCTTTGGTTAGCTTATTAGCATTACCAAGTATTTCTGAGAGGTCGCAAGTAACGACTGAAATACCATTTCTTTGTAAAATTTTCTCACTATATCTTACCGTATTGAAGGCTCCGGGTCTGGCACCGATAGCCCCTATACGTACATTCTTTAAACCTCTCACTACTTTACATACTGATAAAAAAGCTTTGAGGTCTGTTATAAATCCTTCATCATTAGGGCGAACTACGTGTTTAGTGGTCAGGGTATATTTAATGCCGTATTGATACAAGTTATTACATACCGAAATCTTACCACACCAAGCATCTCTTCTACGAGCGACATCCAGCTTATCTAAATCGTCTGGATAGGCCTGTATTAAAACAGGTACATTAAGATTTGCCAATTTCAAACTGTCTGCTACTCCTTTTTCATCACCAAAGTTTGGTAGTACTACCCAGACGCCGATAATGTCTTCGGCGTGTTGTTTAAAAAGGTTAGCACATTTTTGAGCTTCCTGAAAGGTTTCTACTCCTCCTAATTTCGTCGTGTTGCTGTCTAAAACAATAGGATTTATCCCGAGTGTGTTACAAAGTTCTATTACCTCTACCCTAGCTTTTTCCACTAAACTATCAGGAAAGAAGTCTCTGTTTCCGATGATAATTCCCAATGTGATTTTTTTTTCCATAGCGATGACTTACAGTTATGCAACTAGCCTACTCGATAAGTCATACGTCATCCATCAAGAATTCACGAGAATTCAAGGCATCATATTACATCTTTCAACTAATCGGCAATTATTATTTCTATTTCGTTCTTTTCAAAATGTGATTTATCTTCTTGATTAATCTCATTATCTGTAATGATATAATCAATCAATGATAACGCTCCTAAACTGGCAAAAGCACTTTTTCCAAATTTGGTAGAATCTGCCACTAAGTAGGTAGTCTCTGCTGCATCTATCATCGCTTTTTTGACCACAATATCACTAATACTTGGGTAAGTCAAACCTGCTTTTAGGGATATTCCAGCTGTGGCTAAAAACAATTTTTGCACATTGATACCTTTAAAAAAGTCGGCAGCTTTTTGTCCTGTTAACGACAAAGTAGGTGGCTTAAACTCTCCGCCAGTCATAATTACTTCTATTCCTGGCTCAGTACCTAGCATCATCGCAATGTTCAGGGCATTCGTTATTACCGTAAGGTTTCGAAAGCCTTTTAGTTTTTTTGCTATTTCGGTTACTGTAGAACCTGAATCTAAAATTATGGTATCACCGCTTGAAATAAACTCTAGGCATTTCAAGGCTATTTTTTCTTTCTGATGAACATTTAGGTCATTATGTGCAACAGTAAATTCACGAACATGGTCTTCAATATTTTTCAAATAAGCTCCACCGTGCTCTCTGATGACTAAATCATCTTTTTCTAATTTTTCTAAATCCTGACGAATGGTCACTTCTGTGACTTTAAACAGTCTGGCAAGATCGGTTACTTTGGCTAAACCATCTTCTTTCAAGAGGTCTAAAATCTTTTCTCTACGCTGATTTGGCAACATATCCTTGATATTGAAACAAAACTAAATGAAATAAAACAAAAATAAAAGAAAAATATAAAAAATATTCGTAAACATTTATTTTACATTTATCTTCATACAATAAATTAATGACAATAAAATCTTCTATTATTCATACAATTACAAGAAAATCATAAAATAAATGAAAACAAAAATAATTCTTTTCTTTTTAATGAGTCTCGCTTTTACTTTAAAGACTTCCTCAGACGCTTGGTCACAAAAAAGCAATATAAACACAAAAAGTCGTACCATCATTACAACTGACGGAGAAATAGAAGATGTTGATTCCTTCATCAGAATGTTGTTATATGCGAATGAATTCAACATCGAAGGACTCGTTTATAGTAGCTCGCAATGGCATTATAAAGGCGATGGTAAAGGCACAACGTTTACATCTGTGATGGAAAATACCGCAAAAAGATATGGCAAACGTACTGACTTACGATGGGCAGGCACTACTTGGATACAAGAATTACTAGACGAGTATGAAAAAGTTCAGCCAAATTTATTAAAACATGATAAGAATTATCCTAGTGCCAATACTTTAAGGAAATTAATAAAGGTAGGCAATATTGATTTTGAAGGTGAAATGAATAAAGATACTGAGGGTTCGGAATGGATTAAAAAAGTATTGCTAGATAACAACCCTCAGCCCGTTTATTTACAAATCTGGGGAGGAAATAATACTGTAGCACGTGCCTTAAAATCTATTGAAGATACTTATAAAAATACGAGTCAGTGGGCTAGCATTTATAAAAAAGTATCCTACAAAGCCATTATTTATGCCGTGCTAGACCAAGACGCTACTTATCAAAAATATGTAGCCCCGAACTGGCCAAACATCAAGGTTTTTTATAATTCTGACCAATTTTGGTGTTTTGCTTATCCTTGGCCAAGAGTAGTTCCGAATGAATTACAGCCATTTTTAAGAGGTGAATTTATGGGGAAAAATATTATCCAACATCACGACCCTTTATTAGCAAAATATTACGCTTGGGGTGACGGTCAGAAACAAGCGGGAGACGAAGAACATACACATGGAAACATGACAGATGCCCAGAAATATAAAATGACTCAATATGATTTTATTTCGGAAGGTGACTCTCCTGCTTATTTTCCACAAACACGTTGGATTGAAGCCTTGCAATTAGATTTCGCTGCCAGAGCCGACTGGTGTATTAAATCATTTAAGGAAGCTAACCATGCCCCGAAAATTATCGTAAAAGGCAATAATATCCGAAAGGTAAAAGCTGGCACAAAAATCAGCTTAGAAGCATCAGCTATTGACCCAGATGGCAATGCCGTAGATTTTAAATTTTGGCAATATCTAGAAGCAGGAACATCGCCTGAAAAAGTAGAAATAGAACCAACGATGCCTAATGCTACTAGTATCACCATTCCCGCAACAGCCAAAAGCGGAGATACCATTCATATTATTGTTGAAGGAAAAGATAAAGGCACACCAGCATTGATTCGCTATCAAAGAGTAATACTAATTGTAGAATAAAAGAAAGATTTCGAAAGAAAAATATATTAAAGGCATAGGCTAGAATCAACTCTCACTTAGTGCCATAACCAAATCTATTTGCATATGATACTAAGCTGTAGAACTATATGTCACAAAATACAAGTAATGTTTTTAAAAAAAAGTGCAATACTAGAAAGAACAAAATGGGATATTTAGTTAAAATGAAATATTTTTGTCAAATATAAATTTAAACACTTTAATACAAACTACCTATGTTTAGATCTCTTCAATATTTACTACTACTTAGTTTTTTCACCTTTCAATTACAAGCACAAACAATTTTAATTTCTTCTATTAATAACGAATATGGATCGTCAAATACCTTATGTGTAGGACAAAGAGCATTCATTAAATACACAAAAACAGGTAATTTTACGAGCAACAATGTACTTACAGTTCAAGTAAAGACAAGCTATGATGGTGAAAACACATGGAAAAGTGTAAATACCATAGACTCTTCAGGAACTTTAATTTTTACTTTGCCAGAAAGCCTTATTAATTACACTTATGGCAACAGCGGATATTTTAATAGTGATTTTAGAGTTGTAACATCTTCACCTAAAGTTAACAGCAATACCTTACAATACAAGGCTATATTCTCTTTACCTGTTGTTGAATTTACAAATATTCAAAAGAAAGTCCTTTACCCCTACGAGTCAGTTTCAATAGGACTTAAATTATCAGGTTCAACACCAATGAACCTGCTTACTAGTGATAGTTCTAAAATCTCTTTAACTTATTTTAATGCTAACTCCGACAACAATTTATTTAATATAAATCCAAGCAAATCTGGCGTATATAGTATTATTGAAGCCTCGAATATGTGTGGAAAAGGAATAGTAAAAGGTGGTACAAACATTACTGTTATAGACAAACGATTACAAATAACCGGACTTTCAAATCTTCATGTTTGCAAAAATGGTAAATTAGACATTTACTATGCTACTTCAGGAAACTGGGACGCAAACAATAAATTCCGAATTAGGTTGGTAGATATGTCATTTAACGGTTCAAAATTTTATGACTTTGAAGCAAGTGAAACAAATGGCGTTTTATCAACTACAATCTCAGACGCTATTCCAATAGGGTTTTATAATATTCAAATTATAACAGCAAATGGTCCTGCTATCGAATCTCCTTATTTTCAAAGTTATATTTCAATCCATAATGCATTGAAAGTAGATTTCACTGCTGAAAGCACTTCTATTAGTTTTGGTGAGACAAAAAACTTAAACTATTCAATCTCGGGATATGGTTCTTTTTTGATTGAATTGAATAATGGACAAATCATCAAAAAAACAGATGTTCTTGATGATGTTATAAATTCTTACATAAGCGTATCTCCCAAAAGTACAACACACTATAGCATTAAATCATTTTCATCTTCATGCGGAGTGGGTAAAGGAAGTAAATCTATACTTGTTACTGTAAATGATGGTATTAAAACAGACTCTTTAAAAGCAGGAAAATATTGCTTAGGAAGTAGTGTGGAAGTTAAATTTTCTAGTAACAAAGCCATAAAAATTGGTAGCAAGATAAAAGTAAGACTTTTAAATGACCCTTTTATTGTAGATAGTATATATGGATTCCCTTACAGAGATGTAGTTGGAACGGTTATCAGAGAGAATATTGCTTCTTTTATCCTACCGATGAATCTACCAGAAAGTTTCAGCAATAATACTTTTTATGTTAGTGTTGCTACGGATGAATTAAAAAACGTTTCAGTCAGCCCAAATTCCATTTATGTTTTATCCCTTCCTTCAGCCTTGATTACCAATCTAAGTGGAGTAACTTTAGCCTCTCCACAAACTTTAGGTATCCAACTTTTATTGAACGGTGCTGGAACTTATGAAATAACGTTATCTAATAATCAAAAATACAAAATTGAACACAATTACGTTACTTGGGGTATGACTGGCTTTACTCGTGTTTACTTCCCTAAGTCAGAAGAAATTTGGATTTCTTCCATTAAAAATATTTGTGGCACAAATTCAAGCATCAATCCTGATAAAAAAACCGTAATAGTCGAAAATAATAATTTTTCTATACAATTATCAACCAATGAATTTCAGCCCATTGAAATTTGTGCAGGAAAAAAAATTGATATAAATATACTTATCAAGGGTAATTTCCAACAGGATAATCAATATTCAGCAGAGTTGATTCCAGACAATAATAGTTTACCAAAAATAAACTTAGGAACAATAAAAGCTGATCAAACTCAACTATTGATTCCTTCAAACGTAAAAAATGGAAAGTACTCGCTTAGAGTATCTTCAAGCAATCCTTTCTTTTATAGTAACGAACTGACTATTGCGGTTATGAATATTCCGACCATATCAATATCAAATAGTGCTTCACAGAATATACTACTCGGGGAAATAGCTCCCATTGATATTAAAATATCAGGAGGTGGAAATGTAGAAGTAGCTTATTCAGATGGTACAAATGAAAGTTACGGACTTGGTTTTTATGATTATTCTACAACTATTATTAGACAATTTACCCAAACAGGAACTTTTGCTGTTCAGTCTTTGAGCAATATTTGCGGTATTGGGAAAATAGATGAAAACAATACTGTTACAGTGAAAGTAAAAAACTACAATATTATAAATAGATATTATAACTATGCTAATAATATATCAGGGTATTATTGTAGAAACTTTAAAATACCAATTCCTTTTGATATTGTTGGAAAAGTTGATAGTACAACAACATTCTCTGTACAAATTGCAAAACCTGGAGACAGCAATTATACCACAATTCTTTTTGGTGTTAAGCAAAGTCCTGCATTGATTTCTATTCCAGAATCTTATACTGACGTGGATTATAATATCCGTATTATTAGTAGTGATAACTTAGTACAGTCTGAACCTGTTGGCTTAAGGTTAAAATATTCACCAGAATTAACTTTAAAATTGAGTAATGGAAATTCTGAAGCAACAATTAACGCAGGTGAAAGTATTACTCTTTATACACAATTGAAATATAAAAATTATGGAGTAGCAAGATATTTAATTATTGATGATAAAAACAATAAAACTAACGGAGAAATCTCTTATGGTAGCACGACCTTAGAAGAAATTAAAAAACCAACTGAAAATACTATTTACACTTTGACATCTGTATTTAACGAATGCGGTATAGGTAAGGCTTCTGGTAGTGTTAAGATTACGGTAAATCCAGTTGTTTCTATGACTTTTGAGAATGCTAATCTTTTCTGTAATGATAAAAATATTCAAGCAAACATCACGGCTTTAGGAACATTTGGTACGGACAATATTTTTAAAATAATCGCAACTAATGATAATGGAGTAACTACAACATTACTAACGACGTCTAAAACAGGAAAAATTGTTATACAGCCAAATAGCCAACTGAAAAGCGGTAGTTATAAAATACAGATAGAAAGTAGTAATCCTTATCAATTGAAGGATGTTAGCTACATAAACCTTAGAGAATTACTTGATGTTACTATCTTGGGAAATCCTATTATCAATCAAGGTAACCCTGCTTATATTTTATTTAAAAATAATAAAGGTTCGGCAATTCCAGATAAAAATAATTTCGGGTCTAAGGAAGACGTAAGTTTTGAATTAAGCGATGGAACATCAGGAAGTTTCTATTTGAATTCCAATTGGCCAAGCTCTATTTTAGTTTTTCCAAACAATACAACTACTTATACTTTAAAATCAATTAATAATGTTTGTGGTCCTGGAAAAATCAAGGGAAGCGCTACTGTAACAGTCAATCCTTATGCTAATAAACAGGTCAGTCTTTCTAATATTTTATCCACTTCCACTTCTTATTGTCGAGGAGCGATTGTAAGTATCCCATTTTTTTCCACTGGTGCTTATTCAGCACAAAATAAATTTACTGTTCAAATCTCTGATAGTACTGGTAAAAATTATCAAAACCTTATTACCGAAGGGAATACAAGCCTATTGAGGGCTAAAATTCCAATGGATTTGCCATTAGGGCACGGATACTACATCAGAGTACTTGCTAGTGATAGTGATGCGAGTGCAACAAGTTCTAATGTTCCCATCACAATTTTAGAAGCTATTACGGCTCGATTTGATACTGAATCTTATTATTTTAATGAAAATAAACCTATAATAATCAATCTTACTTTTACAGGTACACCACCTTTTACCTTTGTAGTGGGTAGTGATGAATTAAACACTAAAATATTCTATTCTGAAAAGACGAACTATAGTATAACCTTAAATCCATTGGCTAATACTTCTCTCCGTCTGTTTTCGGTAGGGAACGTAAATACTTGTGGAACAGGAACGGTGGTTAGTCCTTCGACAGTAAAAATTGAATTAGTGACAGCCTTAGAAGAATTAGGGAAATTAGGGATAAATGTTTTTCCAAATCCTACCTCGAACATGATTTATATTGAATCTAACGATAAAGAGGTAAGTATTCAATTGATAGATTTTTCTGGGAAGATTATCCAAGAACAAATTTTAAGAGGAGAACAAAAACAAATTGATATTTCAAAAGCTTCAGCAGGAACTTACTTCTTGCGTGTACTGAAAGAAGCCCAAGTGGCAACTTTTAAAATTATTAAGCTTTAAAAATCATAAAGCCAACGTCGAATAAATTTCAACGTTGGCTCTATGATTACCTCACCAACGCTTCCCACAAAATCTCAACTGGATGCTGTGCTATCCTCCCTGTTCCATCTTTTATTTGATGGCGACAGCTAGTGCCCGGTGCGGCAATAATTACATCATCCGCTTGTTTTCTGATGGTTGGGAAAAGCACCAACTCTCCTACTTTCATCGACACTTCGTAGTGTTCCTCCTCATACCCAAAAGAACCTGCCATTCCACAACATCCCGAAGGAATTAATTGTACTTCGTAGTTTTCGGGTAGGGATAACATCTTTTTAGTAGCTACTAAGGATGATAATGCCTTTTGGTGACAATGACCATGTAATTTAATCAGTCTTTTTTCATCCGTAAACAGCGATTTACTCAGTACTTTTTTATCGATTTCGTGTGCTAAAAACTCATCAATCAAAAAAGCATTTTTGGCTATTCCTTCAGCATCTGCCAACAATTCAGCAGGAACTAATTCAAGGTATTCATCTCGTAAAGTAAGAATTGCCGAAGGTTCAATACCTAAAATGGGTGTATTTTCATCAATAATGGCTGAAAGCATTTTTACATTTTGAATAGCAATTTGTTTAGCTTCTTTCACTAATCCTTTTGAGAGATAGGTTCTGCCACTTTCCAAATGTTCGGGAAGAATTACTTCATACCCCAATTTTGTCAGTAATGATACTGCCTTCTTGCCAATTTCTACATCATTATAATTGGTAAATTCGTCACAAAACAGATAGACTTTTTTAGTAGCGTCTGAAATATTCTGTGGTTGTCTTTTTTTATCCCAAGCCCTCAAGGTTGTTTTTCCTAAGGTGGGGATAGACCTCTCCTGAGCAAAACCTAACACCTTTTTCGTAATATTAGCAGTAAATGGCGTTTGGATAATAAAATTATATAATGATGGAAACATTGAAGCCATCGCTTGCGACTTGGTGAAATTTCCAATCATTTTTGTACGGAAAGGCACACCATGTACATCATAATAATGTTGTAGAAATTCAGCCTTCATTTTACCTACATCTACTTTGGAAGGACATTCTGACTTACAGCCTTTGCAGGACAAACACAAATCCATTACTTCTTTCACCTCTTGGTGGTCGAAACGATTTTCTTTTTCTGAATTTGTCAAAAACTGACGCAAAATATTGGCTCTGGCACGTGTAGTGTCTTTTTCCATGCGGGTAGCCATATAACTAGGGCACATCGTTCCGCCTGTTACTTCAGTCTTCCTACAGTCGCCAGAACCCGAACATTTTTCTGCTAAACGAAGGATTCCTTCTTGGTTCGAGAAATCAAAATAGGTTTCAATCGTTGGATTCTCCTTTCCTGCTTCATACCGCAAGAATTCGTTCATCGGAGGGGTATTCACAATTTTGTTAGCATTGAAAATACTTTTAGGGTCAAAAAGTGTTTTTACTTCTTTCAATAAAGTAAATACTTCTTTGCCCAACACACTTTCAATAAACTCCCCTCTCAATCGTCCATCGCCATGCTCACCACTTAATGAGCCATTGTATTTTTTCACCAATTCAGCCGTTTCTTTCAAAACCGTTCTGAATAATAATTTACCTTCCTGCGTTTTTAAATTAATCATTGGCTCAACGTGCAACTCCCCCGCACCTGCATGAGCATAATAAGACGCATTGATTCCGTGTTTCTTCAGAAGGGCTTGTAAATCGGCGATGTAGGCAGGTAAGTCTTCTGGTGCAACGGCACAGTCTTCAATTAAATTAACGGGCTGAATATCTCCCTTCAAATTTCTGATTAATCCCAATCCTGCTTTACGTACATCCCAAGCAGGAATGGTATTTGCTCCTTTTACAATGGGATACGCATAGCCAACGTTTGCCTTTATTAAGTCTTCAATAAGTGCTGAGGTTTTCAGGTTCAAAGCGTCATCACTTTCTTCCATAAACTCCACCATCAAAATAGCCGCAGGGTCTCCTTCGATAAAAAAGCGGTTCTTTTCATACAAATGATGCCCTTTGGTGAAATCCAAAATATACTTATCAACCAATTCAGAAGCCATTGGTCGATGTTCGAGTGCGACTAAATTTGCCTGTAAAGAATCTTGAATAGAACTACAATGGATACAAACCAAAGAAGTTTCTTGCGGAGGCAACGGCAATAAATTCAGCTTGGCTTCTGTTACAAAAGCAAGTGTTCCTTCTGAACCTGCCAATAATTTGCAGAAATTAAAAGCTTCCTTATTACCCTCCAAAAACATTTCACTTTCCATGAGCATATCCAAGGCATAGCCTGTATTTCTGCGTTTCAATGTTTTCTTGGGATATGCTTTCTCTATCGCTTCTTGATTAAATGGGTTATTCAATGTACGGAATATTTCTCCATACAATTTACCTTCTAAAGTATTGGTTTGTACTTTCTGAAAAAATTCAGCTTTGGTCAACTCTCCAAATTCTACTTCTGAACCATTACTCAATAATACTTTGGCTGAAATCAGGTGGTCGCGAGTTGTTCCCCAGACGATTGAGTGTAAACCACAAGAGTTGTTACCAATCATTCCTCCAATCATCGCTCTGTTAGATGTAGATGTCTCAGGACCAAAAAGTAAGCCATAAGGTTTTAAAATTACGTTTAAGTCATCTCTGATTACCCCAGGCTGGACCTTCACCCAACGTTCTTCTTGATTGATTTCCAACACATTAGTAAAATATTTTGAAATATCCACAACAATGCCCTTTCCTACTACTTGTCCAGCCAAAGAAGTACCCGCCGACCGTGGTATCAATGTGACATTGAACTCGTTGGCAAGCTTAATTAACGCTTTAATGTCTGCTATATTTTTAGGAAGAGCCACTGCTAATGGCTTTTCTTGATACACTGAAGCATCTGTAGAATATAGCATTTTTTGCGCATTGTGTAGCGATGAGTTATCAAAATAAAGTTCGCCAGAAAAGCTTTCTTGAAAATACTTAAAATCGGAAATGGTAATTTTAGAAGACATATCTTTTATTGGTAATTTGAGTGTAAAATTAAGGCATTCAAAAACTATTAAAGGTATTGATGAAAACTTTTTTCCAGTCTTACCCACATTTTACCATTCAACCTATCAATAAACTCCATTTGTCATTTCGTAGTTGTTTGTCAAAGTTTGTAGTTTTAAATTTATCTTGTTAAATATTAATCTCATTGTATGAAATTCCTCAGACAACTATTTGAAAGCTTACGTTTCGCATGGCAAGCCCTACGATCTAATTTATTACGAACCGTTTTATCACTTTTGGGTGTAACGATTGGTATTTTTTCGATTGTTGCTGTTTTTACCGTTGTTGATTCTATGAACATGGGTATTCGCGAACAAATCGATTCATTCGGTAAAGGTGTAGTTTATGTAGGCAAATGGCCTTGGGTAATGAGCAACAATTATCCTTGGTGGAAATACATCAATCGCCCAAGTATGAAGTACAACGAGTTCAAATATCTATCCGATAACCTCGAAAATTCTGAGGCTGTTTCTATTATGGATGGTAGAAGAACTACGTTGAAGAATGGGAACAATAGTATGGAAACTAATTTAGCAGGTGTTAGTCAGGATTATAATAAAATCACAGATGTTCCTGTTGAAACGGGAAGATATTTCTTAAATAATGAAACCGACAATTCTGCCTTTGTAGTGATTTTAGGTGCTAAAGTGAAAGAAGCTCTTTTCCCTGATCGTGGTGATGTCATCGGAGAAACCATTAAAATCAATGGCATTAAATTCAAGGTTATCGCCATGATGAAGAAAAAAGGAGAAGATTTAATTAGTTTGGGCGGGTCACCAGATGAACGAGCTTTTATTCCTTATACTACCTATGCTAGCCTTTTTCAACAAGACCAACCCGAACCTGATATTGCAGTAAAAGCGTATGACTGGGATAAAGGTCAAGAAACTTTGGAAGGCGAAGTGACAGGCCTTATGCGAAGCAGAAGAGGACTAAAACCTACACAAGACAATAATTTTTCTATCAACCGTTTGGATGGAGCTGTAAAATTCTTCGAATCTATATTTGCCAGTATGAACGTTGGTGGTGCTTGTATTGCTTTTTTCTCATTATTAATAGGTGGCTTTGGTATAGCCAATATTATGTTTGTTTCTGTAAAAGAACGAACTAATATTATTGGTATCCAAAAGTCATTAGGTGCTAAAAATTATTTTATCCTATTTCAGTTTCTATTTGAAGCCGTATTTTTGAGTTTGATTGGTGGTGCAGTGGGTATATTCTTTGTCTGGCTATTGTCTAATGTCAGTTTGGGTTCATTAAAGCTAGTGCTTACTTTTGGTAATATCATGATTGGGGTGTTTGTATCTACTTTTATTGGTGTATTATCAGGTATTGTGCCTGCATGGGTAGCTGCCCGCCTAGACCCTGTGATTGCTATTCGTTCAAAATAATAATAACATATATTAAAAATGAAAGAATTGAATATCTTTGTATATATTCAATTCTTTTTTTTATACATCTAAACAATTTTATTATGGCTTTCAACGAACGAATGAATTCAGCAAAACAAGCAACGATGGTCTTTTTTAGAAGACTGTTTATTGGCATATTAACGCTAGCTGTGCTTGTAATCATGTTCAGCTTTTTATTAACGAGAGTTGCTTATTCGGAAGGAGAAAGAGCGGGAGTTATCTCAAAATTCTCTAAAAAGGGAGTAGTTTTCAAGACTTACGAAGGAGAACTTAACGAAGGAGCTCAAGGACAAATGGGCAATATGGTCAATAGATTATGGGCATTTACAGTAGATGCTGACGACCCAACAATTATTCAAAAATTAGAAGATGCCATGCTGACTGGCAGAAGAATCCGTGTGCATTATGAACAACGGTATATGAAATTTTCGTGGATGGGCGATACTGAATATTTTGTTGACAAAGTAGATGAAGCACCCTTGAAATAAATAGTGAATAGCTTTAAAGCTATTCACTATTCTTAGTAAACTATAAATCTAACGTAGATAATACGTTATTCATATTACGAACTGCATCTGCTGATTTGGCAAACAACGCTTGTTCTGCATCATTTAATTTATAATCAATGATTTTTTCCCATCCTGTTTTTCCTAATACTACTGGAACACCTAGACAAATATCTGATTGTCCGTATTCCCCTTCTAAGAAAACAGAACAAGGGATTACACGTTTTTCATCACGAATGATTGATTCAACGACTGATAAACTTGCAGCACCCGGTGCATACCAAGCCGAAGTGCCTAATAAGCCTGTTAGTGTAGCACCACCAACCATCGTATCAGCAGCCACTTTACTCAACGTAGCTTCGTCTAAATAATCAGCAACAGGTGTTCCGTTCCAAGTAGCTAGACGCGTAAGTGGAATCATCGTAGTATCACCATGTCCACCGATTACAGAACCATGTAAATCATTTGGTGATACATTCATCGCCAAAGATAAATAGCATTTAAAACGTGCAGAATCCAACGCTCCACCCATACCAATAATACGGTTTTTAGGCAAGCCCGAAGCTTTTAATGCTAAGTAAGTCATCGTATCCATTGGATTTGATACAATCACAAAAATAGCATCAGGAGAATACTTAAGGATATTATCAACGACTGATTTTACAATTCCTGCATTTACTCCTATTAGTTCTTCACGAGTCATCCCTGGCTTGCGTGGAAGTCCCGAAGTAATCACAACGACATCAGAATTAGCCGTTTTAGAATAATCGTTAGTAACACCCGTTAGTTTAGTATCCCACCCTAAGATTGCAGCAGTTTGAAACATATCTAGGGCTTTACCTTCAGCAAAGCCTTCCTTAATGTCAAGCAATACTACTTCCGATGCTAATTCTTTACGGGCAATGTTATCAGCAGTGGTTGCTCCCACCGCTCCTGCACCTACGACAGTTATTTTTGACATAATCGATTGTAAATTAATTGTTTTAGTAAATACGTTTAAAATCTAACGCAAATGTAACCCATTTGCTTATTCACTAACGGTTTATTAAGTATTTTTTGTAGAATTCTTAGTAAAAGTTTGGTAAATTGTATATTTGCTACGTTATATAGATATGTTCATTCATCGAATCCTTAAATTAATATCATAAATTATGACTAATGAAGACTTAGTAGGCAAAGTTTTGAAATCAACATTCTTCAAAGCTGCTACGAAAAAGGCTGGGAAATATGCTGGAACTGGATTGGCTGTCCTTGAATTATTAAGAGAAGCCCTTCTCAAAGCCAGAGATATTGCTAATACTGAAAATAAAGGCGTAGGACAAGTACTTGCAGAGCGCATCACAACGTTAAGTAGAATGGTAAAGGCTTATGCTACGGGTCAATATAGAATCATCCCGTGGGCTAGTATCCTGAAAATTATTGCTAGCTTAATTTATTTTATCTCTCCATTCGACTTAATCCCAGACTTTTTACCTTTTATAGGTTTATCTGATGATTTGGCTTTAGTGATGTGGTTATTTAATTCTTTAAAAACGGATGTAGATAATTTTATTGCATGGGAAAAAGGAGAATTATTGCCACTAAAATAGGTTTGCAAGGCTCTGTATGCTTTTGCAGAGAAAGAAAAACTAAATGGTAAAAACTAAAATCTAAAATCATTGCTTATCTTTACGCAAATATTTAATAACTAAGGACATGGAACTTACTTCAATTTATCTAATTTTCAACATGGGGAGCTCAGAATTAATTTTGGTGGGTTTAGCTGTGTTGTTATTTTTCGGCGGTAAAAAATTACCAGAATTAATGAAAGGCTTGGGAAAAGGCATCAAAGAATTCAAAGAAGCACAAAAGGACGTAACTGACCAAATTGCAAAAGGCTTAGAAGACGATACAAATACAAAAAAATAGTATTAAGGTATTTTAGCAAGAGCATAGTTGAGGTGATTTTATTATCTCAGCTATGCTTTTGTTTTGTTAATAGATAGGTTTCAATCATAAAACCATCTAATTAAGTTCAATAGCAAGTAGCTTAATTCGCTTACTTAAGCTATTGTAATTACACTAAATTAAACCATTCATGAAAGTATATTCAACCTTAAAAGATATCCAAGCAGACCTTTACGCAGGTAATATTACGTGTCGTCAGTTAGTAGAGTTCTATTTGAAAAATATTGAGGAGAAGAACAACACATTAAACGCTTTTTTATCTGTTTTTGACCAAGAAGCCTTGGAAAAAGCAGACCAAATAGATGCCAAAATTAAAGCAGGAACAGCCAAGAAATTAGCAGGAATGGTTTTGGGTATCAAAGATTTACTTTGCTATAAAGATCATACTTCACAAGCAGGAAGTAAGATTTTAGATGGATTTGAATCTCAGTTTACAGCGACTGCTGTTCAAAGAGTGATAGATGAAGATGCTATTATCATAGGAAGACAGAATTGTGATGAGTTCGGGATGGGTTCAACCAACGAAAACTCTGCCTTTGGTCCATGTTTAAACGCAGTAGGTGAAAACAGAGTAGCGGGTGGTTCATCAGGAGGCTCGGCAGTAGCCGTACAAGCAGATATGTGTTTTGCTTCATTAGGCACAGATACGGGTGGTTCTGTTAGAATGCCAGCAGGTTTTTGTGGTTTAGTGGGTTTAAAACCTACTTATACAAGGGTTTCTCGTTGGGGCTTAATTGCCTATGCTTCTTCATTTGACTGTATCGGTCCTATTACCAAATCAGTGGAAGATGCTGCTATCTTATTAGAAATAATAGCAGGGAAAGACGAACAAGATAGTACTGTTTCAAACGAAGAGGTAGTTGCTTATTCTACCTTCCAAACTGATAAAAAAACGTATAAAGTTGGTTATTTAAAAGAAGCAGTAGAAAGTGAAGGTTTACAACCAGAAGTAAAAGCAGCTACCTTAGCGAAATTAGATTATTTAAAAGCAAAAGGTTATCAGGTAGAAGCCGTAGAATTTCCGTTGATTAAATATTTTTTACCAACTTATTATACGTTAACAACTGCCGAAGCTAGCTCAAACCTATCAAGATTTGATGGCGTTCGTTATGGACATAGAAGTGCTGAAGCGGTTGATTTAATGTCACTTTACAAAAAATCACGTTTTGAGGGTTTTGGTAAAGAAGTTCGTAAAAGAATAATGTTAGGAACTTTTGTATTGAGTGCAAGTTATTATGATGCCTATTATACAAAAGCACAGAAAATAAGAAGATTAATCAAAGAATATACAGATAATTTATTGACTGAATATGACTTTTTAATTTGCCCGACTACGCCAACAACGGCCTATAAATTAGGAGAAAAAACTGCCGACCCTATCCAAATGTATTTAGGGGATTTGTTTACCGTACAAGCAAATGTGGTGGGTTTACCTGCTATTTCTATTCCTAACGGAGTAGATAACGAGGGAATGCCAATAGGATTTCAGATTATGGCTGGAGCTTTTGAAGAAGCTGAATTATTAGCTTTTGCCAAGGAAATAGCATAAGATATTTATTATATTAAATATTATCACAAAAAAGTATCGCCTACAAACCTTTACAAATAAGGATAGGCGGTACATTTTTTTTTGCTAAAATTGATTTCTCTAAGTAGCTTTATAATGGTATAAATGTTTTTATCACCACAAAGAACATTGCCCAATTCTTATAATATTTCAACACCTTCTTTTATAAACACAATAAATCATTCGTTTTTTTAGTTTAAAACATTTAGCTTTGTAATTGTATTTTTTTGTGTTAACCCTTAATTAAAGATAGACTAATCCTTACTGTATGACACTCGCCACTTTTAGAACATTATGTATCGGTTGTTTACTTTCAGTAAGCACATTTACAAATGCCCAAATAACAGCAGGTCCAGACCAGCAAACTGTTACAGCGGATACCGCTAAGGTAACGATTCAACAAATTGCAACCCCAGAGCCTACTTGGCTTATCGACCCTAAAATGGTTGAGCCTAGGCTAAAAGCTTTAGAAAAAGAAATTCCTCTCACATATAATTCTGTAACCCATCAATTTGTCGAATACTTTGCTTATCGCAAACCTTCATTCACCAAAACTATGCTTGAAAGAAATGGGGTATTTTTTCCTCTTTATGAGAAATACTTGAAAAAGTATGGTCTGCCTGATGAGTTAAAATATCTTTCATTGATTGAATCAGGTTTGAACCCTAAGGTTATTTCCAGAGCAGGTGCTGGAGGTCTGTGGCAATTTATGCCTAAAACGGCTCGCTTGGATTTTGGCTTAAAAATGGATGAGTATGTTGACGAGCGTTTTGATCCAGAAAAAGCTACTGAAGCTGCTTGTAAGTATATGCGTCAGCTTTATAATATCTTTGGCGATTGGCATTTGGTATTAGCTGCCTACAATACTGGTCCAGGCAATGTGCGTAGAGCTATTCGTAAATGTGGTGGCGGACAAACATTTTGGGCTATCTACAATTGTTTACCACGCGAAACTAGGGCCTATGTTCCCCAATACATCGGTATTCTTTATATGATGCACCATGCAGATTCGCATGATATTTATGCTGAAAATATTGAAACTGCTACTCCTCATGATACTATCCTTGTTAATTCGTACATAGATTTAGATAAATTAGCAACGCTTAGTAACATTTCTCTAGAGCAAATTCAAAAAATGAATCCTCAGATTTTGACGCATATTTTGCCTGCTCGTACGCGTAATTTTCAGCTAAGATTGCCTAAAGACGAAATGGCATTTTTCAGAGAAAACCGTAAGTCAATTCTTGATTCTGCTACTAAAATGCCTGCATCTCTTATTGAAAAAGCAATGCAAACTCCTGGGGTAGTGTTGGCTAGCAACACTAAAACCGAAGATACAACGAATACTTTCCAACAAACTTTGGCTTCTATTCCTAATGAAAACAGAACGGTGTTTACCAGACAGGAAATCGTAGAGGATGATATGGAAGATGTGGTAATTAATAAAAAGCCAAAGAAAGTTACGTATGTCGTTAAGAAAAAGGATAATCTAACACAAATAGCTGATCATTTTGATGTGGATGTCTATGACCTTAAGCACTGGAATCATCTTGATAACTCAACGATTCAACCGGGGCAGAAATTGACTATTTTCAAAGAATCTGCGGTTTCGAGTACTGTAAAGTATGCTCGTACCAATACAAAAGAGAAAGAAAATGCTAGCAAAGGCAAAGTTCGTTTTCATAATGTGCAAGACGGCGACACCCTTTGGAATATATCACAACGCTACGGAGGAATTTCAATTGATAAATTGAAAAAATTGAATGGAATCAAAAGCAATGTTGTAAAAGCTGGCATGAAACTAAGAGTTTCGTAGTAGTTTAAAAAATAGCAAGATATATAAAAGTCCGCATGACATTTGAGTTATGCGGACTTTTGCGTATTTTTGAAGTTATCAATTCTTTCATTTATGAATTGATTGAAGTATAGCAAAATTGCTTGCTTTGGCTTTTTACAATAATTCAATATATTAGATGATCGCCTACATTGACGGTAAATTAACATACAAAGACCCAGCTTACGTTATAATTGATGTAAACGGTGTTGGCTATGAAATTAAAATTTCGCTTCAAACATACGGTGCCTTACAAGATGGCACGGAGCGTTGTAAACTATTCACCTATCTAAATATCCGAGAAGATGCCCACATTCTATATGGTTTTAAAGACCCTGAAGAAAAAATACTTTTCCTTGATTTACTAAGTGTATCAGGTATTGGTCCAAACACTGCGTTGGTCATGCTTTCTTCGATGTCCTCTGCTGAAATTCGTCATGCGTTAATCAATGAAGATGTCAAGACCATCCAAAGTATTAAAGGGATTGGTGCAAAAACAGCTCAAAGAGCCATTATCGAATTGAAAGATAAACTCAGAAAAGAGCAAATGTTAGGAACTGCTTCGCCTTCGATTTTCCCAACACAAAACAACAAAGTAAGGAACGAAGCTTTGGCCGCTTTGGTTACCTTAGGGATTCCTAAAAATGTTGCTGAAAAGAGTATCGATGTCATCTTGAAAAAAGAAGGAACAGATATTACGGTAGAGCAATTAATCAAAATGGCTTTACGATAGAAGCTGTTTAAACTTTCCCTTTCGGGTTAAACTAAGTCTTTTAGAATAGCTTGTCCCAAAATTTACTCAACGTAGCGATGCTATGCTTCCCAAATTTTGAAAAAATCAATTCTAAAATACAATACTTTCACCTCAGAAACGGAAAGTTTAAACAGATTCATAGTCATTGAAGACTCACGTCAAACACTCAATACTTCAAAAATTAATCATATTAGGAAATATTGAGGGGTTATTTCTCGTTTGAAGTTCAGCAAGATGCTTTTATTGCTTAACCATAAAAACACTTGCTAAACTTACCTATTAAAAAAATTAATACCATTTTGAGCACATTTCCTGAAAATTTGGCTTTACTGACCTGTTTTTCACGAGTTGTTCTTAAAAATACCACATCAATTAAAATACCTTATTTTTTGAACATCAAGCTACTAACTGTGCAACGAAAAAAGTTTTACTTACTTTCTGGAGGGTTAATTTTGTCAGTTTTTGCTTCTCTTGCATGGGTTTCACCAATGCATGGTACCGCCTATTATCTGACCAAAAAAAATCCAAAAGGCATTCTTTCTTCTTACCTAGCTGATACCCTAAAAAAAACTGGGAAGCGCCCTCGTTTCAAATTAAAAGACCGTTACGCAAATCGCTTTACAGGAAAAACAGCCAGCTCACCCTTTATTCCGAAAGACTCCAAAGATTTAAATACTGAATTTAGGCTAGATTCATCAGGTAAAATTTCTGTTTATGAAAAGCTAAAAAGTCTTTCTGATAATACCCAATATCGCCCTGCCGAGCAGATTAGTATCAAGGATTATGCTAGATTACAAGAGGATAGGTTTATGCGAGACTACTGGCGAAAGTATGCGGCTTCGCAAGATGGGAAGGATGATACCAAAGGCCGAGGCTTATTACCGAAAATAGAACTCCCTCCTGCTATCGACCGTATTTTTGGGGGAGCCCAAGTGGATTTCAAACCAAACGGAAATGTTTTATTAGATATAGGTTACATTGGTCAATTTATCGATAATCCAGCCATTCCCGTCCAGCAACGATACATTGGCAACTTGAATTTCACAGAACAAGCGCAAGTAAACTTTCAGGGGAAGATAGGTGATAAATTAAATATTAATACCAATTTTGATACAAAAGCAAGTTTCAATTTTCAAAATCAATTAAAGTTAAATTGGCGAACGAATGAAGAAGACATTTTACAAAACATTGAAGTAGGTAATACATCTTGGCAATTAAATAGTCAACTCATTCCGGGGGTTCAAAACCTATTCGGATTAAAAACGTTAATGCGTTTTGGTAATTTGGATGTTACCACAGTATTGGCCCAACAACGTTCAAAACAAGATTGTATCACCTTAAGAGGAGGAAGCCAAGGAAAAAACTTTGAAATAAAAGCGAGTGCTTATGATGAAAACAGGCACTTTTTCTTGTCTACTTTCTTTAGAAATAATTATGAACGCTCGCTTAAAAACCTCCCAATCATTACATCGGGGATTACAATTACTCGGGTAGAAGTATACGTAACCAACAGAACTCAAAGCCCTGAAACACTCCGAAATCTAGTAGCATTTTCGGATTTAGGAGAGGCTAGTCCTTATAACAAAACAAGTAAACATATTCAGCCTTTTAATGGAAGCACCCAAACGCCTGTTGATAATGCTAACAATGGACTTTATGCAGCAGCCAGAGCAGATGCAGAGGTAAGAAAGGCTGACCAAGCAACTTTTAGATTACAAAGCGAATTTGGATTAACCAAAGGGCCTGACTTTGACTTACTTCGTGGAGCGAAACGCTTATCGGACAGAGAATTTAAGTTCAGTCCAGAACTTGGTTATATCTCATTGATTACACCTCTTCGTAATGACGAAGTGTTGGCAGTGTCATACGAATATACGTTGAATGGACAAAGACACCAAGTTGGTGAACTTACAGAAGATTACCAAGACCAAGCAGACGATAAAGTATTGATTTTAAAAATGTTAAAATCATCTACTGTGCGTAATAATCTGGAACATCCGATGTGGGATTTGATGATGAAAAACATTTATTCATTGAATACTCAGCAATTGGCAAAACAGGCGTTTCAACTAAGAGTAGTTTATAAAGATGACCAAACAGGCGTTGATAATCCGAATTTACAAGAAGGTAGAAAACTAAAAGATATTCCATTAATCAGGGTTTTGGGACTAGACAAACTAAACCAAAACGGTGATGCCCAAGTGGATGGAAATTTTGACTTTGTAGAAGGTGTAACCATTGACAGTAAAAATGCAAAAGTAATATTCCCAGTACTAGAACCTTTCGGGTCAACTTTACAAAAGCAATTTGATGTAGATGAGGTTCAGTTAGTCGATAAATACGTTTTTGATCGTTTATATAGAAGTACTCAAACCGATGCCGCACAGTTGACCAGCAAGGATAAATTTTTCTTGAAAGGAAGTTATCAATCTGCTGGTGGAGGGGATGTCTCTTTACCCATTGGTGTAGATGCCAAGTCGGTACAAGTATCAGCGGGTGGCGTACCACTAGCGGCTGGGACAGACTATATTGTTGAACCGCAATCTGGTAGAGTGAGGATATTAAATGTTGGCGTTTCAAATTCGGGACGAGAAATCAAAATCTGTTACGAAAAACCTGATTTGTTTAATAATCAAATCAGAACATTACTAGGTGCACACTTGGACTATACAGTTGGACAAAACTTCCATTTGGGAGCCACTGTTCAGCACATGAAAGAGAGTCCTCCTAACTTCTTGACAAGGGTACAAATCGGGAATGAACCAGTTAATAATACTATTTTTGGTTTTGATGCAGCTATCCAACGTCCTTCAAAATTCTTAACAAAACTGATTGATGCCTTGCCTTTAATCTCTACCAAAGAAACATCTGGCATTGATTTTCAAGGTGAGTTTGCACAACTTATTCCATCAGTTAACAAAGATGTTCAAGGCAATGCTTTTATTGATGATTTTGAAGTAGCCAGAAATGTATTTAGCCTAAGCAACCAAGCAACGGCTTGGAAACCAGGTGCTACCCCTCTGATGTTTCCTCAAGGCTCGCCCAATAGCTTAGAGAGTGGTTTCCGAAGAGCCAAAATTTCAACCTATATTGCCGACTTTAGTTTATACGGAAATAATGGTTCAAATATCAATGTACCGGGGGTAAACTCAGAGGAATCTAATAAATATGCTTATGAGAGAGCTATATCGATTACAAGTCTATTCCCAAATCGTCAGTTAGCGAATAACATCACAGGTATTCCATTAAGTGTATTGGATGTTTCTTATTTCCCTGCTGAAAGAGGGGTTTATAACTTCTCGACCAATCTAAACGACAGAGGTTTATTAAACAATCCAACACAAAATTTTGGAGCCATTACACGTGCGATTACATCAGACACAGACTTTGATAATGCCAATATTGAAACCCTTGAATTTTGGATGATGAATCCATTAGTAGAAGGCGAAACGGGCGTAGTAAGGGCTACTGGAGATGCAGATGTTGACCGTCAAAATAGCCAAAGACGTAATCAAACAGGAGGAAAATTAATTTTCAACTTAGGGGATATTTCAGAAGATTTTGTTCCAGATGGATTTTCGAATTTTGAAAATGGAATTCCAGCAGGTGAAAAAATTGTGACGGGCACTTCATCAAACGTTGAAAGAACTATCTGGGGTTTAGCACCTAAACAACAGTTTGTAACCAACGCTTTCTCCAATAATAGCGATAGAAGTTTACAAGATATTGGGTTAGACGGTCTTCCCAACAAAGCTTCTGCTTCAACAGATGAATTTGATGAACAACGTTTTTTCAGTACTTATTTAAATGACGTTCGTGGAAAAGTAACTGACCAAACTGCCTTATTAGAATTTGAGAATGACCCCGCAGGTGATGACTTTGTGCATTACTTAAATGAAAAATACAATAACACCTCAAGCTTAATTGTCCGTTATAAAAACTACATGGGGCTAGAGAACAACTCGCCAACCACCGCGGCAACAGCTAATACAAATTCTGGCTATACAGAATCAAGTAATCAACAGCCCGACCGTGAGGATTTGAATAATGATAATACCGTAAACGATAACCAAGCTTATTACCAATACGAACTTGATATTAAACAAGAGAAAATGGTAGTAGGACAGAATTATATCGTTGATAAAATTACTGAAAATGGCGTTGATTGGTTTCTTTTCAGAATCCCTATCAAAGACTATACGAGTAAAGTAGGAAATGTGAATGGGTTTAAATCAATGAGATTTATCCGTACTTTCCTGACAGGCTGGGAACAGCCTGTGGTTTTTCGTTTTGCGGCCTTCCAGCTTTCAGGCTTTCAATACCGTAAATATACAGGAGAGCTTACTCCTAGAGGTTTACAGGATGTTCCAGAACCTTATGATGCTAACTTTAGAATTACGACTGTTAACATTGAAGAAAACGGCCCTGCCAACAAAGGCACGAATACAGTTCCTTATGTAGTACCTCCAGGTTTTGTTCGTGACAGAGACATTACTACGATTAGCAATGCACAATTAAACGAACAGTCATTAAGTATGTGCGTCGATGGCTTGAGAGACGGTGATTCAAGAGCAGGTTTTAAAAATACGTTATTTGATTTTATCAATTACAAAAACCTAAAGATGTTTGTCCACATGGACAGCCCAAATAATGATGTTGAAAATAATGTATCTGCTTTCATAAGAATTGGTACAGACTTGACAGACAATTATTACGAAGTTGAAACAAAAGGATTAAAACAAACACATTATGCTACTTCGGTTACTTCTGAAGAAGTATGGCGAGAAGAAAATGAAATTGATATTCCGTTTGCTATTATCAAAAGTGTAAAAATAGAAAGAGATAGGCTTGGTATTAGCTTGAATACTCCATACCGCAAAGAAGTACTAGGGAATAATGGTCATACTTATTTTGTGACCGTTGTGGGTAGACCTGACCAAAGTGCCATACTGACTACGATGATTGGGGTTCGAAATCCAAAATCAGCAGATGAACAGGCTAAAACTTTTTGTATCTGGGTGGATGAATTAAGGGCTTCTGGTTTTGACCAAACCTCAGGTCAAGCAGCTATTGGAAAGTTAGGGTTGAAATTGGCTGATTTTGCCAATGTAACGATGAGCGGTTCGTTCAAGAATTACGGCTTTGGTGGCGTACAGTCTAAAATTTCTGAACGTGCCAGAGAAACTACCATTGAATATGGTATTGCCGCAAACATTAATGTTGACAAGCTTTTACCTGAAAAATGGGGTTTAAAAATTCCATTATATGTAAGTTATGACAAAAGGAATATCAGCCCCACCTTTAATCCATTAGACCCAGATATTTTACTGGACAGTACGCTTGCTAGTATTTCAGACCCAGTAGAACGAGAGCGGTACCGTAGGATGGTACAGGATAATTCTGAGCGAAAAGGGTTGAACCTTACCAATGTTCGAAAGATAAAAACGAATCCGACTGCCAAGTCGCATGCTTGGGATGTTGAGAACCTTACATTTACCTATGCTTTTGCAGAATTAAAAAGAAGTAATACCACGATTGATGAATATAGACAAACATCACACCGCGGTGGTGTTACGTACTCTTTTACGGGAAATCCGAAGTCAATTGAGCCATTTAAGGGAATGAAAAGTAATCATCCTTTATTGCGTTGGGTAAAAGATTTCAACCTCTCTCCTTTACCAAACTCTGTTACCATCAGAGCAGATATGGATAGAAGTTTTATCAAAACACAATTACGGAATGCCGAAATAACACAGACGGGAAGTA
The DNA here is from genome assembly GCF_034928825.1 of Arcicella aquatica. Lineage (NCBI taxonomy): Bacteria > Pseudomonadati > Bacteroidota > Cytophagia > Cytophagales > Flectobacillaceae > Arcicella > Arcicella aquatica. The sequence continues at coordinate 72,473 of NZ_JAYFUL010000019.1, read as the reverse complement.
GTGGTATACCGACACTCACAACTGATGGAGTTGCTCCGCTTTTTGAGAAATATTGGTTATTCAACCGTTATTATAACTTGGGTTGGAATTTAACTAAAAACGTTACGGTGAATTACAATGCTACGGCTAACGCGATCATAGATGAGCCGTATGGTGGTTTGGAAACGCAGAAAGATAGAGATTCAGTCGCTGCGAATTTAAGGCGATTTGGTAGAACCAAAAACTATGACCAACAACTAAACACTGTTTGGAGATTACCTTTGAATAAATCGCCATTGACTGATTGGATGACGGCCGACTATAACCATAGATTTGGTTATACTTATGCAGCCAATTCATATAACATTAAAGATTCACTGGATGTACCTTTTGGTAATATTATTAAAAACACCAGAAACCGAGGGATTACTGGTAAGATAGACTTAGTAGCGCTATATAACAGAATTAGGGCATTAAGAATAGCGAATCAACCAAGGATAGAACGTAAAAATATTGCACGAAGTCCTGGTGATGATGAAGACATCATTAAACCTCAAGCAAATATTCTGAAAAGCATTACTCGTTTATTGATGACTATCCGTGGTATTAACATCAATTACAACATTGATGAATCTACTACACTTGCTGGTTTTATGCCAAATCCGGGTTTGTTAGGAATGAATAATCAGAGTTCTGCTCCGGGCATAGGCTTTATTACAGGTAGCCAAGATGGCGATATTCGTTTTAGAGCAGCCGAAAATGGTTGGCTTACAAAAAGTACTGTCCAGAATGTACCTTTTTTACAAACGAGGACACAAAATTTCACTTACAGAAGTGCGCTAGAACCTTTCAGAGATTTCAAAATACAGGTTGAAGGAAAATGGAGTAGGTCAGATAATTATCAAGAGTTCTTTAGACCTGCCACTGCTGGTGGAGAATTTCAAAGCCAAAGTCCAGTGCGTTCAGGGAATTATAGCATGTCGTTTTTATCATTCCTGACAACTTTTGATAGTAATTCACCTGACAATAATTCTGTAATTTTTAATCGATTTAGAAGTTATCGTCAAACTATTTTAGACCGCCTGAATGGACAAAAACAAGGCACAGGAGAATATAATATCAATTCGCAAGATGTATTGATTCCAGCATTTTTTGCGGCATATAGCGGTGTTTCACCCAACAAGGTGAGCTTCTCTCCTTTCGTGAATTTGCCCCTTCCCAATTGGCGAGTTGACTACAATGGTTTAGCCAACATTGGTTGGTTCAAAAGAACGTTTTCTAATATTTCTATTACACATGCCTATACGTCCACTTATAGCGTAGGTAATTTTGTATCCTCTTTAGAATATACCGACCCATTCCAGTTGAACTTGAATAATTTAATGTATCCGCTTTCATCAAAAGTAAATCAAGATGGTACGTTGATTCCTGTATTTGTGATGAGTACGATAAAATTTGAAGAAAGATTTGCGCCATTTATAGGCTTTAATGCCATTACGAAAAGCAAAATCTCCTTAAAAATAGAGTATAATCAGGATAGAAATGTAGGCTTGAACCTAGCTAATTCACAAGTAAATGAACTTACGAACAAAGATTTAACGGTTGGAATGGGCTTTACAAAAGCGAATATGCTTATTCCTTTCAGGGTGCAGGGCAGAAGAGTTCGCTTGCCTAATGACTTAAAGTTTAGTGCCAACTTAACGATTCGTGATACAAGAACGATACAAAGAAAATTGGATGCTGAAACAGTAGTAACTCAAGGATTTATGAATTTTCAATTTCGCCCACAAGCAAGTTATAATGTCAATAAAAGGCTTAGTGTGAATGTTTATTTTGATAAAATGTTTAATAATCCTTTTGTTTCAAATTCATATTATCGTTCAACAATAGCGGCTGGTTTCCAAGTAAGATTTAGTTTATCAGAATAAATCATCAATAGTTTGCTTGATAAGCTTTTTGAACTTTACTAATTTTAATTTAACTTGCGACCCAATTCAAAAAATCAACAAAACCAACACAGATGAATTTTCCAGCAGAGCTTCGTTATACAAAAGAACACGAATGGGTGAAATTAGAAGGTGATATTGCTATAGTAGGTATCACAGATTTTGCACAAAGTGAATTAGGAGATATTGTATATGTAGAAATTGAAACAGCAGGACAAACCTTAGCACAAGACGAAATTTTCGGTTCGGTAGAAGCTGTTAAAACTGTTTCTGATTTATTTTTGCCCATTGCAGGTGAAATCTTAGAAGTCAATGAAGCATTAGTCAATGCTCCTGAATTAGTAAACTCTGACCCTTACGGTGAAGGTTGGATGATTAAAATGAAAGTAACTAACATTGCTGATGTTGAAGCATTGATGGATACTGATTCTTACAAAGAACACGTTGGATATTAATCCAAAACAAATACTTTATAAAGCCCTGACAATCAGGGCTTTTTTTTGATGTACAAAGCCCAGTGTTAATCATATCTAACAATCTCTTTTTTCAACCTGTGGTAAAACATAAATATGAAAATTCTTATTCGTTCCGCTAAAATAATTTGTAAAAACAACGACCTGAATGGTCAGGTTAAAGATATTTTTGTCGAAAATGGCAGTATCCAAAAAATTGAAGATGAAATCGATTGGGATGCCGATGAAATTATTGAAGGTAAAGATATTTGCGTATCAATCGGTTGGTTCGATTTACGCGTACACCCTAAAGAACCAGGACACGAATATAAAGAGAGTTTTCAGTCGATGGAAGCTGCTGCCCTAGCTGGCGGTTTCTCTGAAATTGCTTTATTACCCAATACCAAGCCCGTAATTCAAACACGTGAAAGTGTGAATTATTTAAAACGAGCAGGAGAAAAAGTAAAGTTTCATCCGATGGCGGCTGTTACGTTAAAATGTGAAGGAAACGATTTTACTGAAATGATAGACCTTCATCATGCAGGAGCTATCGCCTTTACTGATGGTGAAAACCCTATTCAAAATCCAGATATTTTCTTAAAAACGTTACAATATCTTTCTCAATTTGGTGGCGTATTAATCAATCGTCCAGAAGATACTAACCTCACTCATTTTGGACAAATGCATGATGGCATGATGAGTACTTTTTTAGGAATGAAAGGAATGCCACAAATGGCTGAAGAAATTATGCTCATGCGTGATTTGAAGTTGTTGGAATATGTATTGAATACTCCTTTTACGGACTTGCCTGTTGATAAAAGTGTGTTACATTTTTCTGGTATATCTTCGGCAGAATCAGTAAATTTAATCCGAATGGGTAAAGATATTGGGCTTCCTATTACTTGTGATGTGTATGCGCATCAACTTTGTTTTACTGAAAATGATTTATCAGAATTTAATACTAACTTTAAAGTAAACCCTCCTTTCCGCACACAAGAAGATGTTGATGCTCTGTGGGATGGTTTAGAAGATGGAACAATTGATGCTATCGTATCAGATCATAATCCACAAGATGAAGAATCTAAAAAATTAGAGTTTGATATGGCAGAATTTGGCGTGATTGGTTTAGAAACCCTTTTCGCAGCCGTTAATACGTATAATGAAAAAATTTCATTAGAAGATTTAATTGAGAAAATTACCGTAAATCCACGACAAATTCTTCAACTTAGCATACCGAAAATTGAAGTAGGTGAAAAAGCTAATCTCACTGTTTTTTCAGAAGATGAAGAATGGGTATATCGTGAGAAAAAAATCATCTCTGCCTCAAAAAACTCTCCATTTATTGGAAAAACATTGAGAGGAAAAGCGATAAAAGTAATTGTTTAGTGAGCTTTAGGCTGTAAGCAATAGGCGATAAGCTCTTTTAAATAGATAAGCTTATTCATCGATTGAGTTTTTTAAGAATACACTAAAATTTAAAGCCTACAGCCTATCGCTTAAAGCCTAAAAGCAAATCATCTTACCAATAAAAGAATGTTTAATAAATCGTTTACAAAAACAATCATCATATACGGTATCATTGCTGGATTGCTGACTTTAGCTTATTGTTTTGTTATAAAAAGTATAGGGCAGATTCCTTTAGATGGGAAAAAAGCACCTTCTTTATTATTCAGCATTGTAGTGATGATATTTGCGGTAAAAAACTATCGTAAAGACAATCCAGATAATACATTACACTTCTGGGAGGGTTTTGCTGTAGCTAATCTTACTAATATTGTTGGAGCCTGCATCAGTGCTTTAGGACTTTATTTTTGGTTGAGTGCCACTGGTAATACTATTTTAGCCGAATATATTGAACAAACAACGGCTATGCTTAAAATGCCAAAAGTAAGAAATGGATATATCCAAGAAATGGGTGTAGCATCTTTCAATAGTATTTTAGAAGCTTTTAAAATTTTATCGCCTAAAGATATCGCCATTGATGAAATTATTGGATTGAAAGGCAAAGTGCCCCTCGGAATATTAGTTTCTATCATAATTTCTCTATTTTTCAGACGTCAGTATCAATATGTAAAAAAACCTTAATCGATGGAAAGCCAAACTACTACCACAAGAATTGCTTTAAAATGGGGAATTATCGCAGGGATTATCTCTATTATTCTATCAGTAGCAACTCAACTTTTAGGACTAAAAAATAGTCAAGATGTTTCTACTGGCTTCTTTTTATTTTTAATAGGACTGGCTTTTACTTGTTTGATTCAAGTATTGGCAATGAATGATTATAAAAGCCAGAATAATGGTTTTATGAGCTATGGCGAGGGTCTGGGTATAGGGTTACTTTCTGGGGTTATTTGGGGTGTTGTATCTGGTGGCTTTAATATTCTTTATCTAAAGTACATTGATAACTCTGAAATGATTAAACAGGCTAATCTGATGCGCCAAAAAATGGAAGAACAAGGAGCTACAGATGCGCAGATGGAAGTAAATGAAAAAATCATTAGTTATGCTACTGACCCAAGTATTGGATTTATTATCACTGTCATAGCTGGCTTTATTGGTGGGTTAATTGTGGCTTTAATTATCTCTGCTATCCTGAAAAAAGAAAAGTCGATTTTTGAATAATGTTTTGTAAATAATTGAGTTAAGTAAGAGTTGTGATTTTAAGACACGAATATTTCTCTCTTTAATTCACACAATAACAACGTTTATTTTACATTAGCTAACATTCATAATCAAGCTAGCAAACTCAATTTCAAATTTTTAATTTACCATGTATCAAATCTTCAAAAAAGAAGTAAATACTTTCCTAAGCTCAATCGTCGGTTATATTGTGATTGGTGTGTTTTTCACAGCAACTGGTTTATTCGTGTGGTTTTTTAAGGATAATATTCTTGATTTTGGCTTTGCAGATTTATCATCATTTTTTCAGATTGCTCCTTTTATCTTTTTATTTTTGATTCCCGCCACCACAATGCGGGCTTTTGCCGAAGAAGTAAAAACGGGTACGATAGAATTATTATTTACTAAGCCGCTTTCTACTTGGCAAATTATTTTAGGTAAATATTTCGCTAGCTGTTATTTAGTTTTATTAGCACTTTTACCCACAACTTTATATTATTATTCAGTATATCAACTAGGTAATCCACAAGGCAATGTCGATTCGGCTGCTGTGTTGAGTTCTTACTTGGGGCTTTTCTTTTTGGCTTGTGTTTTTGCGGCTATTGGTATTTTCACGTCTTCTCTAACAGATAACCAAGTAACGGCATTTATCTTAGCTTTTACAATTTGTTTAGTACTTTACTACGGAATAGGACAACTGGCTCAATTGCCATTTTTAGGTGATTTTGGCTATATTTTTGCTCAGTTAGGACTCGATTATCAATATGATGCTCTTGGAAGAGGGCTAATAGATTCTAGAAACGTTATCTATTTTGTCTCTGTCATTTTCTTGGCACTTTGGGGAACAAAGATTAAATTATCGACTATTAGGTGATTGTTGGGATTTGGAGACTTTAGGACTTAAAGATTAAAGACTGGAAGATATTAGACGCTAGATATTAGACTTAGGACTTTAGGGTTTTGGACTTTAGGACTGAATGACTTTAAGATTGAAAGACGCTAGATACTAGATCTTGGACCCTAGGATTTTGAGACTTTGTAAATGCAAAGACACAAAGCTGTTAAATCATAAATCACTAATTCACTAACCCACAAATCACTCATTCACAACTAAAAACAATCACTAAATCACAACTCACTCATTCACAAATTACCCCATAACTCACAATTATCTTTTATGCTTTTTCATAATATCACATACAATATTGATATCAACTCGGAACAAGATTTTCTTGATTGGATGCGAACAGTTCATGTTCCGAAAGTAATGCTTACTGGTTTCCCAAAAAGCTTCAAAATCTTGAAGTTATTGACTGAAATCGATAACGGAGGTGTAACATATTCTTTCCAATATGTTTTTGATAGTATAGAAGGGTTTGAAGTATTTGAAAATGATTATTTAGATGATTTAAACGATGCTGTTGATAAACGCTATCGTGGAAAATACGTTTTCTTTCCTAGCCTTCTGCAAGAAATTTAATGTTTGAACTACATCTATTTTAAAGCATATTTTAAAAGCCTCTGATAATAACATTACCATTATAAACCTACCATTTAACTACAGCTAATGAAAAAAATATTACTTTTACTTTGCCTTCTTACAGTATGTTCTACGATTACTGCTCAAGATTATTACAAAACAGATACTACTAAAACGAAGCCAAATTTATATATTATTCGGCTAAAAGATGGCACACAATTATTAGGAAGAGTTATTGAACAGAATGCAGTACAGAGCAAAATTCAAACCGATAATTTAGGGTTAATTACAGTAGATGTCGCTCAGATTGTAAGTATTGAATTGTACGATAAAAACAATCCTATCAATAATAAACCTTATTATCCAAACCGTTTTATTAATCGCCTACTTGTTGCTCCTACTGGTTTTGCAATGGAAAAAGATGCTATTGAATATCATAATACACTTTTTCATTATAGTGAATTCGCTGCTGCTATGGGTGATAGATTTAGCATAGGACTCGGATTTTTGACTATCGTTCCAACACAATTCTATTCTTTAAAAGCAAAATTAAATATTATATCCAAAGAAAAATTCAACTTCTCTGTCTCAGGAAACCATATAGGTGGAAGAAGCATTGGTAGTACTTCGATTGTTATTCCTTCTTTTAGTTTTGGTAAAAAAGAAAGCTTCTTAAATATCAGTCCTATTTTTTTTACAGAAGATACCCGTGGTGGTTTCGGACTTTCAGTGGGATACATGAAAAAAACTTCTCCCAATCTTACATTTTTCACCGAAAACTTCTTTGCAATTGGCAACGGATTAAGTGTTGAAAACGGCTTTGTACTTTCAGGAGGATTACGTTTTGATAGATTAAGACATGCTTTTGATTTGAATGTGCTTGTACCTATTGGCATTTTTGAGTTTAGTGATAAAATTTACTTAACTCCCAGTGTGGGCTATCATTTAAAACTAAGTAAATAATATATTTTTACTGACTATTTTATTATTAAATCAGGACAATTATTTGGGATAATAAACCTAATTTGTGGCATTATTCTAAAACAAATTCCAATTTAACTATGTCAGATTCTAAACAACAAAACTCCAGAAGAGATTTTCTTAAAACGAGTTCTTTGGCGTTGGGTAGTTTTTTCATTGTACCCCGTCATGTATTAGGCAAAGGCTATATTGCTCCTAGCGACAAACTCAATATTGCAGCCATTGGTGCAGGTGGCAAGGGGCAGTCCGATATTATTAATGCTTATAATAATGGGGCTTCAAATATAGTAGCATTATGTGATGTAGATTGGGGCAGAACCAAAGGAACCTTTGAGAAATTTCCTAATGCAAAAAAATACCGTGATTTTAGGGTGATGCTACAAGAAATGTCTAAAGACATTGATGCGGTAACTATTTCTACTCCCGACCATTTCCATGCTTATGCAGCAATGCAATGTATGCAGATGGGAAAACACGTATATGTACAAAAACCATTGACACACAATATTGCAGAGGCTAGAATGCTGACTAAGGCTGCAAGAAAATATAAAGTAGTAACCCAAATGGGCAATCAGGGTTCGTCTAACCCTGCTCAGAATACAGCGATTAAATGGTTTGACGAAGGTAAAATTGGAGCTGTTCATACGGTAAATATTTGGACAAACCGTCCAGTTTGGCCACAAGGAATTCCTGTTCCCACAGATAAGCCACCATTGATTGAATCGATGTCACCAAAAGATTGGGATACTTGGGTTGGGCCAGCACAGTGGGTAGACTACCATCCGCTTTATCATCCTTTCAAATGGCGTGGTTGGTGGAATTTTGGTACAGGGGCATTGGGTGATATTGGTTGCCATACGATTGACTCTGCTTTTAGAATTTTAGGCTTAGGATACCCAACTGAGGTTGAATGTAGCGTAGGGGCTGTATTTATCAAAGATTGGACTCCTGAATATATTCCTGAGGGTTGTCCGCCTTCATCACACGTTGAAATTAAATTCCCTGCAACAAAGAAGAACAAATCAGCAATGAAAATGATTTGGATGGATGGTGGTATTAGACCGATGCACCCAGATTTAATTCCTGCCAACGAAGCCATTAGTAACGACGGTGGAGCAAATGGTATTATTCTAACGGGTACAAAAGGTATAATGACCATAGGTATGTATGGAAATGACCCTAAAATTTACCTAAATTCAGGAGAGAAAATTGAAGCCCCTAAAGTAACTCCGACTGACGTAAAACCTTTACCTGAATATGGCCATCAGGTTAGTTGGACAGAAGCTTGTAAAGCAGGCTATGATAGTAAGGCACATAAAGCTTTGACATCATCATTTGATTATTCTGGTCCACTTACTGAAACGGTATTAATGGGTAATTTAGCTATTCGTAGTTATATGCTTCGTAAGAAAAATGAAAAAGGGAACTTTGATTTCTACGGAAGAAACAAATTGATATGGAATGGTGGCGATATGAAAATCACTAACTTTGATGATGCCAACCAATTTGTTGGTCGCGAGTATCGTGAAGGCTGGAAAATTGCAGATGTATAGTATTCAAAACACGAAAGACAATCTGATTAGATTGTCTTTCGTGTTTATTAACAAAAATTAATCAACCTCTGCTTTATTGACTCTTTTTGGAGTAACCTTTCCATCAACCATTGGCTTAGAACCTACTGCGATGGCTTTAATCATATTAGTCATATGAGGCATATCTAAACTTTCAAACTCATCATTAACAGAGTGATATAATTTATCAATATCAATTTGGTCTGATGAAATAGAATGAGCAGGTACACCCAATCTTGCTAAAGTCGCGTTATCTGAACGATAAAATAAGTTTTGCTCAGTATATGGGTCGGGATGAAAACTGTAGTTTGTACCTTTTACAGCCTCTTGTAGAAATGTTCCAAAGTCAGAACGTTCAAATCCAGTAATAAAAGCTGAATTAGCGCCAAATTTTGACGGTTTACCAATCATCTCAATATTAAACATTGCTACAATTTCATCAGGATTTAATTGCTTTGAAAAATATTGTGAGCCATATCCACCAATTTCTTCTGCGGTGAAGCATACAAAAATCAGAGTACGTTCAGGTTTTCCTAGTTTTTTATAATAATCAGCCAAAGTAACAACGGCAGTAGTACCAGAGGCATCATCATCTGCTCCGTTAGCAATAGAATCTCCTTCAACAGCTTTTTGATAACCAAGGTGGTCGTAATGACCTGAGAAAACCAAATACTCATTTGTTCTTTTTCCTGGAATCATTCCTGCCACATTCGCAAGAGGAAGTGTTTCTACGCTATTTTTTAATGCTACTTTTATTGAACTCAATTGGCTAGAATCTGCTAAAACGAATAGTTGTGATTCTCCTTTACCTACGCTTTCGCTCATTGAGCCACTTCCCAAATATCGCTTATAGTTAGCAAACATCTTTTGATGTTTAGGATTAACCAGTACGATAGCATCTAGGTTTTTCTTTTTGATTTCGCCATAAGCTTTTCTTAAATTATCATTTTCGTTAACATAGAAAACGGATACTTTAGAAGGGTCTGTCCATGACAAAGATTCTTTAGCTGTCACAAAAAAGTATTTGTCATTTTCAATGGTTGTATTATTCAAAGAAACAGCAGCTTGTTGTGGCTTCAGTGAATACATATTGAACTTCTGCTCAAATGAAGTAAGCCCAGTCAAAGGTTTTAATCCAATTCTCTTAAATTCATTTTGTAGGAATAGCGAAGCCTTTTCGATACCAGGCGTAAAAGTTCTTCTACCCATCATATCATCGGCACTAAGGGTTTTGATGATTCTTGCTACTTCATTCTCTTTTATTCCCGCTTGTGAAAAACCATGAAAAGTAATAAATGATGTAAAGATTACTGTGAATATTTTTCTCATATTTTCTTATTTTTTATTACAAAAATAGTCTACTATACCATTAAATAAATTTATTGACCTAGTATTTCCTGTAATTTTGATGAATGGACTTTATAAAAGAATGAATGGCTATAAGAAAATAAGATTATTATCATCCATAAAATATCTAAACTCATTACTATTTATTTTCCCCATTTGCTCAAATACAATGTTGCCCCTAAAGAAAAATATCTTTGTAGATAGTTTTTAGATTGTTCAGTAGTTTCATTACCATTAGCAGAATAACTGTAGGTAGGGTTTTGATTGAAAACATTCATTAAACTTCCATTTAACTTTACTTTATTATGCCATAAATAGCCCGAGACTGTTAAATCTAAGACAGGAATAGTTCTGGAATTCTGTTGAAAAAAGTTTTGAAAGACCATTAAGTTACTATTGACAAATAGTTTTTCAGTAAGCTGAGACTCAGCTCTAATAGCTAATTCATTTCTAAAGTTCCATCTCGTTTTATTATCTAAATCATTACCAAAGAGGTTACCCTTCCAATCAAGCTTGAATGAAGTAGTTCTAATTGGATTCCATTTTAGCGAAAAATTAGTATAATAATAGTACATTCTGATGGGGAGGGTATTATTATCTAGGACGGTATAGTTATTAATATTTGCCAGAGAATTGATAGTATATAAACTCCAATTACGTTGGTTAAACAAACTATACGAAGCCATAACTTGCCAATATGATGAAGCTAAATTCTTCTGGAGATAATAATTGTTAGTTGTTACACCTGTAAGAGCCTGTCCACCAATAATATTGTTTGGAGTAAACTCATAATTCAAGTTTAAAGATAATAATTTTCCTGAAGCAGATGGAAAGTTTACATTTAGCTTAAAGCTATGTTTTTCCATGATTGATAAAGATGGATTCCCTAACTGAATGGATGTAATATTTGAACTATCTGGTATTGGAAATAATTGTTGAGCATCAGGATATTGATATTTTTTTTGATATAAAACTGACACTTTCCCTTTTGGCAAAAAATTATGCTCAGCATAAATTTTAGGAATAAAAACCATGCGGTTATCTTCAATTATACTTTCTGGAAATTTCTTTGAAAACCTTAAATATGTTAACCCTAAGCCAGAAGCTAACTGCCAGTGCCTTTTCTTATAAAGTAATACAGCTTGAACACCTAATTCTGAACTGAGCACTTCAAATGTCGGAATACTTGAAAAACCAAGAAAATCGTCATAGGTATTGTTAATGCTATTCCAATTATATACTGATTGTTTATAAAACTTCTGATCAATTTTATTAAATATTTTTGTATCTAATAGCCATGTTCTTGATAAAGGTAAACTGTGTTGAAACTGAAAATCTATAAAGAGATTATTAAAGGGCTGATTACGAAGCTGATTGTTTGAATCTAATAATGATGATGATTGTTTGAGGGTATTAGCATATTGAAAATCATCTTTCTTTTGCTCCCAATATCCAGCTAAATATAAAGATGATACTCTTCAGGGCTTCTGATGACGATGAATCAATTGTAATTGTTGATTGGCAATAAAATTATGTTGAGTCCGATAAGATTGATTATCAAAAATATTAAGGTCGTTTACATCTATTGATGCTATAGAAGATGTGCTATTGTATTTACTATCTATTGTAGCATTAGTCCAACGATAACTTTGTAGCCACTTTAACGTATTCTTAGCATCAACTTTCCAGTTTAACCCTACTGTATTAAGCCATTCATAAGTTTTGTAATTTCTATTATCTGAAATATTCTTAAATAATTCCTTATCTGAAAAATAAAGTGACTTTGTATTTAACTCTTGATAGCTCCTTTTACTTGCATCCAACACTGAAAAAGCAATCCAATCTTGGTTCTTAACCTTAAAACTATAATTTATACCAGTTGTCTTATTTGTATTAATACCATCATCATTAATAGAGGTAGGTAAATATTTGAATTTACTAGCCTCGGTAGTATAACCATCTATAAACTCCGTTAAAGAATATGCTCCGTCTATTCTCTTAAAAAAACTATTGGCTAAACTAATGGAATTCCCTATCGTTGCATTTTTTTGATTTAGATTGTTGGCTGTACTAAAAAAACTTAAAAATTTATTAGGGGAAATTCTATTAATCTTTATTCCTTCGCTTTCTCTATCAAATGAACCTGCTAGCGCTTCTACTTCACCATAAATACCTTTTTTTCTACCTTCTTTTAATCTGATATTTACTTCATTTCTTTGGTTATCACCATTAGGTAGAATTTCTAAAGAAGCAACCATATCTGCTTTTAAAAGCATCAAAATAGTTTTAGGGTTTCCACCAAATATGCTCATACCCTCTATTGTAATATTGCTAATTGGTTTTCCAAACAAATAAATTTGCCCATTAGGAGTTATCATTCCTCCTGGGAGATTATTGATTAATTCTGTAGCATCACTTTGAGGCTTGGTAAAAATATTTTTAGCATTAATTACAAGTGTATCTCCTTTCATGGTTATTAAAGGAGAAGCCTTTACCTCTACTTCTTGTAGAAGGATATTTTTCTCTTGTAGCGTAATAACAAGTGGCTTACGTAGCGTATCTAAATTAAAAGTTATTGATTCAGTTTTATAGCCAAGTGCGCTTACTTCTAGAGAGTGTTGACTTCTACCTGATATATTCAGGTTAATACAGGTATCTTTCGCTTGAAAGGTCTTAGAAACTTTAGTATTTAGCGAAATGGAACAAATAGCACTAGTTGGCTTTGGAGAAAAATGTAAACAAACAGAAAAGTTTTGAGCCTCAAGTTGATGTAAAGTTATAAATAGGAATAAACTTAAAATGGTTTTAGCTTTTATCATGAAGTTTTAAACATGTAGATTTATAAGATAATTTCTAAATAGGCTAATTAACCCCACGGCATTAGACATCAATAAGAATAGATTATTATGAAATAGAACTTCTTAATTTTTTATATAATAGTATATTACAATACTGAACATATAACTCTTGTAAAAGTAAATTTAAATCAATTATTTTGCAACCAACACTCATTTAAATTTATACTTAATGAAATACATCTTAACAATTTTAGTCATCTTCAGTTTGCCTACATCGATGTTCTCGCAAGGTGAATTAGCAAATAAGACAATCTCTACCCAAATTGAAATAATTCCACAATCTGATCCTACCACTAACTCAACATCCAAAAATGGCGTCACATTTGTACAAAATATTGGTACTCAAGAAAAAACTTACCTTAGAGAAACGAAAATTAAACTAAAATCAAATGATTTATTACAAATCAGTCGCGTTATCAAGCGAATAAAAGTTAAGATAAGAATTAAAACAGAAGAAAAAATTTACGATTCTGAAAACACTTTTGACCGAGATTTTACCACTGAATCTTTAGGAAAAAGATATGATAGCTATATAAATAACCCCGAAGAGTCTATTTTCAATGTCAAAACAAATACATTTGAAAGTACCTACCGTAACGAAATGTTTCAGAGCGTTTGGCAAGAATCTATAAGATTACATCCAGTTGACGAATGGGACTATCTTCTTCTTAATAAGCCTACATTTTCATTAAATGAAATCTGGACAGATACTATAAAAACAAAAAAAGCTACCTTTATTAACACATATCAATGCCTCAAATTTAATAATAATCAAGCTCTAATTACCCTTAAAAGTCAGGTTATTTCCAATAGTACATATCAATCTAGAAAAATAAGTAATATAGCTATTACCAGCGGTATTAGCTCGAACTATTATGAAGGGGAATTGTTGGTAGATAAAAATACTAAATTAATTTCGACAATAAACCTGACCCATACAACCCAACAAACAAGCAATACAATGGAGATGCACCTGCAATCCGAAAAAAGTAGTAAAATCTCTATAAAGAATCAAATTAAAGATAATGCCAAATAATGCACTTTACTACCATGGGCTAAGTAAAAAATGCTTACTTAGCCCATGGTATTGAATATCTATTAATCCACCAATCTAAATACCCTATTCCAACGAATTTTGCTAAAGAAACTCTTATTAGGGTCTAAAGACATCCAAGTGAATACAGCTTTCCCAACAATATGGTCAGCAGGTACAAAGCCCCAATAACGTGAATCGGCTGAATGATGACGGTTATCGCCCATCATAAAATAATAATCTTGTTTAAAGGTATAAGAAGTAATTGCCTTGCTATCAATCGTGATTTTATGTCCGTCTATCACCACATTTTTATTCCCCTCATAATATTTAATGACGTATTTATATTTATCAACATTAACAGCATTTAAAGGAATAGTTAAACCTTCTTTAGGAATCAACAATGGTCCGAAATTATCTCTGTTCCACACATAAGAACTACCAAACATGGCTGTTGCTCCATCATCATTTGTTCTACTATCTTGTGAATCAGCCATCCCTTTTGGCATAATCACTTTTTTTATGTCTTGTACCCAAGGTTTTTGCTTTAATGCATCTACGTTTGCTTGAGATGTATTGATAACGTACTTAAAATTACTTTTAGTAGCATCAATATTTTGAATCTCATCCATCGTATAAGGAATAGTAAAATTGTCATTAGGGTCTCCAGCAGCATCAACACCATTTGTAATGCCCATTTCTTCAAAAACACTTGCCTCCTCTGCACTTAACGTTTGCAAATCTTGCTTGGCATAAAGCAGGTATTTTTGTTGCATTTTTACAGGATTTTCCATCGGTTTTCCATCAATATATACTTGTGTATCACGTATTTCAATGGTTTTGCCAGGTGTGCCGATACAGCGTTTGATATAATACGTTCTTAAATCAATGGGAGCATCGCCATCGGGCGTAAAATTGGGTACATTAAATACTACTGCGTCTCCTTGCTTTACTTCTGAAAATCCCGGTAAACGTTTGATTGGTAAATCTATCCATGATAAATATGATGGAATATTTGTTCCCCATATTTTCTGATGTGTCAAGGGTACTTGAAGGGGCGTTTTAGGCGTACGCACGCCATAATGTAGCTTGCTTACAAATAAGTAATCCCCCACCATCATAGAACTCTCCATAGAAGGGGTAGGAATCGTGTAAGCTTCAAAAAAGAAGAAACGTATTAATGTTGCCGCTACTACTGCAAATACTACGGAATCAATCCATTCACGAAAAGGCGATTTTGTTATAGGTTCTTTTTTCTCTGTCATTTTATCTGTCTTGAAAATATGTTTCTAATCGTTAGTCGGAAAAATATTTAATCAATTACAGTAATTGAAAAGAATTTTATCAATTATCTATGGATGGATAGACTTGCTATAAAACAAAAAACGTGTAAATGAATAAAAGTATCATTTACACGTTTTGATAGTGGGCTTAATCCTACTAGTTAACAAATCTAAAGATTCTGTTCCAACGAATTTTACTCAAGAAGTTCTTATTTGGGTCTAATGACATCCAAATAAATACCGCCTTACCAACTATGTGGTCAGAAGGCACAAAGCCCCAATAACGTGAATCCGCTGAATGATGACGGTTATCACCCATCATAAAGTAATAATCCTGCTTAAATGTATATGAAGTGATTGTTTTGCCATCAATCATAATTCTATGACCATCAATCACTACATTTTTGTTATCCTCGTAGTATTTAATAATGTATTTGTATTTATCTACATTACCCGAGTCTAGCTTGATAGTTAAGCCTTTGCTAGGAATCAATAAAGGCCCATAGTTATCTCTATTCCAGATATACGAACTACCAAACATTGGCGTAGCACCATCGTCGTTGGTCATGCCATCTTGTCCGTCAGGTGTATTTTTTGCTGCTTTTAATAAATCTACGCTTACAAATGATTTCATTTTCTTGAACTCATCGATATTTCCTTGATAAGTATTTACGATATAGTCGTGTAAACCACCTATTAAAGAATCTTGAGCAGTCAAGTTTACTTCCATCCAGTTAGCATTCGACTGTCCTGTAGCATCAATACCGTTATAGATATTATGTTCTTCAAAGAACTCTTCCGTTAATTGCTCTTTTACTTTTAAGATATATTCATGCTGCAATTTCGGCGGATTTTCCATTGGTTTACCGTCGATATATACCTGTGTATCACGAATTTCTAAGGTTTTACCGGGAGTTCCTATACAACGTTTGATATAATAAGTTCTTAAATCAACTGGGGCATCTCCGTCAGGCGAGTAGTTAGGTACATTAAACACTACGGCATCACCTTGTTTTACATCAGAGAATCCAGGAAGACGCTTGATAGGTAAATCTAACCAACGTAAATAAGAAGGAATATCTGTTCCCCATATTTTCTGATGTGTTAAAGGTACTTGAAGAGGTGTTTTGGGTGTACGAACGCCATAATGTAATTTACTTACAAAAAGGAAATCACCAACCATCAGTGAACTTTCCATTGATGGTGTAGGAATTGTATAGGCTTCAAAAAAGAAGAAACGTATTAATGTGGCCGCTACTACTGCAAATACTACAGAATCAATCCATTCGCGAAAAGCTGATTTTTGTTTAATTTGTTTTTTTTCTGACATTTTATATATGTTGGAAATAATTTTCCTAGGGTTATTATCGTATAGTTTATAATAGAATTACAATTTAGCTATGAGCTATGAGCTATGAGCTATGAGCATTAAGCTTTGAGTTTTTTAGCTGATTGCTCACGGCTGATAGCTCAAAGCTAAAAAAAGCTAAAAAGCCAACAAATCACTCATTCCAAAAACGCCTTTCTTGCCAACAATCCATTCTGCGGCGATGACAGCACCTAAAGCAAAACCTTCACGACCATGAGCAACGTGCGAGATTTCTATTTGATCAATATCTGAAATATATTTTACAATGTGCGTTCCCGGCACTTTTCCTTCGCGTGCCGACCAAATAGCGATTTCGTCATCAGCAGGATTTTCATTATTTATCCATTTGCTTTTGCCTTCGAGGTTTTCTATCAATCCTTCAGCAATCGTAATAGCTGTTCCAGATGGAGAATCTTTCTTTTCCGTATGATGGATTTCTGTTGTCGAGACAGAATATTGTTTCTGTGGTTTCATAAGTCTTGCCAACATTTTATTCAATTGAAAGAAAATATTTACTCCAATAGAATAATTGGACGACCAAAAGAAAGCACCGTCTTTTTCAATGGCTAAGGCTTCAACTGCTGGTTTATTTTCGAGCCAGCCAGTTGTACCACATACTACAGGAACACCTTTATTTAAACATGCTTTAACATTTTCAAAAGCAGAAGAAGGGTGACTAAATTCAATGACAGCATCAATTTGTGAAGGACTTAAAGCTTCAAACTCATGACGGTTAGTAATGTCAATTCGAGCAACTATCTGATGACCTCGGTCTAAGGCAATTTTCTCAATAACCTTTCCCATTTTTCCATAACCGAGTAAAACAATATTCATAATTAAAAGTTTGATTGTATAATTGAATATTCCCAAACGGGATTTATTATTAAATTTTATTACTTAAAAGCAAAAGTAATTTTGGCACCATACACCGCATTCATCATATCGGGACTTGTAAGTGTCGGCTGAATTTTCAGTGAAATATCATCCGTCAAATCAAAGGTTTTTAAGTGGGCAGTCACGTTGGCATCAATGATATTAGCAGCCCACACCACGGCTAAAATCAGATATGAGCCATCTCTGTTCCTACGATAACCATTTACAATCGTATTGAGTTGCGCAGAAGTGTATTCTCTTTGTACTCCACTATTGTCTCCATATAACGTAATTTTAGCGCTGGATGGTGGCGTAGTTACTTGGAAGTTATCAATATATTGCTGTTTATAATACGCATATCTAGCATGATTCGTTACAATAAAGTAAATATTTACAGCAAATCCGCCATATACCAAAGGCAATTTCCAATATTGTCTGTTATAAATTTGCCCCCATCCCGGTACCATCGCCGAACGGATAGTGGAAACTCTAGGAATGATTTTATAAGGTTTTTTTACCGAATCTTTCTTAGCAATTGCAGTTTCTACTGAGTCTTTTAGACTTCCTACGTTACCTCCTTTCAAAACTTGTGCTTCGTTTTCAAGCAACAAACCAAGAAAAAAAAATAAGCCAAATAGTAATTTCTTCATTTTAGTTTTTGAACTTCAACGCAAAATTACCGCTAATATTCCGTCTGGTGAAGGGTAATTAAGATTTTTTAAGAGAAAAATCCAGTCCTCTTTTGAAATGTAGAAGGACTGGATTCTCAACTAAGCTTTTATAGCCAATAATATTTTATCAAGTTCTTCCTGAGAAGTAAATGGAATTTTAATTTCTCCTTTGCCTTTATCATCCGCTTTTACCGTTACTTTAGCCCCAAAATAAGCTTGTAAACGAAACTGTAAACTCCTGATTTCTTGCTTTACTCCTCCTCCAATAGCCTTTTTAGCTGTGTTCACTAAAGATGCATTGGCTAATTCCCGAACAGCCTCTTCTACTTTTCTAACAGACCAATCATCTGCAATCGTTTTCTGAAAGATATCTAATTGTTGTTCTCTATCAGGGATATTGATGATGGCACGTGCATGTCCCATTGATATTTTAGTATCTCTGAGTGCTACTTGGATAACATCTGGCAATTTCAGTAAGCGGATATAGTTATTAACTGTTGTGCGGTTCTTCCCTACCCTATCTCCTAGTTCTTCTTGTTTTAAAGAACATTCTGTAATCAATCGCTGGTAACTTAAAGCAATTTCAATGGCATTCAGGTTTTCACGCTGAATGTTTTCAATCAATGCCATTTCTAGCATCTGTTGGTCGTCGGCAGTTCTTACATAAGCTGGAATGCTTTTCAAGCCTGCTCTTTTTGAAGCTTGTAAACGACGTTCCCCAGAAATTAATTGAAACTTATTAGGTGCAATCTGTCGAACAGTAATTGGCTGAATAATACCTTGTACTCTGATTGAATCTGCTAATTCGTTCAAGGCCTCTTCGTCAAAATGTGTTCTTGGCTGATAAGGGTTTGTTTCAATCAAATCAACCGATATTTCATTCATCGAACTAATTTGCTCTAAACGAGTAGGGCGTTCGATTGGCGTAGCTGGTTGGTGACGGCTCTGCGTGTTATTTACCTCGTCAGAATCTTGAAGTAAAGCTCCTAAGCCTCTACCAAGTCCGACACGTTTTTTTACTGCTGGAATTTCTACTTTACTCATTTCTTCTACTATAAAAAAAGAATAGATTCTTCTGAAATAAACATCAACTTATGAAGAAAAATCTACTCTTGGGTGACATATCCATTTTTTGCCAAAACCTCACGAGCAAGGTTTAGGTAACTAATTGCCCCTTTGCTTTCTGAGTCATGTGCAATGGCTGGTACACCAAAGCTTGGCGATTCTGAAAGACGAATGTTTCTAGGAATGATGGTATTGAATACCATATTATGAAAATGGGCTGTTACTTCGGCAACTACTTGGTTTGACAAACGTACTCTTAAATCATACATCGTCAATAAAATACCTTCAATCGCTAAATTGGTATTCAAACGAGATTGAATGATTTTAACGGTATTCAATAATTTACCAAGACCTTCCAAAGCAAAATACTCGCACTGTACAGGAATAATCACTGAGTCTGCGGCAGTGAGGGCATTAATCGTAATTAAACCGAGCGATGGCGAACAGTCGATAATGATAAAGTCGTAATTATCGAGAATTACCCCTAACGACTCCTTCATTTTTTGTTCACGGTCACGAAGGTTAATCATTTCTATTTCGGCACCCACCAAATCGATATGAGAAGGAATAATATGGAGATACGGTAAATCTGTAGCAATGATAATATCTTGTACATTTACTCCATCGACCATACATTCATAAATTGAATTTTCGATTTCCTTGGGGTTGAATCCTAAACCAGAGGTAGAGTTCGCCTGCGGGTCAGCATCAACAATGAGTGTTCTGAATTCGAGAGCGGCTAAACTTGCCGCCAAGTTAATAGTGGTTGTCGTTTTTCCAACTCCTCCTTTTTGGTTGGCTATGGCAATTATTTTCCCCATCTTGGATTTTTCTGAGTTACAGTCTTTTTTAAGCTAGGTTATTAAATTATAAATAGTGAAAAGAAGCTATAAAAAGTATTTTTGATAATTCTTACCTCTTTATTACTAAAAGTTAATTCTCAATTCCCAGTACCTCAAATAACAGACTTCAAATATCGTCCTTTCTCACCACATAAGCAAAGAGTGTTCCACAAAATGTTTCACGAATAGTAATTTATAAGGATTTGTACTAACGCGATTCAGTATTAACTATCAATACTTGTGTTAGTTTTATAAGTTAAAATGATTATTTTTATTTGGTTAAAAATTAGATTAAGACAATAAAAGTGAAGATTTTTAAATATAATTAGCAGTAAAGTACAAAAATTGTATATTTAACAATCTTTTCATTAAGTAGCCAAAATTGTTTCTAAAACTCAGAGAATGTATTTTAGCGTAATTTTATTAAGTTTAATTTTAACATTTTCTTTACATTTCATTCACATACTTTATTAACACATTTATTTTATGACATCAAAATCCATTGAAACCGAGGTGGTTCAGAAATCAAATAGCTATCCCAAAGCTGTTCCCTACATTATCGGAAATGAAGCCGCCGAACGATTTAGTTTTTATGGGATGCGTTCTATTCTTCCTACTTTTTTGATTGCACAATTTTTCAACCCTACTTTCAATCCACTTCTTCAACAAACTGCCGAGGCCCAATCTAATCAAAAAGTGCACATGTTTGTTGCCTTGGCATACATCATGCCCATTTTGGGAGGTATAGCAGCTGATTGGTTTTTTGGAAAATATAAAGTGATTTTATATGTATCTGTATTATACTGTATTGGACATTTAATGTTAGCGATGTTTGATACTAACCTTGCATTGTTTTCATTAGGTATGATTGTCATTGCTTCTGGTGCTGGGGGCATCAAATCCAATGTATCTGCTAATGTGGGTGACCAGTTCGACAAGACTAATGAACATTTAATGTCTAAAGTATATGGGTGGTTTTACTTCTCCATCAATTCAGGTTCGGTAGTATCTAACCTTTGTATCCCAATTATTTATGCAAAATATGGAGCAGCTTGGGCTTTTGGCGTACCAGGAATATTAATGGTACTGGCTACTATCATATTTTTTTCTGGTAGAAATAAATATGTAAAAGTGCCTCCAATGGGGATAAATAGAAATAATTTCTTATTTATTTCTTTCAATGCCTTAGTAAATATGGGCAAGAAACAGAAGGGTGACCATTGGCTAGATGTCGCCAAAGCAAGTTATGACCCACAAAAAGTTGATGACGTAAAGGCAGTTTATCGCTTAATTATTGTATTTGCCTTTATTCCAATTTTCTGGGCGCTGTGGGATCAAAATTTATCTGAATGGGTTTTACAAGCACAAAAATTAGATTTAAACTCTGGCTTTGGTTTTACTTTCTTATCTGAACAAGTTCAAGTATTCAACCCTTTCTTTTTAGTAAGTTTTATTCCGATTTTCACCTATTTTATCTATCCTTTCTTTGAAAAACTAGGTATCAAAACTACACCACTACGTCGTTTAGGCGTTGGGTTCTTCTTAACAGCTTTGTCTTTTGTTATTATCGCATTAATTCAAGAAAGTATTGATGGTGGTGGTAAGCCTTCTGTTTGGTGGCAAGTATTAGCTTATTTAATTTTAGCTTGGGGCGAAATCTTGGTTTCTATTACAGGTTTAGAATATGCTTATACCAATTCGCCAAAATCAATGAAGTCTACGATGACGGCTATTTTCTATTCAACTGTTTCTATTGGTAATTTAGCAGTTTCTCTTATCAATGAAAACATTGCAAACAAAGGCTTCTTTGCTCAACTAGATGGTGCCAAGTATTTTTGGTTTTTCGCAGGATTGATGTTTATCTCATTCTTGATTTATATCTCTATCGCATCTAAAATGAAGGAAACACGGTATGTAGGGGTAGCGGAATAAATTTCAAAAAGACTTAAAGACGCTAGATACAAGATGCTAGATACAAGACGTTAGACACAAGACGTTAGACACAAGACGCTAGATACAAGACGTTAGATACAAGTCCCTAGATACAAGACGTTAGATACAAGACGTTAGACACAAGAATTTAGACATAAGAATTTAGCAGCACGATTTATTGAAAGTCTATTTAAAAAAGTCTTAAATCTTATGTCTTTTAATCTAAAATCTTGTGTCTAATGTCTTTTAGTCTTAAATCCTGTGTCTTTTAGTCCCAGAACCTTAAAGTCAATATGCAAAAAAGAAGAACTATCAGTTTTATCCCTGAGGTTCTTCTTTTTTATTTACAGGCAACTTCATGAACTTTAAAGCAAAAAAACTACCTTGCAATATATAACCCTTACTAAAGAAAACATGGAAGAACAGCATCTGGAAAGCTCTGATTTTATTAAAGATATCGTTATTGGAATGTCTGACGGACTAACGGTTCCTTTCGCCTTGGCAGCAGGCTTATCTGGTGCTGTTGCTAATACTGCTATTATTACCACGGCTGGTATTGCTGAAATTGTAGCAGGATCAATCGCTATGGGCTTAGGCGGTTATTTGGCGGGGCAAACCGAAGTTGAGCACTATGACGCTGAACTAAAACGTGAATACGAGGAAGTAGAACTGATGCCCGAACGAGAAAAGGAAGAAGTCAAGGAAGTTTTTGCAGATTATGGTTTAGATGAAAACGCCCAAAACCTTATTGTTGAAGCACTTTCAAAAGACAAAAAGAAATGGGTAGATTTTATGATGAAATTTGAATTAGGGTTAGAAAAACCAGATATTTATCGCGCTAGAAACTCAGCCTTGACAATCGGTTTAGCTTACATTGTTGGCGGAATCATTCCGCTTTCACCTTACTTTGTTGTGGAGAATGCACATCAAGGATTATTGTATTCTATGGTTGTCACACTAATCACCTTATTTATATTTGGCTATTTCAAAAGCAAAGTAACAGGGCAAAACCCATTGACAGGAGCTATAAAAGTAACTCTAATTGGAGCCGCTGCCGCTGGTGCTGCTTTCTTTGTGGCAAAGATGTTTGGAGGTTGATTAAATGAAGCGCGTGATTAGAGGTTTCTTACTATACATCAACCATATTATTTAATAACAATACCTTATGAGTTGGCTAGATAATATCAATACAATCAAAGAAATTTATCCCGGACAGTTTCAAATTATTTTAGATTTTGCTACATCTTCTTTTATAAAATATACATTAGATACAAACTATCATTATGTTTGGGTCAGTAATCATTCTTTAAGTAGTCATTTTACTTGGGAACAGCACAATCTACCTCTTTTTGACAATCAAAGTAATGTTCAAGTATTAGCAAGAAATATTTCTTTCGACTATATATTACCCACTAAAGATTTTATAAAATTGCTACCTACTATCGAAAAAGACAATGGCATTCACCTAATTCAAATGAACAAAATCCCAAAAGAATATCTTACTATTGATAGAATAAAGGGCAAAACACGGTATCAACTACTTACTAAAGAATGTGATTATCTATTTGAATTAGATATACCCTCGGCAAGAGACTATGGACCTATCATAAGTAGTAATAGACAATATTTGCAATCATTACTTGAAAATCCCAAACTTGATTGGAATAATCTGCCTTAGCTTATTGACCATTGTTCAAAGTAATTCCCAACAAAAATCTATTTTTACAGCATGATAAAACAGCAAGCAATTTTTAATTGGAGTGGAGGTAAAGATTCTGCTTTGAGTTTATACAAAATCTTACAGTCACAAGAATATGACGTTAATTGTTTACTGACCAGTATCAATGAAGAGTACCGTAGAATATCAATGCATGGCGTTCGAGAAGAATTATTGATACAACAGGCTAAAAGTATTGGTATTTCCCTCGTAAAAATGTATCTACCCGAGATGCCTACGATGGAAATATATGAGGATGTCATGAAAGCGACTTTGACAGATTTAAAGAATCAAGGAGCAACAGCCTCTATCTTTGGGGATATTTTTTTAGAAGATTTACGTTTATACCGAGAAAACAAATTATCTGAAATAGCCTTAAAAGGTGTTTTTCCTTTATGGAAAATACCTACCAAAGATATTATCAAGGAATTTCTGGATGTAGGGTTTAAAACCATCACTACATGTGTCAATGATAAGTATCTGGATAAACGCTTTGTAGGCAGAATTATAGATGAAAGTTTTTTAAACGATTTACCAGATAATGTTGACCCTTGTGGAGAGAACGGAGAGTTTCATACTTTTGTATTTGATGGACCAATTTTCAGCCAACCCATTGCGTTTAAAAAAGGAGAAATCGTGTATCGAAAATATACGCCATCAAAGCCAAAAGACAATGACAGCTATGATTGTGACGATGCTAACCAAGACAATCCATTTGATAACGGTTTCTGGTATTGTGATTTATTATCAATAACATGATAAGCAAGCAAAGGCTACTGATAATCAAGCAAGAACATGCAAGCGCAAGCTATAATGTATTATGAATAAAAAAATACTTTTAGTAGAGGATGAAATAAACGTTGTTGACTTTTTGAAAAAAGGCTTAGACGAAGCAAACTTTGAAGTATCTGTTGCCCTAAATGGTAATACAGCTCTTAGCATGGCTGCTGAATCTTCTTTTGATCTCATCATCTTAGACATTATGTTGCCCGATAAAAATGGAATCGAAGTATGCAGAGAATTACGTTCACGCCATATCAAAACACCAATTCTTTTTCTGACTGCCCTTGGCACTTCTGAAAACATTGCCTTGGGTTTAAACACTGGAGCCGACGACTATCTGGTAAAGCCTTTTAAATTCATCGAATTATTTGCCCGAATCAATGCACTTCTAAGAAGGACTTCTTATATCGATAATATTCCAGACGAAAAGGCAAGAGTCACATACACTATCGGAGACTTAATCATTGACGATGATGCCAAAACAGTAGCCCGAGGTGATCAGAAAATATCCTTAACTGCAACAGAATATCGTTTACTGCTGGTTTTGATAAAAAATAAAGGCAAAGTACTTTCAAGAATAGACATCTTGGAAAGTGCTTGGGATATCAACTTTAATATGGGTACTAATGTGGTGGATGTGTATATTAATTACCTTAGGAAAAAAATTGATGGCGATTTCGAACATAAGCTCATTCATACCGTTGTGGGAATGGGTTATGTACTCAAAGAAAAATGAAAACACAAACCAAATTAGCAATCATATTAGGGCTGTTGAGTAGCACAATCGTTGTTGTGTTTGGTCTCTCTATTTACTATTTTTTGGATAAATATTCTTATGTTGATTTTTATAAAAGGCTCGAAGCTCGTGTTAGGATATCTGCTCAATACAGTTTAAATTCTGGAACGCCCAATTCTAAATATTTAAAAAATTTAAGAAATCAACATTTAGAGAAGCTTGAAAATGAGAAAGAATACCTAATTAAAATTACACCTAATGCTGATTTTGAACAAATTGCTAATAAATATACCTTGCCAATTCATTTTTTGAATTCGCTTTCTAAAGCAGATACTTACAAGGAAAAAGAAGGAAATTTATTCATTGCTGGTTCGCAATATAGAAAAGGCGATAAACTATACTTTGTCATTGTTTCTGCTGAAAATTATTATACATTGAACCATTTGATTTTTCTAAGGTCTGTATTGATTGCAGGAATTTCAATGGTGATTTTGATTGTGGTTATCTTTTCGTTTTATTTTTCAAAACATATCTTCGACCCCATCAAAGAAATCACGGATAAGGTAAAACAAATCAGCACTGAAAACATCCATCTTCGCCTTGAAAACAACATCAATAAAAGCATAGAAATTAGCGAATTAACTAATACTTTCAACGAACTACTCAACCGTATTGAAACGGCTTTTGAAACACAAAAGAATTTTATCAGTAACGCCTCACACGAACTTGGCACTCCCCTCACTACCATTATCGGCGAAGCAGATTTTTCTTTATTAAAGCCTCGAACTTCTGAAGAATATTCTACTGCACTCAAAAATATCCTTCAACAAGCCGAACGGTTAAATGAAATTACGAAATCTTTACTTTTCTTAGCGCAAACGGGGTATAAAGGCAAAACAATAACTTTTGAGAAAGTTCGTATCGATGAAATAATATGGGTGAGTAAAAGCTTGATTGATAAGCTAAACCCTAATAACAAAATTCTTGTTGATTTACGTCTCTTGCCCGAAGACCCCAAAAAACTAAAAGTAAGGGGCAATCAACAATTATTACACCTTGCGTTTGCTAACATCTTGAATAATGCTTGCAAATATTCTAACAACAAACCCGTAACTGTTCATATTGCATCAAGCAATTCGCAAGTAATTATCATGGTTGAAGACCAAGGCATTGGTATCCCCGAGGCTGAACTTGCCTTTATATATGACCCATTCTTTCGAGCATCCAATACTACCTTGTTTGAAGGTTATGGCATCGGATTGCCCCTCACCAGAAACATCATTCACTTGCACAAAGGTAACTTAATCGTTAGCTCGCAAGTAAATGTTGGAACAAAAGTTCAAATCAAAATCCCTCTCATGGAAGACTCATATCTTCTCTAATCGAATTCTAATCTCATTCTTAAAAGTTTATAATCTCCTCAAAATAGTTTTGTCACAACATCTAAAAGATAAGTGATGAAAAAAACTATTTTAATTCCGATTGATTTTCGTGTTGCATCGCTCAATACGCTGAAAATTGCGTTGGAACCTTATAGTGAAGATACTATTGAGGTAATACTATTACATGCTGAATATCTGAATGATTCTATCACAGAATTATTATTTTATACTCCAAAAAAGATAGTATCGTCATACATGACCAACGAGTTTAAGGAAGCACTAGAAATAATTCGTAATAGATTTGAGGGTAAAATTAAATACATCAATATAGAATTATTTCATGGGTATAACACTAATGCCATGAGGAACTTCCTTGAAGCAAACCATGTGGATGAAATTTATATCGCTAAAAACTACCAGCTAAAACAAACAAAAAACGCTTTTGACCCTACTCCTCTCCTCAAAAAATCAAACTACAATGTTATTGAAGTAACCATTGAGCATGACTTTGAGAAAGCACCTTATGAACAACTAATCTCTTTATTTAATTAACAAACCCATTATTAAACTATCCTGTCGTAGCTATTATAATAGGCTTGATGGGGAATACTGTCCGCCACAGTAGTCTCATACAAGCAATCCAATATTATTACCAACATACAAACAATATGTAATTACAGTCAAAAAACACGCTTTCTAAGTGTGTTTTTTCTTTTAAGGATTTAAAGAACTATCAAATGAACAATACATCCTATCGCAATAACAGCTAAACCATTAAGTGTTTTTGGGGTGTTTTTTGTCCTTTTGGCATCTAGTTTTTTTTAATGAATGAAAAGGGGGGCTTTGTTGCTTTTACGACCTTGCCCAGAGCCTTTATCCCTGTCATAATAATTATGAGAATAAGTATGAAGACATTTAAAGATGAGATTACAGCCAGAAGCTTATTAATTAAAAAGATAGTTGAATCAATGGTTGGACAAATTCGTTATTATCTGATAACACAGAAATGACAAGAATAAACTTCAGCTCAAATGAAAAAGATTAAATTAAGTATATTAGACCAATCAATCATACACCCACACAGTACAGCCCTTCATGCCATTCAAGAAACCATTGAAACAGTTCAACTAGCCGAGCGATTAGGTTATCATCGTTTTTGGGTTTCCGAACATCATAATTCAACTTTTATTGCGGGTTCGACGCCCGAAGTATTGATGGTAAAACTCGCAGACGAAACGAATCGTATTAGAATTGGTTCTGGAGGAATAATGTTACCCAATCATAGTGCGTTGAAAGTGGCAGAAAATTTCAGGATGCTTGAAACATTATTCCCAGGACGTATAGACCTAGGCATGGGGCGAGCTCCGGGTGGAGATACTATCACAGCTTCTTTGTTGAATCCTTCTAATGATTTTAAAGAAGAAAGTTATTTAAGGCAATTGAGCCATCTCCAACATTTTTTTACTGATAGTGCTGGTACTTCAAAAGGAAGGTTGTTAGCTATTCCACAGGCCTCAACTATTCCTATGCAATGGATTTTAAGTTCAAGTGGTGGCAGTAGTGGTATTGCCTCTCAGTTTGGAATGGGTTTGGCAGTGGCCAAGTTTATCAATGGTCATGTAAATCCAGATATTGTCGAACATTATCGCAAAAGCTTTACTCCTTCATCGCAATTTAATCAACCCAAAGAACTAATAGCCTTGTCAGTGATTTGTGCGGATACAGAAGAAAAAGCTAGACAAATGCGACACTTTCATGATTATACGCTAGTTAAATTTGAACAAGGTTTGTTTGACCAATTTGTTAGTTACGAAGAAATGAAGAATTATGATTTTTCTATGGCAGAAACTGCTAGAATTAAAGCCAATAGTGCCAGAATAATATCAGGCACAAAAGATGAGGTAAAAGAGAAACTAACGCAGTTAGCTAATAAATTTGATATTGATGAAATAATGGTATCAACATTAACAGATAATAAAGAAGATAGGCTACATTCTTTTGAGTTACTTGCAGAAGCTTTTGGTTTAGCGGAATAAAATTAATAAAGGTCATTCATCACTAGTGAGGGACTTAAGTCCCTCACTAGTGATGAATATTCCCGCTCAATAACCCACCGCTGTATCATCTGCTCTTACGTCTGCTCCGCCTTCATAAATACCGTCAGGCAATACCAAAATACAATCCATCCTACCAATAGTATTTTTCTGAGAATCTAACTTATATCCCTTTTCACGCATTCTTATCAAGGTTTTTTCTGTAAAAGCACCCTCTTCAAAAGTAGTTCTATCGGGCGTCCATTGGTGATGGAAACGAAGAGCATCAACCGCCTGTTGCATAGACATTTGGTGTTCCACAACATTTAAAAACACTTGAAAAACCGAAGTAATAATAGTTGAGCCACCCGGAGTGCCTAAGACCATTAAAAGTTTTCCATCCTTTTCAACAATCGTTGGCGTCATAGATGATAGCATTCTTTTGTTAGCAGCAATGGCATTAGCTTCATTTCCAATCAATCCATACACATTTGGAACGCCCGGCTTGATAGAAAAATCATCCATTTCATCATTCATTAAAAAGCCTGCTCCGTCTACAACTACTTTGCTTCCATAAGAGCCATTCAAGGTAGTAGTAATGGATACTGCATTTCCTTCTTTATCGACAAAAGATGAGTGAGTAGTTTCAGGACTTTCATACCCTGTAATATCTCCTCCTTTTACCATTTTGCTGTCAGTTGCTTGAGCAAACTGAAAATCCTGCCAGCGTTTCTTTAAATATTCGGCCTCCAATAATTCCTTCTGAGGTACTTTTACAAAATCAGGGTCACCCAACCACTTTGAACGATCAGCATATACCCGACGTTCAGCTTCAATCATTACCTGTGTGGTAGAGTCGCTATGCCAACCCCATTTTTGAAGAGGATATGGCTCAACAAATTTTAGGAGTTGTAATAAAGCGATTCCTCCGCTAGAGGGTGGTGGCATCGAAATCACTTTTAGGTTTTTATAATTGCCAACTACAGGTTCACGCCAAGCTGAATGATAACTATCTAAATCTTTTTGAGTAATAATTCCTCCTCCCCGATTCATTTCAGCTAATAATAATTTAGCCGTTTCGCCTTCATAAAAGCCTTTTCTTCCTTGCGCCTGTATCAATTTAAGTGTTTTTGCCAAATCCTTTTGAATGAGTATTTCTCCTTCAACCCACTTTGCAGTATCTTCTTTCATGAAATACTTTTTTGTCGGATTAAACTTTAGCAAATCAGCTTTCACATTATTTAATCCTCTAGCTTCGCGTGTAGTCAATTTGACGCCTTTTTCAGCTAAATCAATCGCTGGTTGCAATACTTGCTTCCAAGTAAGCTTTCCAAAACGTTTATGGGCTTGTTCTAAACCATCTACCGAACCGGGTGTACCACTCGCTAAATGCCCCTGCCAACTAGGCTGACCCGCCTTTACATTCTTGTTTTCATCTAAATACATATCCCTGCTAGCATGCTCAGGTGCTTTTTCGCGATAATCCAACGTATAGGTTTTGCCGTCTTTATCACGATAAACCAGAAAACCTCCGCCCCCGATATTGCCTGCTGCTGGGTGAACCACTGCCAAAGCAAACTGCGTAGCTACTGCCGCATCGATAGCATTCCCTCCTTGTTTCAGAATGTCCACGCCCACTTGTGACGCAACTGGATGAGTAGCCGTTACCATTCCGTTTTTGGCATATACAGATGCCTTTCTAGCAAAGAAAGGCGAGGCATTGGGGTCTTCGTTACTGAATTGATAAAAGCCTTGATTTTCAACTGGTTTTTGAAGAGAAGTATTTTGTTGGTTGGGTTGTGTAGTTTTACAAGCCCCTAAACCTATTAAGCAGATTGATAAAGTAAGTAAATGTTTTGACCTCATTTTGTTGATTTTTTATTTCAATTTACAGAATTCACGTTATTTAAACAATTAAAATATTTGAATGCTGAGTGATAATACTCTTTTAATGCTACTTATTTTCCATTATTTATTTTAAATATATCAAAACTTTTTCTTCATCAAAAGGATGAAAATTGACTAGTAAATCGCCTTATCTTGAGTATGTTGGACAAACTAACATTTATTTTATTGTAATACCGCTATTTTACTATCTACTGGCATAGAAATTTAGGTCTTTTAGTAGTTGACTCTTTACCATTAATTCTATGACACAAAATCCAAAAAATCGCTTCAAAAAAGGACTAATTATTAGTCTTTATACATTACTTGCATTTTTAGCAATAGCTACCATCGTAGGGCTATGGGGATTAAAGCCTTTATTATCAAAACGTATTCAATATGCAGTATTAAAAAGTACTGATAGTTTATATCACATTGATTTCAAAGATATTCAGTATAATATTACTGGTGGTGATGCTCGCATTTTGGGCGTGCGTTGGCAAGCAGATACTACTTTGTATAAACAACTGGATTTGGCAAAAAAAATGCCTGATAATATTTATCAAGCTCAAGTAGAAGAAATTCATTTAACAGGGATTAATCCTTGGAAAATTATTTTTTCTTCAAAGTTACACTTACAATCAATCAGCATTAAAGAACCCGTTATTCAGATTAACCATCACAGGCAATATTATAATTCTTTCAAGACAATTACGCCATTCTATACGATACTTTCAAAATTTGTAAAATCATTTTCTGTAGAAAAGGTAAGTTTAGATAATATCAATTTTACTTTTATTAATCGTTCTGAAAAGAAAACGCCTAGTACCAGCAAGGTTGAACATTTAAATATTGAACTCACCGACTTATTGATAGACTCAATGTCTCATCGTGATAAAAGTCGTTTTTATTATATGAAAGAGTGTGTCTTCAAGTTAGATAAACTAGAAATACTGACAGAGGATTCATTGAATAAATTTAAAATTAAGGAATTATTATTCTCTACAAAATCAAAATCATTATCGCTCGAACACTTGGAATATGAACCTCAGTATAAGGAAATTGCCTATGGCAATAAAACTGATGGGGATGATAGAATCAGTATAATTTGTAAAAATATCAAACTAGATTCTATAGATTTATACAAGCTTTTTGAGGAGAAAAAAATCTATGCTAAGAACCTCGGTATTAACAATGGACAGATAAATGTATTTACAGACACGCGTCTTTTCAAACCACATAAGAAAATGGATTATCGCCCTTTCCCTCATGAAGCTTTTAGGAAATGGCAACTTAAATTTTTAATTGATACGATAAAATTAAGTCGTTTTAAAATAACGTATTCTGAATATAATCCTCAAACAAATTTAGTAGGCAACGTGATTTTTGACAAAGCTAATGGTTATGTACATAACTTCACGAATGATTCTGTCCCCTTAGCGAAAAATCCCAATTGCATGGTTTTTTTGAAATCTAAATTGATGAATAAAGCAAATGTTCATTTTTCTTTTCGCTTCAATGTATCAGATAAACAAGGAGATTTTAGTTGTAGTGGCAAAGTACTTAATATGCAATTAGCCACTGTAAATCAGGTAACCGAAGCTTTAGTAATGGCTAAAACTCAGGAAGGATATCTTAGTTATTTTGCTTTTGATATGCATGGGAATAAATTCGGATTGAAGGGTTCTACTACGATGCTCTATCAAGACTTAAAAGTAATGATTTATAAATTTCCTCCCGAAGACGGTGTCTTTAAAAAACGGAAATTACTATCTTTTATAGCCAATACATTTGTCATCAAAAAAAGTAATCCAACAGGAAAGAAACCTCCAAGAGTTGCTATTATCAATTATCTGAGGATACCTGACAAGCCTTTTTTCTATACGCTTTGGAAGGGGTTGTTGGAAGGAATAAAAGGTTCTGTGTTGTAGCATTGTTAAAAAGGATTCAAACAAAAACACCCGATAGGTTTTAAACTATCGGGTGTTTTTGTTTGAAATACAGCTGAATGCTCAAAGCTCATCACTCACAGCTATTATTATCTTCCTCCTGGTGGGCAATATTGTTTCAAGTAATTAGTGTACAAAGTATTCAAGTGCATTCTTGTTCCTTCGCCTTCATAAATGCCATGCGAACGATTTGGATATGCCATAAATTGAAACTGTTTGTTGTACTTAATTAATTCATTCACTAACATTTCAGCATTTTGATAATGTACATTATCATCGCCTGTTCCATGAATGTATAATAAATTCCCTTTCAAGTTTTTAGCATAAGTAATCGGAGAACCATTCACAAAATCCTCACGATTTTCTTGAGGAATACCCATATATCTTTCCTGATAAATGTTATCATAAGAAAGCTGATTAGCTACCGCCGCTACTGCAATACCTGTTTGATAAATTTCTGGGTATTGAAATAATAAATTTAACGTAGTTGACCCTCCGCCACTCCAACCATGAACAGCTACTCTTGTAGGGTCGATGTATTTATTTTTCAATAACTCCTTCGCTGCCATTGCTTGGTCGCGGATATTGATTTGTCCAATTTTACGATAAATTGCCTTTCTCCACTCACGACCTTTAGGAGACGGTGTTCCTCTTCCATCAACTGATACATAGATATAACCATCTTTTGCCATATCACCAACGTATAAACCATTTGAGCCTGCCGAATAAGTATCTTTTACCGTTGCCGAAGCAGGTTCTGTATAAACCATAAATACAATTGGATACTTTTTAGTAGAATCAAAATCATAAGGTTTTACCATCCATGCATCCACAGTGATGTTATCTTCGGTCTTGATTTTTAAAAATTCAACCTTGTTTTTTCTTGGTTTTTGCTTGGCTATTTTCGCATCAACACCTTCTGCTTCGTTAAAAGGCTTATGGTCGGGCAGCGTAATCATTTCACTCACGGGACTAACTGTCGAGCTAGTAAAACGATGTTGAGCGAACTTACCCGTTGGCGAAACATTATAACTGTGTGTTCCTGCTTGGTTCAAAGGTGAAACTCTCTCTGCTTTTCCTTTTCCATCTAACGTAGTTCTATATAAATATTGTTGCGTAGCATTTTCTGGTGAAGCTGTGAAGTAAATTACATTTGTTTCTTCATTGAATGCTAAGAAACTAATTACATCAAAATCACCCGCAGTTATCAACTTTTCTTTACCGTCTTTTCCAACAATATATAAGTGATTCCAGCCATCTTTTTCCGATTGCCAGATAAAATCTTTTCCATTTTTCAACCAATCCCAGCCTACCGCCTCTCCTGCACGGTTATTTACATTTACCCAAGCTTTATCAGATTCACTATAAAAAGTTTTGGCTACGCCCGTTTTAGCATTACAAAGCATCAATTTTGTTTCGTTTTGCTTACGTGGCAATTGTTGGATAATGATTTCAGATGAATTACCAGCCCATTCCATTTTAGGAATATAGTTGTTGGTTGATTCCCCCGGCACTTTCATCCAAATCGTTTTAGCGGTAGCAATATCTACAACACCTACTTTACAAGCCGAAGGCTTCTCTCCTACTTTTGGATATTCTACAGGAATTACTTGCGAATAGATAGAGTCTGTGGTATTCAACATGAAATAATCACGAATGGTATTAGCATCAATCTGCCAATAGGCAATAGATTTGCTATCTGGACTCCAACGGAAACCGTCTCTACAATCAAATTCTTCTTCATAAACCCAGTCGAAAGTACCATTGATTAGTTTCGTAGTTCCATCCTTGGTCAATGCTTTAATTTTATTGGTTACAAGGTCTTCTACATAAATATTATGTTTTGAAACATAAGCAACTTTTGACCCATCAGGCGAAAACTTCGCAAACATCAAAGATGATACAGGCATGCCTTTTCCTAATTGCTTAAGTTGTTTGGTGGCAATGTCTAATACCCAATAATCGCCACGTGTTTCATAACGCCATACTTTTTTGCTGTTGGTAAAAATCAATACCTTTTTAGCATCATCTGAAAAGGTATAGCTTTTGATTGATAAAGCAGAGGTCTGCCCTTTAGGAATCAATAAATCTGATGTAACAATAACTGTTTTTTGTAAAGAGGGAAGACTTACTCTTGAGATTTGACTACCTTCTAATGCAGTATACGAAGTACCATCAGTATCCCAATTAATGCCCTGAGCAAACAATCCTGCTGGAATAAGTATCAGGGTTAATAATAGTTTAGTAAAGTTTTTTTTGTTCATGATTTATAATTGATGAATGAAAGACGAAAATAGCAAAACATTTTGCTTATACCTATCATTGGCTAAACTTCCTGTTGAATTTCTGTCATTGATAAATGCCTGTATGTGCTGGGCATTAGGTTTTCTAATAATACATTCCCTATTCGGGTTCTGATAAGTTCTAATACTTCGTAATGCAATTGATAGCACATTCTCCTGATTTGTCGATTCAGCCCTTGCACTAAAATAATCTTAAAACTGAAATCAGTAATTTTTTCTACCTGACAAGGCAATGTCATTTTGCCCATGATTTGTATACCGCTTGACATTCTAGTAATAAATTCTTCATTAATTACTTTATCGACCGTCACCAAATACTCTTTTTCGGTTTGGTGTTCTTTGCGAAGTGTTTTATCAAACAAGCGACCATCATTGGTCAATAATAATAAGCCTTCTGACTCTTTATCTAGTCTGCCTACTGGGAACAAAGCGTCTTCAAAAGGCAAAATCTCTTTCAGATTTTCAGGAATACTGGTATTCAATGTCGTTTCTATGCCTCTGGGTTTATAGAAGGCTAGATAAATCATTTTTTTACCTTCTTTGATAAGTTGATTATTATAAACGACTTCATCTTCAAGGTTGATAATGACATTATCATTAACCACCAAACCATTGACCATAATCGCCCCAGATTGAATCAGCGACAAAGCCATTTTGTTAGAAATTTGGAGACGTTTAACGAGTAAATATTGAAGACGATTTCTGAAAGTCATTTGGGGATTAATATTTTATTTGCAATATACTGTAGATTTTTTGATATGGGTTATAAGATGATTTTGTAAAACATCATTTAACTTTCAATATTAATTGTATTTAACGATTACATTTTACTTATTGCAAGACTTAGAATAAGAAGGTCTGATTTAATGCTTTTAAAAAAATATAAAACCAAAACATGAACAAAACTGGACCAATAATAGTGATAGAAGACGATATCGACGATCAAGAGATTTTAGATGAAATTTTTAAAGAACTTAATTTCAAAAACGAAATTATCTATTTTAAAGAAGGTGAAAAAGCGCTTGACTACTTGATTAAGACCTCACTAGAACCTTTCCTTATCCTTTCAGATATAAATATGCCCAAATTAAACGGCATAGAATTAAGAGAGAAAATTAATACAAACGAAGATTTAAGAATAAAATGTATTCCATACTTATTCTTTACTACAAGTGCCGAACAAAAGTACGTTGTTGATGCTTATTCAAAGTCAGTCCAAGGATTTTTTGTTAAGCCTAATACTTTTGAAAAATTAAAAAGTACCATAAAAATAATTGTAGAATATTGGTTAGAATGCGAATCTCCCAATTATATTAAGTAAATACCCTTTTAATCCTGGCTCGTTTAACATTTATAAGTGAACATTTCAAAATCTTTTTTTTGTCGCTTTTTATAGTCGTGTACATTATATTTATGACAACAAAATAATACTAAAATGGCTGAAACGAAATATTGGATAATAGTGGCTTCTAAAGACCACGTTCAAAATGGCATTGCTGAAGGTATTGCCCAAGCTTGTCACGGAAAGTCTTCCCCTCTTAGAAGAATGAGACCTTATGATTATATCATTTATTATTCAGGAAAACTCATCATGGGGCAAGATGATAAATGCCAAGAGTTTACAGCCATTGGGCAAGTAAAAGATGAAGAGGTCTATCAATATCAGATGTCACCAGAATTTTGTCCATTTAGGCGAAATATACATTTCTTTGAGAGCAAAGCCGTTTCTATCTTACCACTCATTAATGATTTACAATTTATTCAAAATAAAAAGTCGTGGGGATATCCGCTCAGATTTGGCTTTTTAGAAATCAATAAACATGATTTTGATTTAATTGCTTCACAAATGTTAGAAAATGAATATGTCCCAACTAGTGCAAGTGTCACACTGACTTAATGCTAATTTACTTTGTAACTTAAACCCTCGCTATCAAAGAAGCCTTTTCAGTTGATTAAAATACAGAAAA
The DNA here is from genome assembly GCF_034928825.1 of Arcicella aquatica. Taxonomy (NCBI): domain Bacteria; kingdom Pseudomonadati; phylum Bacteroidota; class Cytophagia; order Cytophagales; family Flectobacillaceae; genus Arcicella; species Arcicella aquatica. Next base: position 35,418 of record NZ_JAYFUL010000019.1, on the reverse strand, counting down.
TCGTGGTTATTAATGATTGAAAAATAGTCAGTTGTTTTGATTAGCTATAAAAATATAATTATTTGACAATTAATTGCTTATAAATTAATTAAGGGGATAGTTGGTTTGTTTTTTCCAAATATTTACTTTTAAGAAAAAACGTGATTATGGCTGTATTTACGTGTTGTGCCTCATCCTTACAAAAAATAGAAGTTATGAAAAATAGGGCTTTTAATTTGGTAATTTTAATTTTGACAACCGCATATTGTTTTGGACAAAATGACTTTTCCGACAAATTAAAGCAACCAATTCCCGAACTTCCAAAAACTGCTTTTAATTCTGTGGGTATTGTAAGTGACAGTATCTCTAATCTTGTTAAACTTATTAATTCAACACCACCAAATGACTTTAGAGGAATGGTTATTATAAAAGACAATAAGTTAGTTGTAGAAGAATATTTTAATACTTATTGGAGGGAAACAATAAATGATATTCGGTCAGCAGGAAAAAGTATTACATCTTTATTGCTCGGAATTGCAATTAATAAAGGACTAATAAAGAATACAGACCAAAGCGTTTACAGCTTTTTCACCAAGGCAAAATATATTTCACCTGCAAAAGAAGGACATTTAGATATTAAGATAAAAAATTTACTAACAATGTCATCTGGACTAAGTGCAGATGATAACTCTGACTCCCCCGGCAATACAGCCAATTGGCTGACAAAAAAAGACTGGGTAAACTTCACAACTTCATTACCAATGGTTTTTAAGCCAGGAGAAAAGTATGTATACAATGATGTATGCCCTATGTTAATCGGTGCAATAATTGAAGAAGTAAGTGGGCAGAAATTGTCTAACTTCGCAAATGATAATCTTTTCAAACCCCTTGGAATTAGAGAATTTTACTGGTATACGGCACCTAATGGAAAAACTGTTCCAATGGGAAACCTTTATCTCTCAACGATAGATTTTGCTAAAATTGGGCTACTCGTTTTAAACAAAGGAAAATATCAAGAAAAACAAATTATTAGCTCATCTTGGATAAATGAGTTATTCCAGAAAAAAATAGAAGTTTCAAAAGAAGATCCATTTGCAAGTGGCTACAGCTATTTTTGGTTTCTTGGTTCAAAAGAAATAAAGGGACACAAAATAGAATACATATACGCATCAGGTAATGGCGGTAATAATTTATTTATAGTGCCTAGTCAAAATTTAGTAGTATGCCTAACTTCAAGTGCATATGGACAAGGTTACGGTGGCTATAGGTCACAGAATGTTTTTCAATTTATTTTACAATCATTGGCCCTAAAATAAAATACATTTCGTCCTCGTTTTAGGTAACTCCAACGAGGGGTGCGTAAGCGACAAACCTAATGACAGAAGAGCGAATTTACTCTTTGTTGGTAAAAAATACCAACAAAGGCAAAAATTTGATAATTGGGGATTGAAACTTCTACGATTCGTAAGAGTCAATCTCATTTATTATCAATAATTTATAAAAATCATCGGGTAGAGTAAAATTGATTATAAACTTTTATAAAATGTCAAAACTCCTATTTAGAATTGTTCTGCTAACACTAATAGTTTCTTCCTGTAAAAAAAAGGATACTATTGAAACTATTTTAACAAATGGAAGTGAAGGTAAATTTTGGGATGAAGTTTATCGAACAGATATAGATGGTAATTTACAGGAAACATATCATACCCCAAAAAATTCGAAAGATTCCATTCCAAGTGGTTTATTATTTTTCGGGGAGAATAATATCTTAGAAAGGTATAGTCATTTCTCTGCTGATTCAATTTATATCACCCCTGAATCAGATGTAATTCATTCAAAGGAGTACACAGTTTTAGATAATAAGATTAAACTGGATTCTCATTTTTATCTCGTAAAATCTATTTCAGAGGACTCGATTATACTTCTAAGAGATAGTTTGACTAGTAAATTATTTATAATTTTGAAGGCTTTTAAAATTAAATGATTTAGCCTTTATTAGAGTTACAATATGACAGCTATTTACTCATTGTTTGTGAAAATCACCAACAAAGGCGAAAAACAAACGCTAATAGAGGGTGGGGTAAATTTTGCTTTTAACAATTGTCTTTAGGGAGGTTTTTAAAACCTGTGCTTAATTGTATTTTGACGTATAGCTTGATTTTCAATAACTTTACTTCATGCAAGCAAAAAAGAAAAAACAACAATCAAGTCAATATGACAAGATTTTCAAAGAGAATATTGAAGCCGTAATTTCTAGTATCATGCAAAATATACTTAAAATTACGGCTGTTTCTGTGGAAGAACTACCTGATGACATTCAACACACCAAAGAGCGAAAGCCCGATGTACTTAAAAAGTTAACTGATATCAAAGGCAACACTTTTGTGCTTCAAATTGAGTTTCAAGTTAAAGATGAGCCTGAAATGATTTATCGCATGGGCGAATATCACTTTATGCTTGAACGAAAATACAAAATACCTGTAAAGCAGTTTGTGATTTTTCTTGGGTCGGACAACCCGAAAATGCCAACCGAACTTGATAGAGAACATTTAAAGTTTAGCTATCCTCTTGTTTCACTTTCAACAGTTGACTATCATATTTTCCTCAACTCGAACAAACCCGAAGAAATTATTTTAGGTATTTTGGCAAATTTCAAAGGTGAGAACCCCGAAAATGCTCTAAAACAGATACTTATTCGTGTGAAAGAAACTACCAAAGGAGATTTTTCGTTAAATAGATACTTTAATCAGTTGCGAGTTTTAGCTCAACTTCGTAACTTAGAATTAAATTTAAAAAACGCTATGGACAGCATCGCAGAATACATCAAAGAAGAAAGAGATGTTCTTTATCTTCGTGGACAAGAAAGAGAACAAATTAAGTTTATCAAAAATCTTTTGACTGAAACTGACTTATCGCTTGACAAAATCGCAAAAGTGGCTGGTGTTGCTGTGGACTTCGTGAAGTCTGTTCAGCGACAACTTTCTGCAAAATAGACGCTGTGTTGGTCTTTTTTCGCTTATGGTCTCTTGACTGGCGAACAAAAGCGACAGCACTAACTTTGCATTTATGAAAAAGTGGCTAACAGAAGTAATCAAACTGTTGTACTATTTTAGGCTGGCGTACTTTCATCGGCTTTTGTGATTTCTAATCCACTTACTTCTTCATAAATATTTTTACACTGGCAGTAATGCTACAACAGACCCCCAAAATAGACTGATATTTCGCCCAAGTTGGAGTTATCTCCAAAGTGTCGTGCCCCGTAAATGATAAATAGCAAATTACTTAGTTGTAGAAGTACGTTTTGTTAGTCTTAGCGACCCCAAATAAAAACACCATCAAACACAATAAACAACAAAAATCTTTTCATGAATTTACTTTGTAGAAAGAAAACCAATGTAAATTTGGCTTTCTAATCAATCTGTTAAACCATGAAAAACAATGCTTAAAAAACACATGCTTTTACTATTAATGCTTGTATTAATAGGTCCTGTTACGTTATTCTCACAGAATATCTCCAATAACAATACGGTCATTCCAAGAATGCGTGTTATCGTCGATAATGATTTCAGTGGCGACCCTGATGGGTTGTTTCAGCTTGCACATTTATTACTTTCTCCCTCGGTGGAAATAAGAGGTATTATTGGCTCTCACTTGAGTGTTAATGATGGCTTCGACCCTTCTAAAACACAAGCTGATAATGCTGCTAACAAAGCAAAGGAATTATTACAAGTAATGGCTATCAAAAATAATATCCCTGTCTTTGCGGGTTCAAATACTGCTATGGTGAATGACAGTACTCCTGTGAAAAGTGAGGCTGTAAATTTTATTATCCAAGAAGCTTTACGTACTGATACTAAATTGCCTTTGTATGTACTTTGCGGAGCGGGTTTAACGGAGATTGCTTCGGCTGTATTAACTAATCCTCAAATAGCCAATAAGTTAACATTAATTTGGATTGGTGGCCCTGAATATAACGATTTGGCATTACCTCCGCCTAATTTTTCTACCCCTGAATACAACCTTAAAATAGACATTTCGGCTGGGGCGGTTGTATTCAATAAATCAAATATTGCTTTGTGGCAAATACCAAGAAATGCCTATCGGCAGTGTATCGTTTCTTACTCTCAACTTCTGGTAAAGGTGAAACCAACAGGAAAAGTGGGGAATTATTTGACTACTGTGTTAGAAAATTTGATGAAGAGAATCCAACCTTATTATAATCTTGGCGAAACTTATGTTTTAGGAGATAGCCCTTTAGTCTTATTAACAGCTCTTCAATCATCTTTTGAAGCAGACCCTTCATCAAGTAGCTATGTTGTGAAGCTGGCTCCCAAAATCAATAAGTTTGGGGCTTACGAATATAATCATAAAGGACGACCGATTCGGGTTTATAATCACTTAGATACTCATTTAATGTTTGAAGACTTTTTTGCAAAACTAGCGTTAATGAATCCTTATTGATTGCTTTATTTTCGAAAGTTTAATATGAATAGCTTTTACTAAAAAGGGTCAGTTGAAATATTTCAACTGACCCTTTTTAGTAAAAGCTACATTAATAATTATGGGTTAGGAACACAATCTTTATTAACGTTGATTTCTGACTGTGGAATTGGCCAGATATAAGCTGGAGACGTTACTGGAATTGCAGCAATATTAGCCTTTGCAGGAAGTGGTAAATTATTACGTTGCAAATCAATTGAACGGAAACCTTCACCTAAGAATTCTATTCTTCTTTCTGTTAAAATAGCATTTACTAGCGCTGTTCCATTCGCAAAATCAGCAGCAGTATAAGCTGCCGTAGAACGACCTCTTACAGCATTTAATAAAGCCAATGCCGAAGCATCAACACTTGCACCACCTAATCTAGCTTTAGCTTCAGCCAAGTTTAATAAAACCTCAGCATAACGCAAGACTGGTACAAAATCTTTGTGAACAGGACCAGTTGGATATTTTGTTAAACGGAAACGACCCAAGTCACTTGCAAAATCATTTCTTACAAAATTAACACGTCTAGCATCCGTTGTTGAGAAAGCTGAACTAGCCAAGATACCAGCAGGATTCAAAGAGAAATCACCAATACCAATTAAAGGTAAGTAATAACTAGCCAAACCATTTTGAGTACCTGGTAAATCGTTATCGCCCATTGGGAATGAGAAGATAGATTCAACCGTAGTATATGGTGCTGCAAATACAGAAGCTACAGACGCTTGTAAAGCATTGGCAACGCCAGTTGAAGCTTTGAAAGGAGCACTCGTGGAAACAATCTTATTTGATTCTGTAACCACGTCAGCCCATTTGCCTATTGTCAAATTTACACGCACTTTCATGGCAATTGCACTGTTTTTGTGTGCACGTGTAGTATTTAACAATGCTGTTGAATACGTTGAAGGAAGGTTTTGTTCTGCATAGTTCAAATCGGCAAGAATCTGAGTATATACTTCGGCAACTGTACTTCTTTTCAAATTGTTGTTACCGCTACCTACCTCGCCAATCAAACGTAAAGGTACTCCTAAACTAGCACCATTATCTTTCGTATAAGGTTGAGCATACGTATTTACCAAAGCATAATAAATCAAAGCTCTCAAGAATCTTGCTTCAGCTTTATATTGCGTAGCCAAAGTAGCATCAACAACACCTGCGTTTTTATCTAAGCCTTCTGCAAATAAATTCGCACGGTTTATCGCCAAATATGCGGCATTCCACATATTGGTAGGCTCATTTGATGATGAGTTATTCGTATGGTTCCAAGTTTGTAATGCAGTAACACCATTTGATGTTACGTTCAAAAACTCTTCGCCACGTACATCATTATAGACATAATAACGACCACCATATAATTGTCCGTTCTTAGTACTTGAATACAAACCATTTACCTGAGCCAAAACACGATCGGGTGTTGCAAAGGCATCTAAATCTGACAATGATGTAATGGGCGCTACTTCTAGCAATTCTTTTTCACACGACAACATTGTTGTCAGCATGATGAGGGAAGCCATCGATAGTTTGACAGTTCTCCCTATAGTTTTAAAAGTAATATTTATATTTTTTTTCATCTTAAAATCAATTTTAAAATTAGAAACTAACTGATAAACCAACTGTGTAAGTACGTGCTTGTGGCGTAGAGTTACGGTCAACACCTGGAGCAATGTTCGAGTTACGGTTTGTTGAAATTTCTGGGTCAGCACCAGTATATCCTGTAATGATAAAAGCATTTTGTACTTGAGCATATAATCTAGCGCTTGAGATTTTAGCCTTTTCCAATAAACCTTTCTTGAAAGTATATCCCAAAGAGATATTACGCATACGGATAAAGTCTCCTTTTTCAACGTTTTCAGAGATTGGCGTAGAAGAACCGTTTGAGATATTATCACCAAATACTAAACGTGGAATGTTAGTGATATCTCCTTCTTTTTGCCAACGATTCAAGATGTCAGTATGGTTGTTCCAAGCACGTTGATCACGAAGACCCGCTTTTGTACCATTGTAGATATAATTACCTCCTGAGAATTGTAAGAATACTCCTAAATCAAATGATTTGTATTTGAAAGTATTGTCTAAACCACCAAAGAATGTAGGGAAAGCAGTACCCCATACCTTACGGTCTGAACCAGTAATAGAAGGAGCAGTTGTTCCATCAGCTACATAAGTCCATTTTCCTGGATGTGAATATTGTACTTCTTTACCAGCAGCATTTACAAAAATACGTTGTCCATTTTTAGGGTTAACGCCTCTTGTTTCTACTACGAAAATACTACCAACAGGATAGCCAACACGAACGATGTTTGAGCTTTCTAAACCACCCGTTTGAGCAATGATATCAGCATTGTTGTTTGCTAAGGCTAATACTTCGTTTGAGTTTGTCGAGATATTGAAGTTAGCATTCCAAGAAAATCCTTTCTTTTCTAACACTAGGGCATTCAATGTAAATTCCCAACCTTTATTAACCATTGACCCTACGTTGGTGTTAATAGAGTTATTAGGTACCCCACGAGAAGGTGCTTGTGGTTCAGCCAATACTAAATCAGAAATATCATTTTTGTAGTAGTTGATTTCCCCAGTAATTCTGTCATTGAACAAACCATAGCTTAAACCGAGATCCAACTTAGTACTTTGTTCCCATCTAAGGTTTGGATTACCTGCTTGAGCAAAAACCCAAGTTGGAGAAGAACCATATAAACCAGAACTAAATAAACTTAAAGAAGCAAAGTCACTTACACCTGTGTTACCTACACGGCCCCAGCTAGAACGTAATTTTAATTCATTAACTGTATTAGCCAATGAAGATCCTTTCCAGAATTCCTCTTCTGATAAACGCCATCCTAAAGATGCACCAGGGAAGTTACCCCATTTGTTACCAGTAGCATAAGCAGAGTAACCATCACGACGCAATGTGAATGAAGCGATATATTTTTTGTCGTAATCGTAGTTCAAACGTCCAAAATAAGAAAGTAAACCATTTTGAGTTTGATAATTGCTACCTCCCGCTACGTTGTTCACGAAACTTCCTTGGAAACTAGTAAAGAATGGGTCAGATACGTTGTTTCTTGTAGCTCCCCAACGGTTAACTGTGAATTTTTGAGCTTCAGTACCTACAACAATCGTTGCATTGTTTTTACCAACACCAAAATCATACGTTAAATAATTTTGCCAGTTCCACTGTTTGATGCTTGTATAATAGTTTGTAGCAATACCATTACTTCCGCCACCTTCACCATGAACAGGGTTACTAAAGCTAATATCTTCCACTTGCGTATTATCCATACCATAAGATGTTCTGAATACCAAGCCTTTGTACAATTTAACATCAGCAAAAACATTAGCAATTAAGTGTGCGTTTTCTGAAGTAAACTTGCTTAAGTCCAAATCGGGAAGTGGGTTATAATATCCACCAGGACCTTGTAAGTTATTACCTAAGCCCATGTTGTTACCTGCTTTGTTGATGTTGTATGAACCATCAGCATTGTAAGGAGCAATATTTGGAGCCAATACTAATGGTAAACGACCTAAACCACCTGTTGAGAACGCACCTGTTGTTCCTGTGTTAGGCGATTGGTTAAAGCTGTTTGCATAAGTAATATTTGAACCTATCGTGATAAAATCGTTCAATTTATGCGAAACATTCATACGGCCAGTCATACGACTAAAAGTATTTTTCTTAATCATACCATCTTGGTCTGTATAACCCACTGAAAACGAATACTTTGTATCCTTATTTCCACCATTCAAGCTTAAGTTATGGCTTTGTGAAACACCTGTTTGATAAACATAGTCATACCAATTAGTATTTACTAAACTACCGTCAGCATTGTATGAAGGGAAAAATTGATTAGCCAAACCTGCGTTTTTAGCCGCTTCGTTCTTGATGTCCATGAACTGCTGGGCGTCTAACATTTTAAACTTTCTGAAAGCCTGAGTAGAACCCACCCAAGTATCATAAGTTAACTTAGCTTTGCCTTCTTTTCCTTTTTTGGTTGTAACCAACATTACCCCAGCCGCAGCTCTTGAACCATAAATAGCAGTAGCAGAAGCATCTTTCAAAATCTCAACTGATTCAATATCAGATGGGTTAATATCACCAAGTGGGTTGTTTACAGTATAACCACCAGCAGATACATCACCAGAGTTGATAGGCATTCCATCAATTACGATTAATGGAGATGAGCTTTGGTTGATTGAAGACGTACCACGTACACGAATGACAGGAGCATTGTTCAATACACCGTTTGGTGTAGTGATGTTTACCCCAGATACACGTCCTTGTAAACCTTGGTCAAATGATTGTACTGGCTGTGAAGCAATCTGCTTTCCAGAAACTGAAGTTACAGCACCTGTAATTACTTTTTTGCTTTGAGTACCGTAACCAACTACTACAACTTCATTCAATTCAGAAATATCTAAATCTAATTGAACATTAATTGTGCCTAATTTTCCTACTTTAACTGATGTAGATTTAAAACCTACAAAAGTAAATACAAGGGTTTCACTAGGTGAAGCATTGATTGTGAACACGCCATTTGCATTGGTAGTGGTTCCACGAGTTGAACCTTTGACAGATACGCTTACACCTGGCAGCTCTGAGCCATTTTCGGACGTAGTGACTTTTCCTGTAATCTTGTTCTGAGCAAAAAGTATGCTCGCACTGAAGACTAACAGCATGGTAAGTAGAAGTCTCTTCTTCATGCAATAAAGGATTTTAAGTTAGTTGATGGTTTATACTTACATTAATTGAAATGTTAATATTTTGTTAACATTTTCGATATGTGAAAATATGCAGTAACAATTGTTAAAACAATAGTTTTTTTAACACAAGTTAAAAAAACATTAATAAATCCAATAAAAAAATAATTAAATACAAATTTATTGCGTTTTTAGCAATAATAATTTAAAGCAATATTCTACTCAATTTTAATTTCACAGAATACTTAACCAGAATATCACTAGAATAGCCATTCATCTTATGGCAATTAGTACTTATTACCAAATAATATTTTATAACCCCATTCAAATAATTATAGGTAATTATATCCTATTTTGTTCAATCAAATCCTAAAAATACGATTTCAAAAAAATAGGCACTGAGTAATTTAACATTCTAGTCTACTAAAATACTTGCTAAAACCTAATTGATATAAAGAAGCTGTTTAAACTTTCCCTTTCGGGTTAAACTAAGTCTTTTAGAATAGCTTGTTCCAAAATTTACTCAACATAGCGATGCTATGCTTCGCAAATTTTGAAAAAATCAATTCAAAAATACAATACTTTCACCTCAGAAACAGAAAGTTTAAACAGTTTCAAATGCAAAATGCCCCTATGAAGACTCATAGGGGCATTTTATATTATTTTTGTTAAGATTAATTGCTTGGTTTAGCAATCTCAACATTTACTCTTTTGCCTTTAATAGAAGCACCTTCCATACGGTTCAAAACGGTAGTTGCATATTCTTTCGGAACATCAACGAATGAATATTTATCAAAGATGTTGATTTGTCCTAAAGTATTTCCAGGAATTCCTGACTCTCCAGCGAAAGCACCTACGATATTAGCAGGAGAAATCTTTTCGTCAAAACCAATGTTAACAAACATTCTTACCATGTTGGCATCTTGGCGGTATGGCTTACCAGCTTTGTCTGTACGAGGACCACGGTCTTCAAAAGAACGAGGCTGACGGTCATTTGAACGACCACCTGAACGGTCATCACGTGAATTACCACGATCAAAACGGCCAGTGCTGCTACCACCTTCTCTGTTTCCAAAACGATTTCCTGATTCACGATTTCCACCACGACCAGCATCTCTGCTTCCGAAACGGTCACCACTTCCACCACGTTCGTTTCTGCGTGCATTGCGTTCTGCTTCTCCGTCTAAGTTTTCGTCAGCGAATTCGTTTTTAGCAACACCCATGTTCATTTTAACTAAAGCAGCAATGATTTGCTCAGCAGTAAATCCTGAATGTTCTAAAGATGCATATACATCACCGAACAATTCTAAATCACCCGCTTGGATAGTATTTTGAAGACGTTCGATAAACATTCCTTTTTTCACACCAACAACATCCGAGAACGATGGAATTACACCTTTGTCAATTTTAACTTTAGTATAATTCATGATGTCACGTAAACGGTTGCGTTCTGAACCTACTACCAAAGTAAATGCTTTACCTGATTTACCAGCACGACCAGTACGACCGATACGGTGTACATAATATTCTTCATCTAATGGAATGTCATAGTTGAATACAGCATCCACATCACTTACGTCAATACCACGTGCAGCAACGTCTGTAGCTACTAAGATAGTTACTACGCCTGAACGGAATTTAGCCATTACATTTGTACGTTGTGCTTGGCGTAAATCTCCATGAAGACCTTCTGCCGCATAACCACGTAATACTAATTCTTCTACAACTTCGTCAACTTTTTTCTTCTGATTACAGAACACTAAGGCTAATTTAACAGCATGTAAATCCATCAAACGAGTCATTACTTCTAACTTAGCTTTTCCTTTTACATCAAAGTATAATTGTTCGATGTTAGCATTAGTAATTTCGTTTTTCACTACTTTCACTAATTTAGGATTGTTCTGGTAGCGAGAAGTCAAGGCCATGATAGGCTTAGACATCGTAGCTGAGAAGAAAACTGTTTGACGGTCTTCGTTAGTTTCTTGTAAGATACTTTCGATATCTTCACGGAAGCCCATGTCTAGCATTTCATCTGCTTCGTCAAGAACAGCCATTTTAACATTTTCAAGTTTCAAAGCACGTCTTTCGATTAAATCGATAACACGTCCTGGCGTACCAACAACGATGTTTGCACCTGCTTTTAATGACTTGATTTGACGTTCGATTGAATCACCACCGAAAACGGTAGTTACCCAAACGCCTTTTTTGTATTTTGATAATTTTTTAATTTCTTCAGTTACTTGAACAGCCAACTCACGTGTTGGGCAAAGTACTAAACCTTGTACGTATTTATCGAAAGCGATAACTTTGTCAATCATCGGGATACCAAACGCCGCAGTCTTACCTGTACCTGTTTGTGCTTGTCCGATTACATCACGACCTTCTAATAAATAAGGAATTGCTTCTGATTGGATTGGTGAAGCAGTTTCGAACCCCATGTCCTTTACTGCATTTTTGATGTCTTCCGACACGGAAAGCTCATCGAATCTTAATCTTGTGATTTCACTCATGATTTTTCTAAAACGATTTCAAAGACGTGCACTATCAATAAGAAATAGGATAAAACCAATTTCTTTGGGATATGTGGTATTCAAAGATTTCGTTGCCTTTGTTTGTATAGCCTATCAAACGACATGAAGAAGATTGAGGGCATCGACCTGATGCTCCACTCGTTCCTGAGACTAATAATTTGTAATTGATTTGAAATAATTGCTTTAATGATGCCCGAACATCCGTTAAAGCTCTGGGAGACCGACTTAGAACTGTAAAAGTTCCTGAGAAGAATTGTTTCGTATCCAACGAAACGTACACAGAGACGTGCGGATGTTTTTTGTATTAATTTTTCACAAAGGTACGCCAATGTTTTTTATATGCAAGCGTTTCTTGCATTTTTTTTAGAAAATAAATTTCCCGTCTACCATTATTTCGCATAAATATGACCTATCTTCCATAAAAAGCCCTTTTTTCAAAAATTAATAAATTGTAAATACCGAAGAAATTTATAAAAATCGCTGGTGTTAATATTCCCTTTTCAAAAATTATTGCAGAACCAAACAGATTTATGTAAAATTTGTGAAAACTTTAACCAATATTTAAATAGATGTAAGCGTTATATCTAAAATAACAATTTGTATTATTCCATGAAAAAATCAATCTTATTAAGTTTATTCGGCTATTTAATTTGTATTAATACGGGTTTTTCGCAAGTTTTCTCAGATTCTGTATTTATAAATATCCAAGGTACGATAGGTAAGCTTCAAGGCGAAAACGAAAACCTAAAAAGCCGTTTAGAAATGCAAAGTCGTTCACTGTCGGACATTTCTAAGAATCAATCGCTCAGTGATAAAACCAAATGGGAGAAAATTAGAACTAACTTGGTGAAAAGTGCGGAGGTATATAAAATTCTAAGTGATGATATTATCGATTTAAAATCACAGGTAATCAATCAAGATTATCAAGGTTATATCAAAAAACTTAGCTCGGTTGAAAAAGGTCCATTAGGGTTTTCTTTTGAAGAAGTAATTATGAAGACGGCACAAAACAAAGCCATTTTCACTAAAAAAGAAAAGAACGAACGTTTCATGACTGTATTAAAGAGTTTAAAGGATAGCCCAATCGTAGGCCTAATTCCTTATGCTTCGCAGGCGGTTAATCTTTCAACCGCAGCGGTGAATGTAGCTTATGCGGCTGGCGTGCAAGACAAAAAGGTAAATTTTGATAAAATCCGTGAATTTGAAAAGGAGCTTCAACGCTATACGGGTTTTTATAATGCTTTAGATAAAGCCAATTTAACCAATACCAATTCAAGTTCCCAAACAGTTACTTTGCTGGAAGCGCTTCAATTAGATTTACTTGAAAAATTTAAGAAGGACGTCCAAAAGGTTGGTTATAATCCGAGAGACATTAGAAATGATGAATCGCTGGACGATTACTTCAATTATATGGTGGGTGAATTTAATACAGACTATGTAAAGAAAAGAGTAGCTGATATTGAAAGCAAGTACACCCAAAAAGATGGCAAAATAAATTTAGCAGATATGCTTCAAACAGAACTGGATGTTAGACATGTAAACAATAATTTAGATTATTTACAAAGTCTGTGCAATCGTTTTATTGGTATTCATGACCAATATTTTGAGTTGGAAAACCGCTATTTCGACCAAGTAAAGCAAGCTATTAATATTGCTAAAACCAATAACATCATCGAAGCTGTAGGCGACCGCCCAGCACAGATGGTTTATGATGATTTAATAAAAGAACTGGGGGCGAAAAAGAAAAAGAAAGATTCGGCTATTAAGTCGAGTATCAATATCAAAGAATTGAAGGATAAAATTGAATCAGTAGATATTTATAAGATACTTTAATTTTTTTAAATCTTTATCTACAAGATACCTCTTTCTCAAAAGAAGGAGGTATTTTTATGCACTGATTGCTCATATTTTCGACAAACCATCAACTCCATCAGATATGTCTTATCGTTCATTATTTATTTTACTTTTATTATCTGCCAACCTCTTTGCTCAGCAAAAACAGCCTTCGGCTTTTCAAGTAGTTCCTTTAGGTGTAAAAGGCGGAACAGATGAAAGAAATCTTTCGGCTTATATGCTCGCCCCTATTGCTACCAACGACTATGTTTGTCTGGATGCTGGCACTGTGTATGCGGGTATAGAGAAAGCTATACAAAACAAAGTATTTAAAGTATCTGCTACGGAAGTATTAAGAAAATACATCAAAGGTTATTTTATTTCACATGCCCACCTCGACCACGTTTCTGGCTTGATTATTAATTCTCCAGGGGATTCTTCCAAAACTGTTTATGCCACCGACAAATGTATGCAAATGATGCAGAATCATTATTTTAATGACCAAACTTGGGCTAATTTTGGTGATGAAGGCAAAGGATTCCTAATCAAAAAATACCATTTTCAAACGTTAAAAGTTGGTGAGGAAAGCAATATCACCAATACTTCTATGACAGTAAAGGCTTTATCTTTAAGCCATGTTAACCCTTATGAAAGCACGGCTTTTTTAATTAGGAATCAGAACGATTATGCCTTATATCTTGGTGATACTGGCCCAGATGAAGTTGAAAAAAGCAACAAATTGGCTTTACTCTGGAAAGAAATCGCCCCACTAATTCAACAGAAGCAATTGAGAGGTATTTTTATTGAAGTATCATTCCCTAATGAGCAGCCTGACAAATCACTGTTTGGGCACCTTACGCCAAATTGGATTATGAAAGAAATGAATAAACTGAGTGATTTAACAGGAAAAGAAGCCCTGAAAGGTTTTAAAGTGATTATTACACATTTAAAACCCCCAGCAATCAATGAAGCAAAAATCAAAAAACAATTAACTGAACAAAATACGTTAGGATTAAAGCTTATTTTCCCACAACAAGGAAAACGTTTTGAATTGTAAATTGATGTTAAGTTTATTCAAAACCCTGTGTGATGTCAAATGCTATCACACAGGGTTTTATTTTTGAAAAGTACTCGACAGAATCTATTGACCAGAGTGTAAGCCAACCAGATTGCCCTCTGTATCGATAAAGAAAGCCATATTACCTGTTTCGGGGTCGATGTTGGTTTTGGGCATGGTAACAGTACCTCCGGCACTTTCTATTTTATCTAACACCAATTGTAAGTCGGGGTTGGCATTCAAGTAAATAAGAGCACCGGTTGTACTCGGAGTATGATAAGGGCTTTTTACCAATGCACCACCAGACTTCGGACTTTGCGAGGGGAACATTAGCATTTGCATACTCATCATTTCGAGGGGAATCATCTCTATATCAAAGATTGTTTCATAAAACTTTTTTGCTCTTTCCACATCAATAATGGGGATTTCAAACCAATTCAAAGCATTGGTTGTGGCACTTAATTTTTCCATGTTAACAGTATTAAAGGTTTAATTAATAATCCTATTGTCTTTAGCCACATATTTAGCAAAACCCAACAAAGCACCCGTCACCATGATATTACGAAAGAAATTCACCATTTCTAGTTCTTTCTCTCTGTTAAGGTTTTCAGCCATCATTTCTGTACCAAGTTCCTGACCCATCGCTCGGGGCAAATGCACCAAAATGGCCATTAATATTACATAAACTGCCATCAGAGTATAGGCTAGTTTATCATATTTACCAATTAAAGCACTGATAATAAAGGCAAGAATACAAAAAGCAGTAAAGTAATTTAAAAAGTAAGGGAAAGGTAAATAATCTGGCACAAAAGCTGCCCCGACGTCAGGTTTTCCGAAATGTAACCCAACATACATCAAAAAGGAAATGGGGAATATCCAACGACCTAAATTTAGAAATTTTTCCATGGTATTGCAAGTTTAGATGGTTGGAAAAGGAATAATAGGACGAATTTCGACACTGCCATTTTCATATTTTAGCATAGGGCAGGTTTTACTCCACTCTTGTACCTCTTGAAGGGTTTCGGCTTTACAAATAAGGTAACCCGCTACCAGCAAATTACGCTCAGTTTTGTCTGGCCCTTCGCTAATACCTTGCTTACTAACAACCTGTCCATAATATTCTATTGGCTGGGTTGATACCAACTTGCCTTGCATAGCAATATTGCCAATCCAAGCTTGCCAAGCAGGCATATCTTCTGCCATATCTTGGGGAGTAGTGATATAGGCATTATCACCACTGATATTTCGGAATAAAAGTAAGTACTCTTTCATTGGTCTGTTATTAAATTGTGAATGATGAAACAAAATTCTACAATTCAAGCACCATGAACATTGACAAATGTCAACGTTTTAGAGTTTTGCTTTTAATCTACTAAAAGTTTCCTGAGAAATGCCTAAATAAGAAGCAATGAGTTTACTTGAAAGACGGGTCATTAATTTGGGGCGGTATTCCATTAACCACTTTATTCTTTCCAGAGCCGTTAATGAAACAAAGGTGTTAATTCTATACACTGAATTGGCGTAAGATGCCTCTAAGATTTGTTTATACACTTTATCAAATTGTGGCACAGTTTCAACTAATAACTGGAAACTCTGCCTATCAATGGCTAAAAGACTACACGGTTCTACTGCCCTTATGTTTTCGGTAGCTGGGGACTGGCTTCCAAAACTCATTAATTCCGAACACCAATTGTTTTCAGTGATAATATCACGGGTATTTTCATTGGACTCACGGTCATAAACATATACTTGTAAACAACCCTCTGCCACAAAATAAACATATTTACAGATTTCTCCTTGACTTAAAATCTGTTCGTTACGTTTAATTTTTAAGGGTTTGAAGCACTGAAGTACTTCATCCAATCGGGGAACGTTATTCCCAAGCCTTTCTATGATATGCTCGCGAAGAATATTGATAATCACAATTAATTTGCTTTTGAGGATTATGCTCATAACCAAATTGGGGAATTATATGTTTTTAAATTTAATATTAACTTTTTCAATTATTGGTTTTTAAAGCAAATTGCTTTTACCGAGAACCTATTAACCCGTAGAAAGGAATGTAAGCGTATATTCTTTCGTAACATTACTCATGGCATTACTTTGCAAGTAATGCCATGAGTAATGTTACCGTATTTATTTACCCACTTTGATATGGTCAAAATCTTCTTTCTTGGTAAAATATTCTAATCCTACAATTAATATTATCGTAATGGCAAAGTTTAGTTTTTGCATGATTGGTAAAAAAATCAGGAAAGTACCAGATCCATAAAGGTACAGCGTACTGTAAAAAACAAGAAGACAAATAACACACAGAACTTTGAATAAATGTAACTTCGATTTGAAAACGAAAACAGTAATGTAAAAGATACTGATAAGAAACATTGTACTTGCGATAGTAATCATTGTATCGTGCAAGGGAGTCGCTATTAAAAAAGTAAATACCATACCGATAGCTCCACAGTATTTAATGACGTTAGCGGCACCCTTGTTCGGTATTTTCTTTGAGAATTCAATGAAAAATATCGCAAAACTTGCCGAAAGAAAAATCATTCCTATACTGGCCCAAAAACGAGCAGGGTTATCTAAACCATTCACAGCTTTCTCCCCAAAAAGATTACTAATGAAATTACTTTTCCAGTTAAAACCAATGGAGTTTTTGTCAAATAGCGAACCACCCGGATAGTTAAATGTAGCTATCAGAATAAATGTTAAGGATATGACTATTCCAATGAGAACTGAATATCTTTTTAGCATACAATCTTTGATTTAGAAACTGTTAGAATTTGTTCCTTAATTGATATTAACAATTTTATAGTATCTGCTCAAGTTTCTTCTTTTTAATTTCCAAATTTTCACCAGTATTAAATTCTGTATTTCTTGAAGGATGATGAATACAAAATGTTGGAATGCCATTTATTGAAGTTTGCCTTATTAATATAGTCTTTTCATCTCTTGTCTTTAATATTGGTATTTCTGGTTCATCGAAGAAAATCCTCAATTCATCTAATGGAACTTTTCCCAGAAGAATGATATTCTTAGGTTGTAAAATATTGATTAATTCCTTATTACACTTTCTGCTAAAATTAATTGCTTCACGCGCACTTTTTCTTCTTTTTAATTCAACAAAATTAGACGTATTAAAATAAGCAACATTAGTGATAACAGCATTTTCAAACATTGGCAAAAGCTTTTCTCCAGAAAAAAGATT
This sequence comes from Arcicella aquatica, assembly GCF_034928825.1. Taxonomy (NCBI): domain Bacteria; kingdom Pseudomonadati; phylum Bacteroidota; class Cytophagia; order Cytophagales; family Flectobacillaceae; genus Arcicella; species Arcicella aquatica. The sequence goes on along the minus strand of NZ_JAYFUL010000019.1, from coordinate 17,630 downwards.
ACATAAAGACCTTGAATGCCATTGTTGATTCGCTAAAAATTGATTGCTATCATAACCCAAATCATTTGCAGTTCTTCTGTCTCTATTGTTAGATTTATTAAATTCACTATATGATTTTCCCTCTCCAGGATTAGCACCAATCATTAATAAAGGTGGTGCAAACTGTACCGAAGATTGGAATACATAAAAGTCAAGGTCAAGATCAAAATCTTTATTCTTAGCAAAACTATCATAAGTGTCTGCTATTTCTTCTTTCCATTTCTGAATAGCTTGAGGGTAGTTTTCTTCAATATTTAAATTCATAATATGTGTATTTAAGTTTTATAATTTTAAGATTAACTCTTTCTTATTCTCATATTGTTTCAAACAATCTTAATAACTAATATTTAAAGTTACTCAATTATACCCTATTCATAATTTCCTACTCCCCCACCAACTTCAAAATATCCGACAAAATTTTAGGGTCGCTTGGGCGTTTGGCATCACTATCTACGATATTACCTTTTTTATCCATCAGCATATACCTTGGGATAGATTCTAGCTTAAAAAACTTTGCTGCACCAGACTCCCACCCTCCTTTTGAATAGATATTTTTCTGATTTTCAATATCTAAATCTTTCATTGCTTTACGCCAGTTCTGTTCTTCTTCGTCGATAGAAATGTATAAGAAAACTACTTCTTTGCGTTGTTTCTCACTTAATTTTTCTTGCAACTGTTTTGAAAAAGGGAACTCTTTACGACAAGGACCACACCAAGATGCCCAAAAATCTAAGTAAACCACTTTCCCTTTTAAACTTGCCAATGATAATTCTTTGCCATCTGGAGTAATTGCTTTAAACCATTTACTATCCTCCTCTTTAGCCTTTACTACCTCGTCTTTTTTGCTCATTACTTCGCCACATTTTTCTTTTATCAAATTGGCATATTGCTCTGAATTAGGTGTTGCTGTTAACGCAGCAAAGGTGTTTCGGACAACGGAAGGCAAGCAATATTGACACTGACTGTTCAATAAGTAAGCTAAATAAAATTGATATGCTTTTACAGGCAAATGTTCTCTGGCAAAAAGATGCTTGTCCTCCATAGACTTGTTTACATCAGCATATTTCTGAAAGCCATGAGCTTTGGTATTAAAGTAAGTCACATAATAAATCAAAAAGCTACGGTAAGAAGATGAAAGCAGGGCTGTTTCATCCTGAATCTTTTTTTCATCTAATCCCTCCAACAAAGTACTTGGCAATGATAAAACCTGTGCTTGCGCTTGATTAGCATTTCCTCTTTCAATAGGATATGCTAATATATAAGTCCAATAATTCCATCGAATCTGATTTTCAATGTATTGCTTGAATTCTTCCGAAAATTTGGCTTGGTCTGGAAATGTCTTATAATAGTCAGATTGTGCTTTTTTTGATTCAAACAAATTCATTTCAAGTTCATCTACAGGGACTTGCATTACTTTTTTCAGCATTAACGAAGGTGTAAAGTCAGTCTTGAATTGCTGATAAAATTTAGTTAGAAAATTATTTTCTAATGCCTTATCTCCTTTCAATGTGATGGGTTTATTCACATCTTGGGCATCGAATTCAAGTTCAATCTGATTCCCTTTTCCTACAAACAACTCAATGTACTGCTCCTTTACTTTCAATGCTACTACCGCATTTTGTGGAACAGTTAGCTTAAACTGAAAACGGTTTTCACCAGTCAAAGCTGTTTTTTGTATTGATGGTTTAACCCCTAACATCAAAGCATCATACACTAATGTAAGCGTATCGCCCTTGGCATTATCTACTTTTCCCGAAATAGTTACATGTTGCCCAAAAGCAAATTGTGCTACTATGAGCAAAAGCATTGAAAGGAAATATTTCATAATTATCACATTAAAAATAAACGTCGTTACAGTGCAAATAAGGCAGTAAACACTTTAAACCGCACTTGTGAACAGCTCAAATCCTACTGATTACCCACATCTTTCAAAAAGTTGAAATGGAGATGGGATTATTGATATAATTGGTTAAAATGGGCTTAAATTGGTTTAAAACCAAGCCTTGAAGACCTCATCCCTAGCGAGGGACTTAAGTCCCTCACTAGGGATTAATATACTGATTTTCAATTAATTATAAACTTGTGAGTAATCAGCAAAGCTCCAATCTTACGGCTCAAATCTTACAGCTATGCTCACTTCACATGTTTTGCCAAGTATTTTCTAATCGCTGCTGTCCAAATTTGGTAGCCTTTTGCATTCAAATGTAGGTTGTCGGCTACGAAAACATCTTGCATCAGCTCACCATTAGGCAAATAATAGTGCTTTTGTACGTCGATAAAATGAAGTTTTTTAGTTGTTTTGCAATAGTCTTCTATCAATTGATTTGCCTTTTTTTGTTGGTCTACTATTTTTACTCTAGCAATACTTGGGCGAATTGAAATATACGCAATAGTAGCTTTTGGCAATTGCTTCTTTGCTTTCTCAACAAATATTTTAAAGTCTTCAAACACTGTTTCTGGACTTTTTCCAGATGCTAAGTCGTTATCACCTTCATACACTAAAATGTGTTTGGGTTGATATTTAGCCACAATTCTATCAAAATACTCGTTGGCATCACTCATCACAGACCCACCAAAACCTCGGTTAATAACGGCATAGTCTTTTAAATCTTCTTTGTAGGTAGTCCATAAGCGAAGGGAAGAACTTCCAACCAATAATATTTGCTTGGGAGCTGGCATTGAAATTGAATCGCTTTTTTCAAAAGCTTTGATTTCATTTTCAAATTTATTTTGTGCCAAACAAAACTGACTCACTAAAATTGCGGCAATTAACAATACTTTTTTCATTTGAGATAATTTTTTAGTTTAATTACCATTGAATACCGGTCAATCCTTTGCTTTGTAAATATTCGTTGGCTTGTGAAAAATGCTTATTCCCAAACCAACCACCCGAATTGGCGGCCATTGGCGAAGGATGTTTAGATTTTAAAACTAAGTGTTTTGAAGCATTTATGATTGCCCCTTTATCCTGTGCATACTTTCCCCATAGCATAAACACTACGCCTTCTTTTTCTTCTGAAATACACCTGATGACAGCATCGGTAAAAACTTCCCAGCCTTTTCTTTGGTGCGACCCTGCCTCTGAAGCTCGCACTGTGAGCGTAGCATTCAACAACAATACTCCTTGATTTGCCCAGCGTTCTAAATTACCAGATTTTGGGACTGGGATGCCTAAATCGTCTTTTATTTCTTTAAAAATATTAATCAGTGACGGAGGTGCAGGTATGCCATCATTCACAGAGAAAGAAAGCCCCATTGCCTGTCCTGCTCCATGATAAGGATCTTGCCCTAGGATGACTACTTTTGTGTTCTCAAAAGAGCATTTATCAAAAGCATTGAAAATAAGTTTTCCGGGTGGATATACTGTTCCGATGCTATACTCGTTTTTAACAAAGTCAACCAAGGTTTTAAAATAAGGTTTTTCAAATTCTGGGTTTAATTTTTCTTTCCAAGAATCTTCAATTTTCACGTTCATTATTCAATGGGTTTTAATAAATTTCTCAATTACGTTGATTTTTCAGACAATGTAATGTAATTTTCGGTAAAATATATTGTAAAAAAACTAATTAAAAAAATGGTCTCAGCTATCACAAATGGTGTAAAGGTAAGCGTTTTGACCCACTTTCAACCTGAATATTCTAATCCATTTCAAGGAAATTTTGTTTTTTCATATCATATCAAAATTCATAATGGAAGCGATTATACTGTAAAACTTTTGCGTCGTCATTGGTATATTCATGATGCTAACGGACTTGTGCGCGAGGTAGAGGGCGAAGGTGTAGTAGGGCAACAACCTACTTTAGAACCTGGTCAATCTTATGAATATACAAGTGGATGTAATTTAAATACTTCGCTTGGCAAAATGGCAGGTACTTATCAGATGGAGCGTATTTTTGATGGCAAATTTTTCAATGTTGTCATTCCTGACTTTACGATGGTTGCTCCTTTTAGAATGAATTGAGATATTCTTTTAATGTTTTATTTATTGTAATATCCCAAAAAGAATGATTCTTTCTTCTGTAAGACCTTACTTTTCTTGTCTTGATACAAGAAAAGTAACCGCAGGGGCGGACCGCAAAAGAAAATCAAGAAATTCCAATCGCAACGGCGCCCCGTCTCGCTCCGCTCAAACAGTGGAATTTCATTAAATGCTGACGCAGGATTAATGCAAAGTTTTAATAATACCTTCTTATAAGATAAGAACTATTTCTAGTCAAAAATTACTCATTCATAACTCACTTTATTTTGTTTAAAAGATATTTTCAATATTTACTTGCTTCAAAAAACGAGCACGCTATTCATTCGCCCTTTGTTTTTCAACTTTACACACAAATTATTCTCGCTAAAAAGTTTAAGTCACCATATTTCACAGCTATTGAGGATTTGCGAAAACGTTTGTTGAAAAATGCAAGGGTTATTGAAATTACAGATTTTGGGGCAGGGTCTAAAATACACAAATCAACATCTAGGCAAATTAAGCAAATTGCCAAAAGTGCCGAAAAGCCCTCAAAATTTGGCAAATTAATTTTCAGGCTTATTCAACATTTTGAGCCAAAGGTAATTTTCGATTTAGGAACTTCATTAGGTGTCACTACTGTGTATGAGTCTAAAGCCAAACAAGATGCTAAAATAGTTACGTTTGAGGGATGCCCAACTACCGCAAAAATTGCCCAAGAGAATTTCGATGCATTAGAAGCCAATAATATAGAAATTGTCGTGGGGAATTTGGATGAAACGCTAACGAAACAAATCGCAAAAATTGAGAGACTTGATTTTGCTTTCTTTGATGCCAATCATCGCTATGAACCCACAGTGAAGTATTTTGAAATATGTTTAGAAAAAGCCCACGAATCTTCGCTTTTTATATTTGATGACATACATTGGTCAGAAGAAATGCAGGAAGCTTGGCAATACATCAAGGCAAATCCGAGTGTGATGATTACAATAGACTTGTTTTTTATTGGCTTAGTCTTTTTCAGAAAAAACCAGCCTAAACAAGATTTTATATTAAGGTTCTAACAAAAAAAGTCTCTGAGAAAATTTTCTCAGAGACTTTTTTGTTATTGAGTGATTGAGCGATTTAGTGATTGCTTTTGAAAGTATTGGATATCAACACTTTAAACTCATCACTCACAATTCAACACTCACAACTCAAAAAAAACTCTTACTTGACAATTACACCTGTAGCTACAAAGCCTAATGCTTTTTCTGGTTTCTTGATTTTAGCAATTTCATTTTTACTTTTTCCTGCATCTTCGGCATAATGTTTCAAATCAATGACCGAAGTAGTTTTTACTTTGGCGGTTCCATCTATCACCACTGTTTTGCCAGCTATATCTTTGGGTACAAAAAAGCCATAATCTTTAAAGGTTACACGCATTGTTTGTCCATCGTCTAACTTTACTTTCATCCAACATCCTTTTGCTTGACAAACAGACTCTACAACACCCGACACTTTGGCTGTAATCTGTTCATTATCATTCGCTTTCTTTAATAATTCAGCTGTTGATATAGCACCTTCTTCCGTAATTTCTTCTCCAAATTTACTTTGTGCATTAATGGTAAATGCTCCTGCCATTAATGATAATACAAGTATTAACTTTTTCATTTTCTTAGTTTTATATGTGTTTAATGAATAGTACAAAATTAAAGAATAAAGTTTATTTTACTTTTACTATTTAAGTTTAAAACCTTGGCGATAGGTTAAAAATAAACCTTCGGAATGTTCAAAAGAATGATTGTTTAAATCCAGATAAGGCTCAAACCTGAATGTTAGCCATAGGTTATCAATCAGCTTCCAATCTTTCATAAACCTAAAGAATAATAGCTTTCGTTCTTTTTCCAATTGATTGGGGTTTCTGTAAATTCTTCCAACAGACTGGTACAAATCCCCTCCCATTTCTGAACTATAACCATTTGACTGCCAATAGCTCAGCATCAAATTCATCACCTTTGTTTCCGCTAATATATTCAAATAAATACCAGTGCCATCTGAGAAGTATGGACTAAAACCCGAATTTTGACGATAACCTAGCCAATAGTTCTGTGTTTTTATGCTTTGAATAAAACCGTTGGTTTTCAATGCAGCTTCTACGCCAAGGGCTACATTCGTATAGGTTACTACTTGATTAGTATCTTTATCGCTCGTTATTTGCCCACCATGATGCAATAAAGTTAATTGAACAGGAAGAGATAGGCTAAAGTTTTTTCGTTGAATTAAGCGCTTGTTCCAAGAAAACCCTGCAAAGATTTTCTCTTGAAAATCAGAGCCCTTGTAAATCATTTGTTGCCAGTCAATCCAGCTATCAAAAAAAGTCTTTGAAGTACGTTTGGTATATTGGATACCTAATTCTTGTCGGTTCAGAATCACCCGTTCAAAATTCATCATCGGTTCAACCAAATGATGATTTAGCTGTCCATCCAAATTGCCAAATAAAAATTGGGAAGAATCTTTTTGAACCCTGATAGTAAAAATTGGCTGAACTGCCGTGAATTTATCATTGCCAAAATCTTTCCAAGCATATACCCCAGCTTCTATGCTAACATTGGGTGCGGGTTGGTAAATAAGTTTGGGCGAAAATTGATTCCCAAAGAGTGTATAACCATCTGCAATTTTTCCAAAATATTCATTATTCTTCAGAAAACTGAAGCTATTGAATTGAAAATAAAGCTGTTGGTTTTTGGTGGAATCAATGTGCTGGAAAGTCTCCAAGCGAGTATTGTTTAACTGAGCAAAGGTATACTGAGCTGTAAACAAAAAGAGGGCTAAAGTTATTTGAAAAAATCGTCTGAACATTTGCTTGTAAAGTACTTTAAATTGCTGAAAAATTGGTAATTTCACCAATAAAAATTTTGAATTCGGGTATTGAGTTCTACTTATCAATGACACTAAAATCTTTTCATTGATTCCCTATGGCACATTGTTTTTAATAAAATTTCAATGAGCAGCTTGATTTCCCGAATTAAAACCAAAATTTAACCTAAAATCCATCATGGCAAAACAACAAGCGGAGGCAACAAATCCTGCCAACGAAAAATTAAAAGCATTACAAACAACGCTTGAAAAATTAGACAAAGCTTACGGCAAAGGTACAGTAATGCGTTTGTCAGATAGTAAAGTACTTGATGTTCCTGTCATTTCAACAGGTTCATTAGGGCTTGATTTAGCCCTTGGTGTAGGGGGCGTACCACGTGGAAGAGTAATCGAAATCTACGGACCAGAATCTTCAGGTAAAACTACCCTAACAATGCACTGTATTGCAGAAGCACAAAAAGCAGGTGGTTTGGCAGCTTTTATTGATGCTGAACACGCTTTTGACAAAGGATATGCTGAAAAATTGGGTATTGATACAGCTAATTTATTGATTTCACAGCCAGATAGCGGTGAACAAGCGTTAGAAATTGCTGAACAATTGATTTCATCTGGTGCGATTGATATTTGTGTGATTGACTCAGTAGCAGCCCTTGTTCCTAAGGCTGAACTTGAAGGCGATATGGGTGATTCCAAGATGGGTCTTCAAGCTCGTTTGATGTCTCAGGCTTTGCGTAAATTAACGGGTGTTATCAATAGAACTGGCTGTTGCTGTATTTTTATCAACCAATTGCGTGATAAAATCGGCGTAATGTTTGGTAGCCCTGAAACAACTACGGGTGGTAATGCCTTGAAATTCTATGCATCTGTACGTTTGGATATTCGTAGAATTGGTCAAATCAAAGATGGCGACAATGTAATCGGCAACCGTACTCGTGTAAAGGTTGTTAAAAACAAAGTAGCTCCTCCTTTCAAGGTCGTTGAGTTCGACATCATGTATGGCGAAGGTATTTCTAAGGCTGGTGAAGTATTAGATTTGGCGGTTGACATGGAAGTGGTGAAAAAATCAGGTTCATGGTTTAGCTATGGTACTAACCGCTTAGGTCAAGGACGTGACGGCGTGAAAGATATGTTGAAAGACAATCCAGATTTGTTAGAAGAACTTGAAAACAAAATCAAGGAAAAAATTAAAGGTGACGAGAAAGCCTTGCTTGATACGAAAGAGCCTAACATTGCTGATGATGGCGAATTAGAATAAATTAGGCTTTTAGCAAAAACTAAATAGTTTTTTGCATTAAAAAGGTGAAAATCAAATGATTTTCACCTTTTTTTTATTACTTTCAAAAGAAAATCTAAATCTGGCTTCGTAATACCCCATAAGAATGTCTGAACACAAAAAACGTAGGAAAGTAGAAATTTGTCATAATTGTCATACATTATTAAGACCTGAAGATAATTTTTGTCCAAATTGTGGCCAAGAAAACCATGATTTAAAAGTACCCATCGGTCACTTATTATTTGAAGTAGTCGAAGGGTTTACTCATCTCGACACTAAATTATTTAATACACTACGGTCTATTTTTCTCTATCCAGGTAAAATCACTAAAGATTTTCTTGAAGGACGTAGAGGACGCTACATTCCTCCTATCCGTCTGTATTTTCTAGCTTCTGCTGTGTTCTTTTTGTTCTTAGGCATTATGGCTGACGAAGCTATAGAACAAGGACAAAATGGTTCGTTGAATGGCTTTGTGGATAAAGTATCTACTACTAAAAGTAAAGAAGAAAAAGAAAATAAGAAAAAACTAAAAGAGGCTTCTCAAAAGCTAAAAGCCATCAAATCATCCAATGATACCAACGGTTTGTATGAAGCACAACAAGATTATGAAGAAATAAAAAGTGATATTGAGGATTTAAAAGAACAAACGAACGAAATAAAAAAACAAACGAATGGTTGGATAGATTTTGTTGATCTTGATGCTGGTGAAATTTTGGATGAAATGAATATCCATGAAGACGATACATTAAGAACTTTAATCAAAAATTTACCGGAAACAAAACAACGCCAGAGGCTGATTGCAATTCAGAAACAAATAGTTTTAGATAGTATTAATACCGAAGAACTAACCGATGTAAGTAATGAAATGAGTGAATATTTTACGGAAACTATCGGTACAAAAAATCAATTAAGATATACCTTGAGGCTACATTCCTTAAAGAATAATGCAAAGATTCAGATTAATTATTTTCAAGATACTATCATTACTATTCAAGGAAGTGATGGCAACCTTGAAAATAAAGCTTATAAAGAAAGGCTGCTGAAGATGTCTGATAGAGAATTGGATAGTTTGCTTTCTATTAGACAGAAAAGAGGACGTGATTTAAACATCATGGGACTAAAACCACTTGAAAGAGGCTTTTTAAGAAATGTTACACACTATGAGTTAGCCTTTGAAAATGATGCTGAGGAAGCTATCAGAGAAATCACTCATTTTGGTATCGGGGTATTTTCGGTAATGATGTTTATCCTGATGCCTATTGTAGCTTATTTATTAAAAATCATTTATAGTACCCGTACCCATAGCTTTTTTACTTATCCTTTCAGGATTCTGCGTTATCTATGGGATTGGATTTTGTACCTGATTCGATTCAGAAAAACAAGGAAATATCAAGGAATACCACGCATCAATGAAGGGCATACACGCTATTATTATGAACACCTTATCTTTTCGATACATATCCATAGTGTGATGTTTCTGATGATTGTTATTTTTGTAGGGGCTGGTATTTTTTTAGGCTATTGGCGTCAAGCCCTTACGGCAACAATGTTTGGCTTTGCCCTCTATTTTATAGTAGCCTTGAAAGTAGTTTATCGACAAAGAATAATGAAAACTATCTTTAAATCGTTTATCTTATTTTTCTTATACATGATTTCTTTCTTCACTATACTGAGTATTACGGGCGCTATCAAATTTGCTTTATCATAAAAAATTAAAAGGGTTGAGTTCTTGAAACTCAGCCCTTTTAATTTTTCTTTTCTCTTACTACCCGTACTTTAAAAGGTGGGTTGTCAGAGGCATCTAATAGTCCGTTTACAATGTTTTTAAGCTTCGCAAACAAACTTTTGGGTTTGGTTGTATCGCCAGTATCTCTATAATCATTAAAGACAAACTTGATTTTTAGTTTCCCTTTCGGGTTATCTATCACCACGTTTGTATGTTTCATTGGCATAAGTTCAATTGGGTCAATATCTTCTGCAAAAGATTTCACACAAAATGTACTTATTAATAAGAGGGTAAAGAGTATCTTTTTTTTCATAAGATTATACTTGAAGAGCTGAATAGTAAAACAAAAATACGAGTTGAAATCAATTTTACAAGGCAATACACAAAAAAAGCCCGAAGAAATATTACTTTTTCCTTCGGGCTTTTCTTGACTTTATACCTAGTTTTTAACTCTTACTCGGTTGAAATATTTATATAATTTCTGCATGGTCTTCTCTACCTCCTTATCCGTCTCTAGCATAATGCTAATGGTTTGAACTGCATGGATTACCGTACTATGGTCTCTGCCTCCAAAATGATAACCGATTGACTTTAAAGGTAAATTGGTAAATTCCTTCATCAAATACATGGCAATTTGTCGAGGGAAAACCGTTTCTTTCTTGCGGCTTTTACTTTTCAAATCCGACATATTTACATCAAAATGGCTTGTCACAGCATCCAAAATAGAATCTACTGTCACTTCTTTTTCATTATCAACTACAATATTCTTGAGCGTAGTCCTAGCCAAATCCATGTCTATTTCCTTACGGTTCAGCGAAGCGTGAGCCATTAATGAAACGATAACGCCTTCCATTTCACGAACGTTGGTATCGATACTATGAGCCAAGTATTCTATTACTTTATCCTCAATATAAATACCGTCAGCTTGTAACTTCTTCTGTAAAATAGCAATCCTCGTTTCAAAATCAGGCTGTTGCACATCGGCCGTCAATCCCCATTTAAAACGTGATAACAAACGATCTTGCATACCAGCTAATTCTCTAGGAGCCCTATCAGACGACATGATGATTTGTTTACCCGACTGATGTAAATGGTTGAAAATATGGAAGAACGATTCTTGTGTTTTTTCTTTCCCTGCCAAAAACTGCACATCATCAATAATCAAACAATCTACCTGCATATAAAAATTTGTAAATGCTTGTAGCGTATTATTTTTAATGGCATTGATAAACTGATTACAGAATTTTTCTGAAGTAACGTATAGTACAAACTTATTTGTCTGTGTATTTTTGATATAATTACCAATCGCTTGAATCAAGTGTGTTTTACCCAACCCTACACTTCCATAAATCATTAATGGATTGAAAGACGTAACACCGGGTCTCTGTGCTACTGCTAAGCCCGCCGAACGCCCCAAACGATTACAATCTCCTTCTACGAAATTATCGAAGGTATAATGTTCATTTAAATAAGAATCTAATTCTAACGAATCCAAATCTTTTAATTGAAATGGACTTTCATACAAAGTAGGTTCTGGTTTACGCTGAGCAGGAACTGGAACTGTTGGTTTTTGATTCGGAATATTATAAGCGATGGGAGGGTTTTTCTTGTCTCCTTTATCAACGATAATCGAGTATTCAAGCATTCCGTTTTTCCCTAAGGTATAATCTATCGCCTTACGAAGTACATGGATATAGTTTTCCTCAAGCCATTCATAAAAAAATTGGCTTGGTACCTGTATCGAAAGAGTTTGATTACTTACATTCAGGGGTATAATAGGTTCAAACCAAGTTTTAAAACTTTGTTCGTTGATATCATTATGTATAATCTCAAGGCACTTTGACCAAACTTGCCTTGCTTGAAGTTGAGATGTTGAATGCATAGTAAGCTATATTGGCGGCTCTTAGAAAAAGCACTTTATTAAATATTTGATTTTCAAATGATTAGCTATCTAACTGAAAATCTATATTTGATTCCCTCAAAAGGATGGCAAAATTAGTGAATTTTCTTGGAGAGAAAAATCAATTTCGTTTCATTCTCACTTAAAATAAATATTAATTTAATATGGAAGCCTTACATCATGGTAAAGTACAATAACACCAGCATATTTGGTAACTTTCCTTGTTTTTTTGTTTTGAAAAGTCAAAATTCATAAATTTCGTTAACTTTGAAAAGTCAAATATTTCAGAAAATAATTATATGGCGAATAAACTTTTTAATGAATTTCATGCTCATACAAAACAGCAATGGAAACAACAGGCCGTCAAAGAATTAAAAGGTAAAAACTTCGACGAAACAATGATTTGGGATATCGACAAAAATATTCACATAGAACCTTACTATGCTTCTGAAGATATTGACTTTCAATCTACAAAACACATACAACAAGCTCAAAACCAAAGAGTTAACTTCAATTGGCAATATCGGGAAATGGTTAGATATTCATCAGAGAAAGAGACTAATTCATTGATACTCAAACTGTTAAAATCGGGTGTTGATTCTTTTCTGATTGACTTAAGCGACGTGTTACTTTCTGATGTTGAAATTAAGAAATTGTTACACAATATCAAACTATCTGACACACCCTTTTTTTTTAAAGTAAAAAATCAAGCATCTAATTTAGTAAATGAGTTACAAAAGGTTGCACCCTATCAATTAAAAGGGGGCATCGTAAATAATCCCTTTGAAAGATGGATGTATACGGGCAATTGGGATGAAAATCACTGGAAAAACACCGCAGAACTTCTTAGAAAAGTACAAGATTATCCTCAATTTAAAGCCATTAATTTATCTAGTCATCATTACCATAATGCTGGTGCAAATGCTGTTCAAGACTTGGCTTTCTCGTTAGCTCAAGCTATTGAAGTGCTAGATAAGCTTAGCCAAGAAGGGGTAGCGATACAAGATATTCTTAAAAATATTGAATTTTCCGTATCTGTAGGCACCAATTATTTTGTTGAAATTGCCAAGCTTAGGGCGTTTAAATTCTTGTGGAAAAAAATAGTAATAGAAGGCTATGACGTTGATGCGTCTTTGACTAACTCGACTTCGTTTCACTGTCAAACATCTTCCTATTATCATGCGTCAATCACCCCACAAACCAACTTATTAAGAACTACTACCGAAGCCATGTCTGCCATTATTGGTGGGTGCGATGCCATCAGCATATTGCCTTATGATAGCGAAGATGAAGATGCTGACGATTTTGGTGATAGAATAGCACGCAACATTTCTATTATATTGAAGGAAGAAAGCTATTTTGATAAAGTAATTGACCCTTCGGCAGGTAGTTATTTCATTGAGGTACTTACCAAAGAAATAGCCGATGAAGCTTTTAAGCTCCTTCAAGAGGTAGAAGAAATGGGTGGCATTATGGAAGCTTTCAAAAAAGGATTTATCCAAGAGCAAATCAGCCTTGAACACCTGAGAAAACAAGCGGAATTAGCACAAAACAAATATATAATGGTGGGTGTAAATAAATTCAGGTTTGATGAAAAGCCTTTTCAAAAAAAGGCAACGAGTTCGCCTAATCATGATAGTAATTTAGTCTTACTCCCGAATTTACATCTATCAGCCATTTTTGAAGTATAGTAACGAAGCAAAGCCATGAGACCGAATCTATCAAAAATATCGTTGGATAATCAAAGTCAGGACGAAGAAAAGACGAGTACTATTTCTACGCAGAAGTGGCGGTCGTCAGAAGGTATTTTTATCAAACCTTACTTTAATGCTGAAGATGTAAAAGAGTCCGAACATCTTGGTTTTGGGGCAGGCTTATCTCCTTTTCTGAGAGGGCCGTATGCTACAATGTACACCCAACAACCTTGGACAATCCGCCAATATGCTGGTTTTTCAACGGCTGAGGAATCGAATGCTTTCTACCGCAAGAATTTAGCGGCTGGACAAAAAGGGCTTTCTGTCGCATTTGATTTGGCAACTCATCGTGGTTATGATTCAGACCATCCGAGAGTGACAGGAGACGTCGGGAAAGCAGGGGTAGCCATCGATTCTGTGGAAGATATGAAAATACTCTTCAATCAGATTCCCTTAGACGAAATGTCGGTTTCGATGACGATGAATGGGGCTGTTTTACCCATTATGGCATTTTATATTGTTGCAGCCGAAGAGCAAGGCGTATCGCCAGAAAAGCTGTCTGGTACTATTCAGAATGATATTTTAAAGGAATTTATGGTGCGGAATACCTACATTTATCCGCCTATTCCTTCTATGCGTATCATTGCTGATATTTTTGCTTTTACCGCCAAAAATATGCCTAAATTCAACTCTATTTCTATTTCTGGCTACCATATGCAAGAGGCAGGAGCTACAGCAGATTTAGAATTGGCTTATACCTTAGCGGATGGACTAGAATATTTAAAAACTGGTATTCAGGCAGGATTGGACATTGACAATTTTGCGCCAAGGTTATCGTTCTTTTGGGCGATAGGCATGAATCATTTTATGGAAATCGCTAAAATGCGTGCGGGCAGACTGCTGTGGGCAAAAATAGTCAAGAAATTTAACCCTAAGAATGATAAATCTTTGATGCTCAGAACACACTGCCAAACCTCTGGCTGGTCGCTTACTGAACAAGACCCATTCAATAACGTTGCGCGTACTTGTATTGAAGCGATGGCTGCCACATTAGGGCATACGCAAAGTTTGCATACCAATTCACTAGATGAAGCCATCGCATTGCCGACTGATTTCTCAGCAAGAATCGCCCGTAATACACAGTTATACATTCAACAGGAAACCAGCATTACGAAAGTAATCGACCCTTGGGGTGGCTCCTATTATCTTGAATATTTAACGCAAGAGTTGGCTAGAAAAGCTTGGAAACTAATTGAAGAAGTAGAGGAATTGGGCGGGATGGCTAAAGCCATTGAAACGGGCTTACCCAAAATGAGGATTGAAGAAGCAGCCGCTAGAAAACAAGCAAGGATTGACGCAGGAAAAGATGTTATTGTGGGTGTGAATCGTTTTAAAATTGATACAGAAACCAAACTGGAAGTAAGAGATGTAGATAATCAGGCAGTGAGGCTTTCACAAATTGAAAGATTAAACCACATTAAAGCCACCAGAAATACCTTAGCTGTTAAGGATGCCTTAGAAAAATTAACTGATTCGGCTAAAACTGGCAAGGGAAATTTATTACAATTAGCTATCGAAGCGGCTCGTTTAAGGGCGACATTAGGGGAAATTTCAGATGCGTTAGAAGTAGTATTTAGCAGACATAAAGCCATTATTCGCTCTATTTCAGGAGTATATTCAGCAGAAGTGACAGACGACGAAAACTTTAGAATAGCCAGAGAAATGGCCAACGAATTTGCCAAAATGGATGGCAGGCGACCAAGAATAATGGTGGCTAAAATGGGACAGGATGGGCATGACCGTGGGGCTAAAGTAATAGCAACTAGTTTTGCCGACCTTGGTTTTGATGTAGATATTACGCCACTTTTTCAAACGCCTGAGGAAGTAGCCAAACAAGCGATTGAAAACGATGTGCATATTGTGGGTGCTTCTAGTTTAGCAGCAGGCCATAAAACGCTGATTCCTGCGTTGATTGAAGCATTGAAAAAATATGGCCGTGAAGATATAATGGTGATTGCTGGTGGCGTAATTCCTGCTCAGGATTATCAATTCCTCTATGATGCTGGCGTATCTGGCGTTTTTGGTCCAGGTACGGTTATCTCGATTGCAGCACAGAAAATCTTGAAAGATTTAATGGAGGGCTAATCACCCTCCTACTTTTTTAGCTTTATATCCTGAGGTAGTCAAGAATGTTAATATCTTGTCTCTAAAATCTCCTTGTATCAAAATCTCACCATCTTTGGCAGAGCCTCCACAACCACAAAGGTTCTTGAGTTTTTTAGATAATACTTCTAAGTCATCATCTTTGCCAATAAAGCCCGAAATTAGCGTTACTTGTTTTCCAGCACGTGCTTTTTTGTCTAACTGGACTTTTAGATTTTGCTGATTGGGTGCTAAAGTTTCAACTTCTGCATCATTTTCAAAGGAAAAATCAAAATCTGGATTGGTAGAAAATACTACTCCAACTGGTATTTTTTTATTTTTAGACATAACCAATTACTTTTAAAGCTTTGGGTTTCAACGTAATTTTCAACACATTAGTAGATAACTGCAAAGGTTCTCCGTCATAATGTATCAATAAATTTTCATCTGCCTTCAAGATAAATTCTGTGTCAGATGCCGTTTCAATATACCTTGAGTTTGGTAGTGTTCCTCTGAATAAACGTACGCCAATGATTGGTGCGGCACCAAATGGAAAGGGCTTTAAGATAACCATTTCAATTAAACCATCATCAATTTTAGATTTTGGCGAAATCAAAGCATTGTTACCATACTGTGTTGCATTGGCAAAGGTAACCGAAAAAGCATTTTTAATGGCTGTGCTTTCTTTCGATTCTAAATGATACGATTCAGCTTTGTATGTTCTAAAGGATTTCAAAGACATCTTTGCATAGGTCTTTAGCCCACGCGAATCTTGCTGTGCAAATTCATTGGCTACATACGCATCAAAGCCTACTCCTGCCGTACAAAAGAAAGGAATCTCATTCAAAAAGCATACATCTATGGCAGACAAATGTGCTGAAAGCGCAAAATTAATAGCCTTTTCTATCTTTAATGGAATTTTTAAATGTCTAGCCAAACCATTGCCTGAACCAATCGGTACAATACCTAAAGCCGTATGCGAACCTACCAAGCCACGTGCTACTTCGTTTACAGTGCCATCTCCACCAACAGCTATTACTTTAACAATACCTTCTTTAACTGCTTGTTGGGCAATTTCTGTAGCATGCCCACTATAGTCAGTAAAAAACAACTTTGTATTTGCCTGTTTTCCTACTAAACTAGTAATCTTATTTTTTTGTGCGGGTGTAGTAGTCCCCGACTTAGGATTCATCACAAACCAAACCATATCAGCTAAAAAAGATAAACATCAATATTATCATAATGATGAATGATAAATACATCATTCCGTCAACTAAATAATAATCTTTGTATTTTTCGTAAAATTCTTTGAATTTCATAAGGAAGCAAACTCTTCATCAAGAGTATTTAAACATATTATTATATTTGAATAACATTTTTAATATCTATTCAAATTTACACAAAAATTAAGGGATGAAAAAATTACTCTTACTTTCATTAACATTCATATCACTGAATGTGTTCGCTCAGACGGGCAAAGACAAGGAAATAATTTTAAACATTTTGGATGCTCAGACAAAAGCATGGAACAATGGCGATGTTGAAAACTTCATGCATGGCTACTGGGTTTCAGATTCATTAATGTACATTGGCAAAAGTGGCGTTAAATATGGCTACAAAGCAACCTTAGAAAGTTACCGTAAAAACTACCCCGATAAAGCCACGATGGGGCAATTGAAATTTGATATTATTAAGGTAAATTTTATAGCGAAAGATGCCTGTTTTGTTGTAGGCAAATGGCATTTAACTCGCCCTGAAAAAGGAGATATTGGCGGACATTATACCTTGCTTTGGCGCAAAATAAAAGGAGAATGGGTAATTGTTGCTGACCATTCGTCATAAAAGCTATGAGCTTTGAGCAGTGAGCTTAAAGCATTTAAGGCTTATAATTTGAAAGGCTATCACGACGGCGGACTGTTTACCTGTGCTTGCCTAAAATAGGTTGACATAAATTTCAACTTATTTATGAGCAAATCGAAATCAGATTCTAAAAAAAGTACAAGTTTAAAAATTCGTCAACGACGTATTTTTAGTGAATCATT
>NZ_JAYFUL010000018.1:0-115116 GCF_034928825.1 Arcicella aquatica | reverse complement strand
TCTTCCTAATTACTTCCCTCTCTCTGCCCGTTGGCGTCGTTTGGGAGTGCAAAGATGCAAGCTTTTTTTTTAATAACAATACCTTAATCAAAACTTTTTTTGAAGTTTTTACAAAATAATCCATAACTACCACCATAATTACACTGAAAACCAATAAGTTATTATCAACAAAAAAAATGAATTTTTTTTGAGAAAAAATGCTCAAACTTTAATCTACTTTAAATTATACATAAAAAGCGGTCAATCATTTTTAAAATGACTGACCGCTTTTAGTGATTTTAGCAAGATTTATATCCAATTTATCCCAAGAAAGGGTACTTATAGTCTGTTGGCGATACAAATGTTTCTTTAATCGTTCTTGGAGAAACCCATCTCAATAGATTTAACATCGAACCAGCTTTATCATTAGTACCTGATGCTCTAGCCCCACCGAATGGTTGTTGCCCAACTACTGCTCCCGTCGGCTTATCATTGATATAGAAATTACCTGCTGCGTTTACTAACTTTTTGTTGGCAATCTCTAAAGCATAACGATCTTGAGCAAACACTGCTCCTGTAAGCGCATAATCAGAAGTTGTATTTACGATATCTAAAGTTGCTTCATACTTTTCTGCATCATATATATAGATAGTAAGTACTGGTCCGAATATTTCTTCTGACATCGTAGTATAATGAGGGTCTTCTGTCAAGATAATCGTTGGTTCAATAAAATACCCTTTCGATTTATCATAATTCCCTCCCGCTATTATTTTGGCTTTGTCCGAAGCTTTTGCATTATCTATATATCCTGCGATTTTGTCAAAAGCCTTTTCATCAATCACGGCATTCACGAAATTTGAAAAGTCGTCTACACCTCCTACTTTTATTTCTGCTAAGTCTGTTTGAATATATTCCCACGTTTGCTCCCAAAGGGTATTAGGAATATAAGCACGCGAAGCCGCAGAACATTTCTGTCCTTGGTATTCAAATGCTCCACGCACCAAGCCTACTGCAAGAGCTTTGGCATCGGCTGATTTGTGTGCTACTACAAAATCTTTCCCTCCTGTCTCTCCTACGATTCTTGGGTACGACTTATACTTATGGATATTTTCTCCGATTGTTTTCCAAATATGTTGAAATACTTTAGTACTTCCTGTAAAATGTACTCCCGCAAATTGTGGATGTTTGAATACGATATCACCTGTTAGTGGTCCATCTGTATAGATAAGGTTTATCACGCCATCTGGCAATCCTGCTTCTTTCAATACCTTCATTAGTACATTAGCAGAATAGATTTGCTGTGGCGATGGTTTCCATACTACAACATTTCCCATTAAGGCTGCCGATGCTGGAAGGTTACCTGCAATAGCTGTAAAGTTGAATGGCGTTACGGCAAATACAAATCCTTCTAAGGGACGGTATTCTAATTTGTTCCAAACGTTTTCAGAAGAGATAGGTTGTTCTGCATATATCTGTGTAGCGAAATGTACGTTGAAACGTAGGAAGTCTATCCATTCGCAAGCTGCATCAATTTCTGCCTGATACGCATTCTTTGATTGCCCTAGCATCGTTGATGCATTTAACTCATTACGATATTTGGTAGCCGAAAGGTCTGCTGCTTTTAAGAAGACAGCCATTCTATTTTCCCAAGGTAAACTTGCCCATGCTTCTCTGGCTGATAGTGCTGAGTCTATGGCTTGATTTACATGGCTAGCATCACCTTCGTGATAATATCCTAAAATATGCTGATGGTCGTGTGGGGAAGTCAAAGCCTGTTTATTGCCTGTTCTTATTTCTTCAGAACCTATATACATGGGTACGTCTATTACTTTACCACGCATTTCAGTAAGTTTGGCAATAAGTGCTTCACGCTCCTTTGTATTAGGTGCATATGAGTTGATTGGCTCATTTTTGGGCGTTGGTACGCTAAAAAATCCTGTTGACATTTGATGAAGTTTTTGGTTTGATGTAAAATTACGGATTTTTTTGGACTGAAGGACTTTAAGACTGGTGGATTTTTGGACTTGGTGGACTTTAAGACTGGAGGATTGAAAGACTAAAGATTTTACAAATACTATGACTGGGGAGTTTAATGACTTGAAGTATTGTAAATTATGAAAAGTGATTTTGTTGTACTCTTTTCTAAATCCTAAATTTTTATTATTCAATTCACAAAATCTTTATGTCATAAAGTCTCCTAATCCTAAAGTCTTAAAGTCCCCTCAAAAAAAAGCAACTTTCGGGTTGAGGATGTTCTTTTATCAATCGACATTTGTATTGTTAATTTATAAGAACATGACAACAGATACATACCATTATGAACGTATTGCTAAAGCGATTGAGTTCATAACCGACAATATTACTGCACAACCTTCCTTAGAAGAAGTGGCCGAAAAAGTAAACCTCTCTCCTTTTCATTTTCAAAGAATTTTTACTGAATGGGCAGGTGTGAGTCCAAAGAAGTTTTTACAGTTTTTAACGGCTGATTACTTAAAAGCTAAAATAAAGGATACTGCTACTTTAGTAGAAGCAGCAGAGATAGCAGGGCTGTCGAGCCAAAGCAGAGTGTATGATTTGTTTACGGGTATTGAAGCTGTTACTCCTCAAGAATTCAAAAGTGGTGGAAAAGGTTTACACATTGATTATGCTTATCATGAAACACCCTTCGGAGAATGCTTTATGGCTGTGACCGAAAGAGGTATTTGTGGAATGGCTTTTACCAATGAGGTTTCTAAAAATGAAGATTTAGAGACCTTTAAACAGAAATGGCATTTTGCGACTATTGAAGAGAACCCTTCTGTTACCGAACAATATGTGCAACGCATTTTTACACCACATCTTAGCTCACTAGACAAACTACATCTATTAGTACAAGGTACCAATTTTCAATTAAAAGTCTGGGAAGCTTTATTGACAATTCCACAAGGTTCATTAACGACTTATCAACAAATAGCAGATAGTATCGGACATAACAAGGCTGTTAGAGCAGTCGGCACGGCAGTAGGAAATAATCCTATCGCCTACTTAATACCTTGTCATAGAGTAATTAGAAAAGAAGGAAAGCTGGGCGAATATCATTGGGGAAGTATTCGGAAGAAAGCGCTTGTTGGATGGGAAGCAGCTAAAAGTGCGGAGTTTTGAGTTTGGAATGCGGAGTTATTTATACGCTACCATATTATAAATCAAATTGTCGAATTATTCACAACTCACTAACTCACAATTAAACATATGTCTCTTTCAAATAATATCAACTCACTTAACTGGCAAAGTATTAAACAAGATTTAGATGAACAGGGATATGCTGTTATTCGGGCAGTGATTCCTCGGGATGTTTCTGACCAATTGATAGCTTCTTATTCTCAAGCTGATTTATACAGAAGTACTATTGTCATGAAGCGTTATAATTTTGGGAAAGGGGAATACAAGTATTTTGCCTATCCATTACCTGACAGCATTGTTTATTTAAGGAATGAACTTTATACTCCTTTGTCGTCAGTAGCAAATGAGTGGAATCTAAAATTGGGGATTAATCTTACTTATCCCGAAAAGCACCAAGATTTTATAGAGGCTTGTCAGCAACAAAATCAATATAGACCTACGCCTCTGATTTTGAAATATGAAACAGGCGACTTTAATACCCTCCACCAAGATTTGTATGGAGAGTTGTATTTTCCTTTTCAGGCAGTGTTGTTTTTATCTCAACCTCAAGAGGATTATACTGGTGGTGAATTTGTATTGATTGAACAAAAACCCAGGTTACAATCTCAGGCAATTGTATTACAACCGAACCGTGGAGATATGGTAATTTTCACTACAAACTTTCGGGCTGCTAAAGGAACAAGGGGATATTATCGTTCGCCCATGAAACATGGTGTTAGTAAACTTCATAGTGGGAATCGTTATACAGTCGGGATTATTTTTCATGATGCTAAATGATAAGACATCAAGAAATACTAGACGAAAATGGAACAAACCGTTTACTGCTGTCTTTTATAAAAGACAAGCAAATTACAATAGGTGGTAATAAGTCATTAAAGATTTATGGAAAGCTCAATTGTAAATCTGGCAAAAGAATGAAAACCCAAAACAGAGTCTTCTTTAAAGATATTCAAGAAGCTGTTGCTTTGGGTTTTCGTCCCTGTGGGCATTGTATGAGGGTGGAGTATTTGGAATGGAGAAAGGTCAAATATTCATTGATACTTTAAAACTTCATTTTTCGAGAATAAACTTTCTCGCTTCTGAATTAATTGCATTAGGGTCTAATTTATCTGTAATCTTCAAAAAAACTAAAGCACTATCTTTTTCCATATAATATGAATAAGCTATTGCTAATTGAGAATACGCCTCTACGTTTTTATTATCTAATTCAACAGATATTCTAAAATTATCAATTGCTTTATTCAACAATTTAATATCATTGTTTTTAATAAACATTTGGGCATAACTTGTTCCTCTTGAAAGCCATACCTTAGAATTTTTAGCATTTAATTTTAAGGATTTATTAAAGTATATTAATGACTCATCAAACTTCAATTGTCGTCCAAGTATATTTCCAAAACCCCAATAAACATCAGCATTGGTACTATCCAATAACCAAGCCTGATTAAATCTTTTCATTGAAGTATCAAAGTCATTTTTATAATAATACTCCCACGCTCTATATAAATGATGCGATATAGCTTTATTTCTGTTTTTAAAAAATCTGTCACATTCATTAAGGAAGTCTTTATCGATTTCTATTTGCTCTTTGCATTTTTTTACTCCTCCATACATAGGTAAAATATTTATATTTTGTGGGCAATCCTCGGCACCAGAACAATTTAAAAATAATACGATTGATAATAATATAATCTGTTTCATAGAGATTTGTTTATTGTAAAATTTACCTTGTTTTCATAACTCATTGAACAATAACTAGAATAAATATTCATTTGGCTTTATCAAAGGCTAATTTCAGGGCTAGACTACTTAAAATACCCGCCATAAACCATTTTTGAATTTTAATCCAAGTAGGTCGGCTACCAAACCAGATGGCTATTCTGGATGCAAACAATACTATCATTAAATTGACCGTAAAACTGACCGTCATTTGGGTAAGTCCTAATTGAAAGTTCTGTAATAATACATTGCCATATTCGGGTTTAATAAACTGTGGAAAGAACGACATATAGAAAACAGCAATTTTAGGATTGAGCACATTGGTAAGAAATCCCATCTGAAAAAGTTTGAAATTACTATCGTCTTTCAAAGTCGTTGTTTCAAAAAATGATTTACTTCCTGGCTTGATGGCGTTCCAAGCTAAATACAATAAGTAGCCAACGCCTAGCCATTTCAGCAAGGAATAAGCAAAAGGTACAGCCATCAAAATAGCCGTAAGTCCGAAAGAGACCATGATGACATGGAATAGAAAACCTACAATGACTCCTGCTAGTGAAATCATTCCTGCTTGTTTGCCTTGTGAGATAGAACGTGATATTAGGTATATCATGTTGGGACCTGGCGTGATGACCAAGCCAAAAGCGGCAACGATAAAAACGAGTAAGTCTGAAAGTGGTATCATATTATTCCGTAAAACGAGATTCCATCTCGTAATTTTTGTAACTTAATTCTAACATGAGTCATCCCGAATTTTTCCTAAAATTATTCGTTTTGGAGACAATTTATGAGGTTTTCTACTTAATTATCGTCTAGTCCTTACTTTTCTTTCCTTGATGAAAGAAAAGTAACAAAAGAAAATCAAGAATTCCTAAACTCGCTCCGCTCAAACAGTAGGAATTCGTTGCCCATCAATCATAAAAAAGCGGTCTAAATTAGTTTTTCGACCGCTTTTTTTATGATTTTGAACTTCGGGATAACTCATTTTTTACTGTTTTAGAATGCCAGATATGGTAAAAGCTTGTTGATTGTTTGTTCATCCAAAAGCTTTATATTCTCTAAATCTTTTCGGCTCGAAAAATTTCCGTGCTGTTGGCGATATGCAATGATGGCTTTGGCAACATAAGGACGTAAATAAGGATGTTTGAATTCGTCTAAGGTCACTTCGTTAATCTTAATTTTCCTGATTTGAGGGTTTTTAACTGTCCCATATTTCAATAGTTCGTCAACTGAAATAGAATCTAATCCCCAAATATTGCGTACTTGTTCTACTGAATAAAAGCCTCCAAGTTTCTCTCGTTCTTGAATTATTCTAATAGCTCGCTTAGATGCAATACCTTTTAATTTCTTTAAGTCATTGGTATCAGCTCTGTTTAAATCAAAACTCACAGGCTTGAAATTTTCCTTAGTAACATTTGTTGTTGGCAAATTCTTTTCTGTTACCACATCAACTTTTGTACTACTGACATTTGGTTGAAGTACTGGCGAATTTGTTAAAACGATATAAGGCTCTAGCTTTTCATAGAGGGATATCGGGAAACTATATATTTTCTTTAAATCCTCTTTAGCTTTAAATTTTCCTCCTTTATTTCGATAATTGACTATTCGTTCGGCTAGCCAAGGAGCTATTCCTAGCTTTTGTAAGTCGTCTGAATTAGCTAAGTTAGGGTCAAATTTGAATAATGTAATGGTCCTAGCCTCCTCTTTAAAGGCATTTTCTTTAGCGTATTTATCGGAAAAATTATTTTCATAATCTCTCGGATGCTCAGAACGTTCTTTGATTTCAATCTTTGCCATTAACGCTTCAATCTTCTTCGGATTCACTGAATCATTAACAACTTGTTTTTCAGGAAGATAATCAAAAATGAAAGTAAAAATAATGAGCAAAAAGATTAAAAAAATAAGCAAAACAAAGCCTTTTATTTCTGTTTGATTAAAAGCGAAAAAATCACGTAGATAAGCTTGTAGTTTTTTATACATGGGTGTTAGGTATTAAAATGAATATGATGTTAAACAACAGAAATTAAAATGTTTATTCTGTAATTCAGGCTTTTGAACTAATTTTGTATTGTTTTACCGCTATAAGCTTTAGGCTGTAAGCTGTAAGCCATTTTTTATAGTCATTGTCAAAAAAAAGGAATCAACATTTTTTAAGCTTTTGATGATACTAATTTACAAGATTTCTTGCCACGAAGGTTTTGAAATTGAAGGTTTTATCTGTTCCAAATAATTATGATACTTTACAGCACAAATCATCAAAGTGATGATGTTTCTTTGGAAGAAGCAGTATTTAGAGGACTCCCTCCAGACAATGGCTTATATATGCCGCATGTTATTCCGACTTTACCCTCTTCTTTTTTTGATAAAATAGAAACACTATCAATTTCAGAAATTGCCTTTGAAGTAACTAAAACATTATTGGGCGACGATATCCCTGAGGATGATATTAAAATGATTGTTGAAAGAGCTATCGATTTTGATGCACCTTTGGTCACTCTTGAAAAAGATACTTATGTATTAGAGTTGTTTCATGGACCATCTATGGCATTCAAAGATTTTGGGGCAAGGTTCATGGCATCATTGATGTCCTACTTTTTACAAAAGTCGCACAAAGATATTCATATTCTTGTAGCAACATCTGGCGATACTGGTGGAGCGGTGGCACAGGGATTTTATAAAACGCCTGGTATTAAAGTAACTATTTTGTATCCAACTGGCAAAGTATCGGATATTCAAGAAAAGCAATTAACCACCCTCGGCGAGAACGTAACGGCTCTAGAAGTAGATGGAACTTTTGATGATTGTCAGGCTATGGTGAAAGCTGCATTCTTAGACAAAGAACTGTCTTCAACCATCAATTTGGCTTCTGCCAATTCTATCAACATTAGCCGATTGATTCCTCAATCGTTTTATTATTTCAATGCTTATGCCCAATTGAAGAAAGCAGGCAATACCAAACCTGTTGTTTTCTGTGTACCAAGTGGAAATTTTGGCAACTTATCAGCAGGATTAATTGCTCAGAAAATGGGCTTGCCTGTAAAAATGTTTGTAGCAGCAACCAATGTAAACAACATTGTTCCGAGCTATTTAGCTACTGGCAATTATGAACCAAAGCCATCTAAAGAAACTATTTCAAATGCAATGGATGTGGGGAATCCATCCAATTTTATCAGGATGCGTTTATTAGCAGGTGATGCTTATGAAGAAGTAGTAAAACATATCGCAGGAGATTCTAGCAATGATGAGCAAACCAAAATTGCTATGAAAGATGTTTTTGAAAGAACCAATTATGTCATGTGTCCACATACTGCCGTGGCTTATTTAGGGCTGAAATCTTATACAAATACGCTTTCTGATGAAGTAGCAGGTGTGTTGCTTTCTACTGCTCATTATGCTAAATTTTTAGATGTAGTAGAAGATACTTTGGGTACTTCTGTAGAAATTCCTAAAAGATTATCGGCATTGTTATCTAAAGAAAAAGTAGCAATACCGATGACGAAAGATTTTGCAAGCTTTAAAAATTACTTGCTTTCTTTATAGTAAAAAATTAACAGCCTCGTAGAGGCGAAATATCGGTAGTCGCTGAATAACAATTTACCGTCAGCCCCATCGGGGCGAAATATTTCGCCCCGATGGGGCTGACAGTAGGGTTACAATATATTTCTACTGATATAATGTTCCTAAGGAACTATAATCATTTACTCAAATCATCAATCAAACATGAGTCATCCCGAATTTTCTCTTGGAAAAGCAAGTTTTAAAAGATTTTAATGTTTTTTGGATTTATTCTCGTCCTTACTTTTTGCCTTGATGCAAAAAGTAACAAAAAAATCAAGAATTCCTAAACTCGCTTCGCTCAAACAGTAGGAATTCGTTACCCATCAATCATAAAAAAGCGGTCGAAAAACAAATTTAGACCGCTTTTTTATGATTTTAAAATTCGGGATTACTCATGTTTGATTCCACAATTTGGAAAATTATAAAGGGCTTAATTATATATTCCTTCAATCAACTCTTTATAATTATTATGAATGATTTTTCTTTTTAGCTTTAATGTCGGTGTTAATTCGCCCGATTCAATCGTAAATAATTTAGGTAATAATTCTACCTTTTTTACTTGTTCATATTGAGCAACATTCTTCATCAAGTCTTTTACTACTTCATCTATTTTCTCTTTTACCTTATCATTCTTAATCATCTGAGTAGCATCTTTACAGTCTACACCGTTTCTAGTACACCACTCTTTTAAGGCATTGAATTCAGGTACAACCAAAGCTGACGGGAATTTTTGTCCCTCTCCTACAACGATTGCTTGTTCAATCAATACAGATTCTTTCAATTTATTTTCTATTACCTGTGGTGCTACATACTTACCACCAGATGTTTTGAAGATTTCCTTTTTTCTATCTGTAATTTTCAAATAACGTCCTTCAAAAAGTTCACCTATATCTCCTGTATGAAACCAGCCATCCGCATCTATCGCTTCGGCAGTAGCATCTGGTCTTTTATAGTAGCCTTTCATGATAGATGGCCCTTTTACACAAATTTCTCCGTCTTCAGCAATTTTCAACTCCACATTTGGTAATACTGTACCTACACAACCCACTCTAAAATCAGATAAGATACTTGATGAAACTACAGGCGAAGTTTCAGTCAATCCATAGCCTTCAGCAATCGGTATTTCGGCAGCCCAAAATACCCTTGATAAACGAGGTTGCAAAGCAGCCGAACCAGAAGCAATGATTTTGATATTGCCTCCTAAGGCCTCTTTCCACTTACTAAATATTAATTTTCTCGCAATTTTCAACTGTGTATTATACCAAAAACCCATATCCTTCATTGGGTCGTATTTCAATCCTAGGTTCAATGCCCAAAAGAAAAGCTGTTTTTTAATACCCGATAATTCGTAGCCTTTCGCTACAATCTTATCATATACTTTTTCTAGCAATCTCGGAACCGTTGCGAATACTTGCGGCTTAACATCTTTTAGATTATCGGCAATGGTATCCATACTTTCGGCATAATATACCGAAACGCCATAATACATATACACATATACATCGGTACGCTCGTAGATGTGGCAAAGCGGAAGGAAGCTAAGGGCTTTGTCATCAGATGATAATTCTAAATGCTTTCCAATCACCAATCCATCAATGTTAGAAACGATATTATCGTGCGTCAGCATTACTCCTTTCGGTTTCCCTGTAGTTCCCGAAGTATAAATCAGTGTCAACAAATCGTCTGGATGAACAGCTGCTTTATAAGGTTCTATTTGAGCAAAATCCTCACCTTTAGCTAAGTATAATAATTCTGTCCAATGTTTTGTTCCTTTAAAAGGATCAAAAGAATAGATACCTTCTATGCCTTCCAAAACACTGGTAGCTTCAAGTACTTTTGCTAGCAAGGCCTTGTCAGAAACAAAAATCAATTTCACTTCTGCATCCGTAAAAATATAACGATAATCTTCAATCGTGATGGTTGGATACATTGGCACCAATACAGCACCTACTTGCTGAACTCCTAACTCAATAAAATTCCATTCTGGTCTGTTATTAGAAATCAGCGCAATTTTATCGTCTTTTTTAACCCCTAATTTGATTAAGCCAACGCTTACTTTATTAACGATTTCTATTACTTCTGTAGCACTATATTTTTTCCACTCACCTTTTACTTTACTAGCGAAGGTGTCTTCTTTATTTACTGCTTGTACACAATTAGGTAGTAAATCAAATACTCTGGTAATGTTAGGATTGCTCTTCATGACTATCTTAGTTTATTCGATGCCTTTTCAAAATAAAATACAAATTAAACCCTATATTTTACAATAGCGTTAAACAAAGATAACAAGTTTAAATAAATGAAAATAGTATGCAAGCATAATTATTTTGTATTTTTTAAGTATTTCAAACAAAGAATTTAACAGTAGATTATTAATCACTATTTTTTGCTAAAATTTACTTTTATCCACATTCCTTTCTATTCATTAACAATTTGGATAATTTCTTTTCTACCATCTGAATATAAATAAGTTAATTCTATTTCACTTACTTCATTATCTTTCAAGATATAATATCCGTCGTCTGTTGTACCATCATTTAAAAACTTGCCTTCAAATCGCTCTCCGTTTTGGAAATAATAAATACCGTTCCCTTCACGTTTGCCCGCTCGATATTCTCCCTCATACATTTTATTTCCGTTTGGATAATACTGTATTCCATAACCATCTCTTTTACCACTTTTCCACATTCCTTGATAACTCCCCTGTGTTTTGTGGACAAATAGCCCTTCTCCATCTTTGCAATTCCCAGTCACACAACCTGTTTTCTTGAAGGAAGCTTCATTGACACTAAGTAACTTATTTTCAACAACTTCTATATTTTCAATTTTTCTATCAACATTCGAATGAACATTTGTTTGGTCATTTTTTGATGCTCTCGATACCTCCACCAACTTATCGCTATCAGCTTCTAGCCATCCTTTTTTGATAGCCTCTAATCTTTGCGACTTTGGCGGATGTGTAGTGGTTACAAACTCTTCTTGAAAATGCTGAATAGCTTGTTGTGACTGTTCTAAAGTAGCACCCATTTGGTGTAACCAAAAACCTGAAAAATAATCAGCCTCTAATTCTTTTTCAGGACGACTTCCTTCTCCGTCTATGGTATGGAAATTGGCATGATGCCCAATCTCATGCGCTAAGATAGAAATCGCTGCCCAGTCGGTTTGAGCTGTCCGTTCTACTCTGCCCAAAAAGTCGCGGTCATAAATAATATAGGGTTGTCCTTCAATGATAGTCGCAAAACAATTATCCGTATTTGAACATTGCATTACTTTAAACTTGCTATGAATTTGTCCCATTTTTTTGGCAAATTTTCCGATTACTTCTGCGGCATGACTTTCAGAAATGTATCCCATCGTTTGTGGACAAATATCTTGAGGTAATACCTGCTTACCAAAATAATTGCAGGCAAAAACGATTTTTGGTTGTTGAGCCAACAGCTCATTGCAAAAAGCAAGACTAATAATGAAGAGTAAAGAGAAGAGTTTTTTCATGGCTATTTTACTTGATTGTGAATAATTAGAGGATAGACACAAAAAATAAAAAGCAGGCCACTTTGATTAAAATGGTCTTAGCAAATTTTATTTAAAGCAATCAAGTAGAGTTTCAAACCATACAATGACATTTAGCGGTTTATCCACAAAAAAAGCCTGTAAGTGGATAAGCTTACAGGCCTGATAGTAATACGTTTAGGTAATTAATTTATTGTATCTCCCCTCAAATTTCTAAATCTTTTTCTAGCATCTGCCCCATAAATACTGCCAGGATACTTTATCAACAATTCTTGGTATAATTTCATCGCCTTTGTGGATTGGTTCAATACATCCTGATATGTTTTCGCTAATAGATACAATGCATCATCGCCTTTAATATCGTGTGGGAAATTTTGGATGACGAATTCCAAATCTTTTACCCCTTTATCCACATTCCCTTGCTTCAAATAGATATTCGCTCTTAGAAAAACCAAATCATCCATAATAGGATTTCCACGATATACTTTTTCCATTTCTCCTAATTTGGCGATAGCCTCCTCATTACGATGTTGAAAAAGTAAGAGTTCAACAGAAGAATAATCTTTTAAGGCAGCTTCTGTACTATCAAAACCAGTGTTTTCTTGAATCAGTAAACTCAGCTCCATCGCATCATTGGCAATCTCGCGCGTAGTCGCTTGTTTTAAAATATCCAATACTTCTTTGGCTAACTCAAAGTCTCCTCTGAAATACGCCAATTTTGCATTTCTTAATTTGGCATCATACCCAATCGGACTATCTTTCTCTGATTTTTCCACTTGTGAATATAATAACGTGGCTTCCCAAGGTTCAGATTTCAACAAGTATATATCTCCTAAATCTAGTTTACACTTATCCACAAAAAACTGATCATTGTTGGCAAGTTTGATGGCTTTTTCTAAAACAGCAATGGCAGTGTCTTTTTCGTTTAAGTAAAAAGCATACAAAAGCCCTTTGCTTCTTAGGGCTTCCAATGTTCTTTGATTTGTTCCCAGTTCATCCAGCATCTTGGTGTATTCGCCAATGAGCAATCTAATATCCGATTGATTAATTGGGTAAGTGGTTTTAATCACTTCTTCCTTGGCATTAATCAACATTCTTCTCCACAATGGGTAATTCTGATGTCTAGGATATTCTTTGATTAAGTATTCAAAGATTTTACCTGAGTTAACATAGTCTTTATTCTGATGCGCCATAAAGCCTAAGTCTGTCACTTGAATACCTTCTTTTTTATAGCGTTTATCCAACGCCCTAGCCTGAACAAAAGCTTTATAAAAGTCTTTTTTCTGAATCAAATGCCAAATCAAAATATCTGTATAATAAGACGTCTGTGGATATTGTTGAACTTTTGCGTAGAGTATTTTCTCTAATTCTTCTATTTCTTTATCTTCCTTCAACTCATCCTGAAGGATTGACTGTACCATTTCTTGATTATCAGTCACTAAACCAAACTTTAGGTACTCTTCTATCATTTGAGTTACTTTCCCTTCCATACGGAACAAATTTGCTAACTGTACAGCATATTTATCTTCCGTCTTTGTAAAAGCCCTCGATACCTCAATTGTTTGTATAGCTAAATCTGTTTGATGTTGCATGGCAAAGTAATTCACTAAATCTATCATTTCATCATCACTCGCCTTTACTTTATCAATCGCCAAATCATAGTTTTTTTTAGCTTCGTCTTTCTTATCAGTTGACTGATAAAGTCGTCCTAAATCAACTAAATATTTAGCTTGATTAACATCTCCATTTTTGATTTGTTTCTTAACAAACTTTTCGGCTTCGTCCCATTCTTTCAACTTCACCAAAGTTTCCAAGTATGGTTTATAAATATCTTTTGCAGCGTCTTTGTTTTTAGCCAATTTTTGAAAAATGGTTTTCGCCTTTTCATATTCACCCGATTTCAGGTATTCTATTCCCAACTGAGCATCTTGACTGAAAACATTAAAAGACCCCATTACGAAAATGACGAAGCAAAGAGCCTTCAAAAAAGTTTTCAACAACATCTTATATTTAATCATAATAATTTTTATTTAATTTTTTATAAAAAAGAAAACTATTACTTCTATTATACTGTGGATATGTGGATGAGTATTGTGAAACATTATTTTCACAGATAATTGTTAATATCGTTTTTTTTATCAACATAAAAAACGTACTTATCAACATATAACTAATTGATTTACAATGTCATTAATTTTA
The DNA here is from genome assembly GCF_034928825.1 of Arcicella aquatica. NCBI lineage: Bacteria > Pseudomonadati > Bacteroidota > Cytophagia > Cytophagales > Flectobacillaceae > Arcicella > Arcicella aquatica. Next base: position 100,995 of record NZ_JAYFUL010000018.1, on the reverse strand, counting down.
ATCCACATATTTGTGTATAACTTTTAACTTTTTCTCAACATTATTCACAATGAGTTTTTATGTTGTTAACTTGTCATAAAAATATGGATTAAATCGATAGTTTTCCACGTTTCTAAATGTCCATTTTTTGTTTCCACAATGCCTCTATTTCTATCCACAAAAATAAGGGGTATAAAACCCCTACTTTTCCACTTTTTTGAAAGGCTATTTGCCCTATTTCTGGACTTATCCACAGAAGGTTGACCATTTTTTGATATTTAGTCAATTGTAAAGTCATTTCCAGATAGAACGAAATTTTGTTTCAATTTAATCTTGTTCGGATTATAGATTATTCTTTCTGGTAGTGTATTGGTCTGCCAGTCGCCTTCATCCCAACGAGAATTCTGATTTTCATCCACAATCAATCTTACATAATAAATACCCGCTTTAAGAAAGGCAAATTCGTATTTCAATACGTTGTCCACTTTTTGAACTACCTCATTTCGTTCATTCAATAATTGAATAATAAAATGCTTTTTGTTGGGGTTCTTAACTTCCCCTTCGATGATACCATAATTCTCAGGATCTCTGATTGGATGAAAACTTTCAATGTTTGAAGTAGTATCATTTTCGAGGGAAATGAATGTCCCTTTGGGGATACGCACTCTTACAAATTCCTTTGGTTTTTTATCATTTTTCTGAATATGCAATTTCGTTTTTCCTTGGCTCCATGTAATGTCTTTTTCTGTAATAGGTATCCTAATAAGGGTATCATTCATGATTTCAATTTTACTAATATCATATTGAATAATAGGTTTTGAAAAATTGATGGTATAACCCACATCTTTTAAATCTATATCCTCATTATTAGTGGGCGTTATTTTCGTGCTGAACTCTTCTTTCACACTTTCATCTTTTTTGCCTTTTACCCTAAATTTGATTTTTTGGTCATGTGTAAATACCCTATCTAATGAATCCGTAACTGATACTTTTACTTTTACAGTATCGGTAGAATTGTTAATAGTATTGTATATTCTAAGGTTTTTACTGTCAATTTGTTGATAAGCCAACGTATCTTTTCTTCCTAAAAAGTCAATTTTTACATTTTTTATCCCTTTACTATATTCTATATAATAGTAGTTAGCGGTATTTCTGGTTTTAGCTACTTTGTTTGGACTTTTATCCATCTTAGCCATATTGATTTCTAGGTTCGATAAATTACTTTTTAAGTCGATAGTATCTTTTACAAAACCCATCAATTCTTTGGCTTCTTCATATAGTAAATTATTATTGGCATCGGCAATGGCATAAATTCTGTATTTCCCCGAAGCCACATTTTCAATTTTGAAAATACCCGAGCTATCTGTTTTTGTAAAGTAATAAGGTTTTTCTTTTTTAGGATTCAATGTATCCGAATAGGTATATAAACCAACAGTCATATCCAAAATTGGTTTATTGATTTGTGGATTAAATACTTTACCGCTTACAATCAATGAATCAATAATTTTTCCAGTACTGAAAACCAATCTTATATTTTTAGCAATGTTCCTTTCTGTAATATCCTTTATGGCATTTCTGAAATTTAAACTATAAGTAGTATTTGGTTTGAAGGGTTTATCGAAAGTGAGTCTTACACCTTTGGGCAAAGGTTTGGTTTGATAAGCTCCTTCAATATTAGGGGTAATCAATAATTGCTGTTGGATATTATCCACCGTTACATATTCATTAAATTCTAATTGAATCAATTTTCCTGAAAAATTGGTAGCTTGATTATTCGGAAATGTTTTAACGATAACGGGAGCTAATGTATCTTTTTTGCCACCGGTCGGTGCTACGATTTGTGCACAGCTAAAGAGGATTTCGATGAGTATAAAACTAAGAAAACTTATCAAGACTAAATTCTTCACTTTCATGTTAATATGTTGAAAACTTTGTGGATAAAATAAATGCCATTGGCTTAAATTCTGGAAAACTCCTATTACTTAACCCAAAATTGCTTAAAAAAATTGGTTTATAGAAATGTTGACCATTTTACAAAAAGAAACCCTCAGTGTTTGTTAAACTCTGAGGGTTGTGGAAAAGTGTCTGAAAAATGTTAATTCTTCTTAAATATGTAAATTAAGCTTGAATAATTCTGTTGATTACTCTCTGCTTTTATATTAGATTTCAAACCATCTACAAAGGCTTTGAAATAGTTAGTTTTCCCTGTTTGATACTTAGTACTCAACATTGAAACATAGAAGGAATCAAACTTCATAGGGAGGGTTTCTTCCAAACGGAAGTTATGTTGTTCAAAAAGTTGCTTTATTGTCTTTTGAGAGAAATGATACAAATGTCTCGGAACATCATAGGCTGCCCATTTATTGCCATAAATAGCGGCATCTTCTGATTCATGATTAGGAACAGCTATAATTAGCGAACCATCCAAAGCGAGTCTTTCATATAACCAATCAATCGTTTCATTTAATTGATGCACATGTTCTAATACATGCCATAGAGAAATGATGTTAAATTGCTCATCTTGGAATGAACTCAACACATCCGTCTTGATAGTAGATTGATTAATTTGTTCTGCAATTGCCCTTGCATCATCGTCTGGCTCAATGCCAAATACTTTCCAACCATTTTCTTTGCATACATTCAAAAACATACCCGTTCCACAGCCCACATCTAATAATTTACCCTTTGAAGGATACAATGTATTAACTAATTCTAATTTACCTTTTAGCGTATATTTTCTAACAGAATGATAAATTTTAGCGATAAGTCCTTTAGAAGTATTAGTATGCGAGATATAAGATTCAGCTTTATAATATGCGCCTATTTTATCTATCTCTGGGCGAGGATTGGTGAATTTAAAACCACAAGTATTACAATTGACGATTTCGAATGTTTCTTGGCTTACCGTATAATCTTTAACAGTAAGATATTTACTAAATGAACTTTGTTTACAGATTGGGCAAGTGCTTATTTTTTCCATGGTTGTTAATTTTCACAAAGGTACAAAAAAGACTTGTAAGGTTTTGGTTTACAATAACCATTGCTTACAAGTCTTTTGTATTTATTATCATCAATATTATCTGTCCATATAAAGCATCAGTACAGAAACATCAGAAGGCGATACACCGCTAATCCTTGAAGCTTGACCAATAGTGGCTGGTCTTATCCTCGAAAGCTTTTGTCGACCTTCATTTGAAATAGCCTTTAAGTTAGCATAATCAAAAGTTGCTGGAATCTTAAGGTTTTCAAATTTCAATAGTTTATTAACCATTACTTGCTCTTTTTCAATATAGCTTTCATATTTCACATTGATTTCAGCTTGTTCCAAAATTTCATCTTTAAAATTAGCCAAATAAGTTGCTACTTCTGGAGATAATGTTTTTAACTTTTGAACATCAATATCAGGACGTTTCAATAAATTAATGATTGGCGTACCCTCTCTTAACAATGCCGTACCAATTGTTTCTAAAACAGGATTTACCTCTTCAGGTTTTACTTTCAATGATTTCAATCCATTTATTAATACCGCTGTTTGCTCTTTCTTGTTATTAACGTTATTCAATCTTTCTTCAGAAGCCAACCCAATTGAATGTCCCCTCTCTGTTAAGCGAATATCAGCATTGTCCTGTCTAAGCAATGTTCTATATTCTGCTCTTGACGTAAACATTCTGTAAGGTTCTTCTGTACCCTTATTAATCAAATCGTCAATTAAGACACCGATATAAGCCTCTGAACGAGATAAAGTAAACTCTGGTAAGTCTTGGGCTTTTTGGTGGGCATTTATCCCTGCCATCAATCCCTGACACGCTGCTTCTTCATATCCAGTTGTTCCATTAATCTGTCCTGCAAAGAATAAATGCTGAATCAACTTAGTTTCTAATGTTTGCTTTAATTGCGTTGGCGGAAAGAAATCATATTCTATCGCATAGCCCGGACGGAACATTCTTACGTTTTCAAATCCAGGAATCTTTTTCAACGCTGCATACTGCACATCTTCTGGTAATGAAGTTGAAAAACCATTTACATAAACTTCTACAGTATGCCAGCCTTCTGGTTCTACAAAAATTTGATGTCTGTCTTTATCAGCAAAACGATTGATTTTATCTTCCACCGAAGGACAGTATCTTGGTCCTAATCCCTTGATTCTACCCGCAAACATTGGTGACTTTTCAAAACCTGTTTTTAATACATCATGTACCTCTTGATTAGTGTAAGTAATCCAACAGCTTCTTTGCTCAGTTAAAGAAGGAGTATCTAAATAAGAAAACTTACTTGGATTTTCATCTCCTTTTTGTTCTTCCATTTTAGTATAATCCAAGCTTCTACCATCTACTCTTGGTGGCGTACCTGTTTTCATTCTACCTGCCTCAAAGCCTAATTGTACCAATTGTTCGGTAATACCCGTTGCTTTTCCTTCGGCTGTTCTACCACCACCAAAGTTTTTTTCACCAATATGAATCAACCCATTCAAGAATGTTCCATTGGTTAATACAACAGATTTAGCTTTGAATTCAATGCCTAATTGAGTTTTTACACCTACTACTTTATTATCTTCCACTAACAGACCAGAAACCATTTCCTGCCAAAAATCCACATTAGTGTTTCTTTCCAAAGCCAAACGCCATTCTTCCGCAAACCTCATTCTATCCGATTGGCATCTAGGCGACCACATCGCAGGGCCTTTAGAACGATTTAGCATCCTAAATTGAATCATTGTTTTATCAGAAATAATTCCTGACATTCCACCTAAAGCATCTACTTCACGCACAATTTGTCCTTTAGCCACACCACCCATGGCTGGATTACAAGACATTTGAGCTATGGTATTCATATTCATCGTAACGAGTAATACCTTCGAGCCCATCGTTGCTGCTGCGTGAGCGGCTTCACAACCAGCATGACCAGCTCCTACTACGATAACATCATATTCTTTGTACATATTATTAATTGATATTTGAATCTACTATTACACTTGTTTTTATCTTCTTGTTTTATTTTCTCTAATAATGGCAAATAGTATGCTGTTTATGATAATTAAAGTAAGCGCTTGTTTTGGTTACTTAAGTCTTACTAGACCGAATAGCAAGCACAAATATTCATTAGCTTGTGAAACATATTTAACACCTACTTATTCCTTCACTTTATGCGATTTTATAGCCATAATTAATTTTATATTACCTTGAATCTATTTTTAATTATCTGATAATGATTATTTCGACCATATAATTTTAGGGTTCTTTCAGCTCAATTTTATAGCTGAACCTTCTTCAAGTAATACTAGAGCTTTGTATATTTTTATCTATAAAGAAATACTTTAGCCACAATAATGATTATTTAAAACTAAATAATTGAAAATTTGAAGGTTTTAAATGAGTCGTAAAAAACACGTGTTTTTTGTAAGTGTTCCACGTGGAGTGTTTGAATAAAATATAAAATATCAACTATTGAAAATTAAAATATATTTACTTTCAATCTCTCTCATTTGTGCTTCGTCTTCATCGGAATGATCATCATAACCACAAAGATGTAAAAGTCCGTGAACTAGCACACGCTTAAATTCATCAAGAAACTCGGTTTTTAATTCTTGAGAATTCTCTTTTACCCTTTCAATACTTACAAAAATATCACCCTCAATCATTTCTTCTTCTTCCGAATTATCAAAGGTAATAATGTCTGTATAGGTATCGTGGTCCAAATACTCAACATTGATTTTATGAAGATACTCATCTGAACAAAATATATAGTTGAGGTCTCCTACCTTAAAGCCCTCTAATTCAGCCACTTTTTTTAACCATGCTTTTAACTGGTTTTTCTGGCTAAATTTAAAATCAATATCCTCGTTAAAAAAAACAATCATTGTGTAATAACATTATTAAGTTTGAAATAATTCGTTCACAAAGATACAATATAAAATTCAGCTTGTGAATATCAGCTACTTAGAGAGAAAGAAGGAATCAAGAGAAAGGTAGGATATAGTAGAAGAAAAAGAAACGGGTCTTGGATAAAATCCAAGACCCGTTTACATTAATTAATTTGTTTGAAGTAATTATCAACTTGTTGTTTATAATACTGATTCAAGTTGGGTGGTACAGTACGCAACAACTCTGTTTGCTTTTGTTTATCTTTAACGTATTGTTGAAACTGTGGAGGAACCTTTCTTGCTAAATCTTGTCGAGCAGACTCTGCTTTTCGTTTTTGCTCCTCTTCTTGCTCTTGCATCGCTTTCTCTGATTCAAGCAAACGAGTCAATAATTCTTGTTGACGTTTCATCAAATTCGGATTCAAGCGTTTATTTACCAAGTCTGTTTCGCTTTCTTCCATTTTCTTCATCATCTCTTTTATTTCATTTCCCAAGCCCTTGCCTTTATCAGTTCCTTTGTTATTATCCAAAAACTCTTGAAGCATCTTCCTGATTTGAGCTTGTTCTCTGGCCATTTTAGCTAATTGCTCCGAAATGCCCCCTTGCCCTTTCTCACCTTTTTGCATGGTCTGTTGCATTTGCTGGTTCAATTCCTTTTGGCTTTCGCTTAGGCTTTTGCCTTTTCCTTTGCTTTTTGTTTTCCCTTTACCAGCACTCTGCATCATCATTTGCTGATTTTGCTGCATTTGTTTCAATACATCAGAAAGCAATAAAGCAAGATTATTCATGGATGTCATCGCAAATTGTTGCTTCGATGTAGTCATGGGTAACTTTCTATCCTTGATAAGTTTTGAAGCCTCAGCCATAAAACCTTTCATATTACTCATCTCACGGTTTACGAAAGATTCAATTTGTAAGACCCTTTTTGATAAAGCATATAAACTATCTTCAATCACTTTTGCATCATCCTGTATCTTTATTTGCTCTTGCGAAAGTTTTATGAATCTAGGATCCGAAGGATTCATACCTCTAAAGTCTTTCATCAACTTTTCTTGGTTCAAAGAAATCTTCACAAGATTTTCAAGAATATCACGAAGGTCATCCATATTCTCTTCGTTTTGCTTCATCTCCTGTTCTTGCTTTTCCTTGGCTAGTTGCTGAGCCAAATTCTTCATTTGTTTGGCCGCTTGCTTTTGTTTTTGAGATGCCCCCTTGTTGTCCCCTTTTTCAGATTTCTCTTCCGCTTCTTTTTGATCTTGTGAAATGTCTTCTTGCTGTTCTTTGCCCATGTCCATAGGTTCAGCATTTTTCATCTCTTTATTAATCTTTTCAGCTTCCTTTAAATCTTTCTTTACCTCTTCAAAAGCCTTGCTCAGTTTTTCTTGTTCTTTTTTATTGGCATCAGCTTCTTTTTGTTTATCAGCATCAGTTTTATTATTCTTATCTAAGGCTTCGTTTTTCTCAGCAAGTTTTTCTTGTTGATTAGCTTGATCTTCTAAATCCTTAATACTCTTATCCAACTTTTGTTCTAATTGTAATTTCTTAAATAACTCCTGCATACGTTCCAATTCTTTTTCCATGTTACGCTCTTTGTTTTTGAGCTTATCCATTTGTTCAAGCATTTTATTATCATCAGGGTTTTGTTCAAGCATTTTTTTCAATTCTTCATATAACTTCTGAGTTTCAGGGTCCATCAAATCATTCATCATTTTCTGGAGTGCTTCCATTTTCTGTTGATTTTCTGGCTTCTGTTCATTGAATCTTTGTTGCTTTTCATTCAAATCTTTATTAGCATCTTGCAGATTTTTAATTTCGTTCATCAACTCTGCTTTCTTCTTAATCAATTCTTCCGCCAATTTCTTGTCTTGATAATCTAACTCCTTTTTGTTTTTTAAACGATTTTCCAAAGCAGCAATTTCTTTACGTAATTTCTGTGCTTTCTCGAAAGTCTTTTCTAATTGGGCTTGCGTTTTATCAACAGAGTTTTCTATTTGATTATCGATAGCTTGCTTGTCGGGAATAGCATAATTCATGACTTGTGAACGAGTAGACTTAGCACCATTTACTCCATCATTATCCCAAACTTGCACATAATATTCTACTCTATCCGAAGGGTTCAGCTTTAAACTATCTAGATTCCATTGCTTATAAAAACTTTGAATCGCTTGATTAGGATTTACTGGCAAACCCAAACTAGCATAATTTTGTTGGTTGTTCTGCCCATTCCTGAGTACTTTATAAAAAATAGCCAAGCGACTAATCCCATAATCATCTGCAATGTTTCCGCCTAATACGATTAAATTATAAAGCGTAGAATCCTTGTATTGCTCTAAACTTAATTGCGGATATTTATCAGGAATAACATTTAAATAAAAGCTGATGCCTTCAGCATTTGAAGCATATTTATTTTTCAGAAACACTTTGTAAGTGCCCGAAGCTTTTACTCGTTTATTAAAGTCAAAACCGCCACCTAATAACTTTTTATCAGCAAGGTAAGTATTTTTATCACCTTCAAAAACCATCGAAATAGAATCGGTATTGGTAACGTTAAAATCCCATTCGATAGCCGTACCTTCTGGAACAGTTAGGTTGCCAACATTTTTAAAAGATTCATCAGGTTTATTCAAATAAGCAGGATAGTTTACATTTACATCAAAAAAAGCCAAACTTGGTTTGTTGACCATTTCTACTTCATATTGACCAGATTTGAAACCAGCGGCTTCAAACTGAAAATCGAACCCATTTTGAATTTTAGAAAAGGTGTAGGTATAATGACGCTTATCTGTCGTTTCCATTTTAAGCTTTCTGTCGTTGTAAACTACATACACAGCGTCAGGAATAGTATTACCTTGTAAGCTAAGATTCAGGGTAAAATCTTCATTTTTAAAAGCCTGTAGATTGCTGTTTTCAAGTAGGAAATTGAAAGGTGCTTCTTCTTGATATTCGTTTTTGAAGTTGACGATCCTTTCAGTACTTTTTGAGAAAAATGAAGGATATAGCATCAAGATACCTACTATTAGAATAGCAGGTAAGGCCGCAAACTTTACGTATTTTTTATTATCGTTTATCTTGATAGCATCCGTAAATTTGACAATACCCAATTGCTGAGACTTCTGTTTGATAGAAGCAATCAACAATTCATTTTGCTCTTTATCAATATTTCGGGTAAGCTGAAGGGTATTGATTAGCTTGTCGCCTACTTCTGGGAAATACTTTCCAATTTGGTCGGCAGCTTGTTCATTCGAAAGCGGTTTCTGTTTTCCGTATAAAAATACCAAGGGTTTAATCACCCAAAAAATACACGAAATCAAGAAAGCTAAGAGGAAAGAAAAGAATAAAATTGTGCGGAAAGTAGTACCGAAATGACCGAAATATTCAAGGACGTTAAAAACCAAAAAAGCGGACAAGATAACTGCCGCTGAAAAAATACTGCCTTTGATAAGTCGATTGAGATAATACTTTTGCTTGTATTCTTCAATCCGCATAAGTAAGGTTGCGATGGGTGAAGTAGTCATATTGTTAAGGTTTAATCCTGAAGATTCTCATGAAATATTTAATACCTAACGAAAAAGAAGTAATGAAATGTAGAATTGTGGTAAATTAATTAATAATAAAAAAGCGAATCAAACATTGGGATACTCTCTTGCTTGATTCGCCTATGTATTAAATAGCGATTTCTAATAGTACTGGACAATGGTCAGAATGCTTTGCCTCTGGCAAAATAGCCGAACGAATCAGTCTGTCTGTCATGCTTTCGGTGGCACAATGATAATCGATACGCCAGCCCAAATTCTTGCCCCTTGCTCCTGCTCTATAGCTCCACCATGTGTAATGATGCGGCTCTTTATTAAAATGCCTAAATGTATCTATAAAGCCATTATCCAAAAATTTAGTAACCCAAGCCCTTTCTTCTGGCAAAAAACCAGAGCTATTAGCATTAGACTTTGGATTGTGAATATCAATCGGATGATGACAAATATTATAGTCGCCAGAAATAATAAGGTTTGGAATAGACTTTTTAAGGTCATCAGTATAACCATAAAAATCATCGAGCCATTTCATTTTAAAACCCTGACGTTCGTCCCCACTACTACCTGAAGGCATATAAACAGACATCAATGAAAAGGTATCGAAATCCGTACGGAGTACTCGTCCTTCTCTGTCGTAGTCGGGCAAGCCACAACCAAAATCAATGTTGTTGGGTTTAAACTTAGTAAGGATTGCTACCCCACTATACCCTTTTTTTTCGGCTGGAAACCAATAGATATGATACCCCAAGTCTTCAAAAACAAGTTTATCAATTTGGTGTTCTTCAGCTTTGATTTCTTGCAAGCAAATCATGTCTGGATTACTTGCCTTCAACCAATCGATAAAGCCTTTGTTCATGGCAGCACGAATGCCATTTACATTATAAGTGATGATTTTCATACAAATACTTCCCTTTCAAAATATTCTATAACTTGAGCTTTCAATAATTTTTCTTGTTCGATTACATTTACAAAAGGCAAAGGCTGAATCAATTTCCAATGTGGCCAACCGTCTTGATCAATACCTTCTAATTCATAAATACCGCTGTAGCTAAGTACTTTGCAGATAGCAATATGCATTAAATCTTGCTTTTGTTCCTTGGTAAAAAACTGATGTCCTTTCCCTAATTCTTGAACACCAATAAGAAAAAGCACTGCATTTAAATCAGCAGGTTTTTTTCCAAGAGATTGTTCTAATTTATCTAATAAGATATCCCATTGCTGGGCTAGGTTCTCTATTTCCATATTTTTTATATAGCTCTGAGTTTTCAGCTCTTAGCCATGAGATTGTAATTTAATGAATGAGTGAGTTTGTGATTTATTTTAATTATGAATGGATAAATTTTGTTAAAAATTATCTTCATTTTCGACAGAATACTCCACATTCAAAACTCGAAACTCATCACTCAAAACTCCTCACTCCGAAGTTCTTCCCAGTACTCCACCGCTCTACGCAAATGTGGGATAACAATTGTTCCACCGATTAAGGTAGCCACAGAAAAAATCTCTTGCATTTCCGCATCAGTTACGCCTAACTCAAAACATTTTCCGAGGTGATATTTGATACAGTCATCACAACGCAAAACCATCGAACATGACAGCCCCATCATTTCCTTTGTTTTTTCTGATAAAGCTCCTTCAGCGTAAGTATTGGTATCCAGATTAAAAATTCTTTTAATTACTTTATTATCCGAAGACAAGATTTTATCGTTCATCTTGCTTCTATACTCATTAAATTCTGCGACTAAACTCATGATTATTGTTTGATTGATGTTAAATTGTATGCAAAATACAAAGAAAAAATTGTAATCAGTTTCTAACCTTAACAACATTACTCAAATCATGTTCAACGCATTTATAGACTTAATTTTTCCTAGAATTTGTTCCGCTTGTTTAGAGCCGCTCCAACTGAACGAAGCCGTAATTTGTACGCATTGCAGATTCGATTTACCGAAGACGAATTTGCACCTTGAAAACGATAATGTATTGATGCAGAAATTTTTGGGCAAAGTTGAGCTAAAACACGTTATGAGCTATTTAAAATTCATAAAGGGTGGTAAAGTTCAACGCTTGATGCATGAGCTGAAATATAAGGGTAATCAGGAAGTAGGAGAAATGTTGGGAAGATGGTATGGAGCAGAACTAAGGGATAATGGTTTTGCAGAAGCTTTTGATTTGATTATTCCAGTGCCCTTGCATAAAAAAAGGTTAATTAGCAGAGGGTATAACCAATCAGATTGTTTTGCGAAAGGATTATCCGAAAGCCTAAAAATTGAATGGCGAGATGATATTTTAGTAAGAGCTACTAACACGACTTCGCAGGTAACGAAATCAAGATTAGAGCGATACCAAAACATGGACAATGTCTTTGCTGTCAAGCATCAGGAATATTTAAGAGGAAAAAAAGTAGTAGTAGTTGACGATACCTTGACAACAGGTGCTACCCTCGAATCATGCGTTTTAAGCCTGCAAGAATTCGATATAAAGGACATTTCCATACTCACCCTAGCAATGGCATAAAAAAAAGGCGACAGAATCAAATTCTGCCGCCTTCCAAATGGGTGAAAATATTATTTGTTAGAACCTGCTCTAATCATAGCACATCTAAAACCAATCGTTGACGTAGAAGAATCTTGATCAATAAATCTACGTGTTCCCGGTGCTAACCAATAAGCAACATCCGCCCATGAGCCACCTTTGTAAACTCTTGACTTATTGTCTACTAACGAGTTGTTGTTCTTTCTATCGTAATTCTTAGCATTATCTAAATAATCATTTCTACGAATAGGGTTCAAATCGTTGAAATCTTCATAAGATAATGGACGATATAAGTCATATACCCACTCGTTTACGTTACCTGCCATTTGGTATAAACCAAAGTCGTTAGCTGGATAAGTATAAACTTCAGTAGTAATGATAGCACCATCGTTTGATTTACCAGCAATACCCGCATAGTCACCACGTCCACGTTTGAAGTTGGCTAACATAGAGCCTTTTTTCTTGCCTACCGAAGCACGCATATTTGGGCCATCCCAAGGATAAATTCTTTGGTTAGTTTGGTTCTCATCTTCATACTGCGTTCCAATCATGGCTTTAGCAGCATATTCCCACTCTGCTTCAGTTGGAAGACGATAAGCAGGTAATACTTTTCCAGATTCAATAGGTAAACGCTGACCAGCAGAGAAAGCAGGAGATGTTCTACTTTCGGCACCTTTCTTACCTTTTTTCTTCTTCTGGCTTTTCATCGCAATGTCGTTGTTAACGGCAGCGGTTCTCCAAGTACAGTAATCAGAAGCCTGTACCCATGTTACACCCACAACAGGGTACATACGGAAGCCAGGATAACGTAAATATTGTTCTACATAAGAGTCGTTAAAAGCTAATTCATCTTTCCAAACCAATGTATCAGGCAATGCTGATTCATAGAATTCTTGAGAAGAGTCTTTCATGACCGAATTCAAATATTCAAGATAGTGAACGTTTCCAATTTCTGTTTCATCCATGTAAAATGACTGTACAGAAACGGTTCTTTCTAAGTTATCTCTTGAATTGATAACATCCTCTTCTAAAGCCCCCATCGTAAAACGTCCGCCTTCTACAAATACTAAGTTCGGACCTGTTTGTTGACCTTTGAAGGATTTATCAATCTGAAAACCTCCTTTTTTGTTATAAGCAATACCAGTAGCAGTACTTTTCTTGCCTATTTTTACACTCGTTGACTTCTTTGATTTACAAGAACTTGCCAATGCAAGGCTTGCTACAAGAATTGTCATTAATTTGAGAGACAACTTCATCTGTTAATTAATTTGATTGTCGTGATAAGAATAATTTTAAAACTAGTTAATATCCTGAGTTAGGAAGGATGCAATTTACAGAAAAGACTACAAATTTATGCTAAACAGTCTAAATTCTGCGGGTTTTATATTCAAAGATTATTAATCTTTATGATTACAAATGGAATATTACGAATAAAAAGCCACATATAATGAATATTAAACTTTATTATTTAGCAATTTCTTTTAAAATCCATTTAAATTCTTCGATAGACGTAACCTTATCGAAATACAACATCAGTTTACCTTTTACTTCTTTCAACGAGCACTTTCTTGAATGTTGTTTGACATATTCAATAACCTTGCCGAAAACTGCTGATTTATAATACTTTTCATTCTCAGAGGGAACGAAATAACATTTCAAATTATTACTTTTTAATAATATTTTTTCCATTCCCAATGATTCTGCAATCCAACGGACACGGACAATTTCAATCAAGTCAGACATTTGTGGAGGAATAGGCCCAAAACGGTCAGTAATCATGGCTTCAAATTTCAATAATTCCTCCTCATCTTTCATGTCATCCAGTTGAGTATACAACGAAAGTCTTTCAGAAATACTTGATACATATTTTTCAGGAATTAGTACTTGCATATCTGTTTCTATCTGACAATCAATCTTCAATTTTTCGGCAGTTTCAGCTAAATCCTTTTCAAACAAAGCCCTAAATTCTGTCTCTTTTAACTCCTGAACGGCTTCATCTAAAATCTTGTGATACAGTTCATACCCTAAATCATTGACAAAACCACTTTGTTCTGCCCCCAATAAATTGCCTGCCCCACGAATATCTAAATCACGCATCGCTACTTTAAAGCCATCACCCAAATCAGAAAACTCTTCCAAAGCACTTAATCTTTTACGAGCCTCAGAGGTAAGTAATGAAAGAGCAGGAGTTAATAAATAACAGAAGGCTTTTTTGTTAGAACGTCCCACACGACCACGCATTTGGTGGAGGTCGGATAACCCAAAATGGTTAGCGTGATTGATAAGAATCGTATTGGCATTTGGAATATCAAGACCAGCTTCGATAATGTTGGTCGAAACCAGTACATCATAATGCCCTTCTATGAAATTCATCATCGCCTTTTCCAACTTATCACCCTCCATTTGTCCGTGAGCTACGCCCACTTTGGCATCAGGCACCATGCGTAAAATCAGGTTGGCGATAGATTCCAACTCTCCTACTCGGTTATGCACGAAATACACTTGTCCTCCTCTTTTTAGTTCATAACTTACGGCATCACGGATTAGTGTTTCACTAAATATTTGTAATTCAGTCGTAACTGGCTGACGGTTTGGTGGAGGAGTTGCAATGATAGATAAATCCCTTGCACCCATCAATGAAAAATGAAGGGTTCTTGGAATAGGGGTTGCCGTAAGCGTCAGGGCATCAATATTTACCCTCATTTCTTTCAAACGGTCTTTTACTTTTACGCCAAATTTTTGTTCTTCATCGATAATCATCAAGCCCAAATTCTTGAAAACCACATCCTTATTCACAATTCTGTGCGTGCCAATCAGTATATCTGTTTCACCAGAAGCTACTCGTTTCAAAGTTTCCTTGATTTGTTTATCCGACTTAAAACGGTTAATGTATTCTACCCGACAAGGAAATTTCTCCAGACGGTCACGGAAGGTTCTAAAGTGTTGCATTGCCAAAACCGTAGTAGGTACTAAAATCGCCACTTGTTTTGAATCAGCCACGGCTTTGAAGGCTGCACGAATAGCCACTTCTGTTTTACCAAAACCCACGTCACCACATACTAACCTATCCATCGGATGTGGTTTTTCCATGTCGGCTTTTACATCAGCAGTTGATTTTGCTTGGTCTGGAGTATCTTCATACAAGAAAGACGATTCTAGCTCTACTTGCATAAAGGTATCTTTAGAAAAAGCAAAACCAGGCGCCATTCTACGTTTGGCATAGAGCGAAATCAATTCTTTGGCAATGTCTTTTACTTGTTTCTTGACTTTCGATTTACGATTCTCCCACTCAGGCGAGCCCAATTTCGACATGATTGGTGGTCCACCCTCTTTGCCCGAATACTTCGCAATTTTATGAAGTGAATGTATTGAAACCATCAATACATCATTGTCTTTATAGATTAATCGGATGGCTTCTTGTTCTGAATCACCCACCATGACCCTATCCAATCCTGCAAAGCGACCAATACCATAGTCGACGTGCGTAACAAAGTCACCAACTTGCAAAGAGCGTAATTCTTTAAGAGTCAGTGCTTTTGATTTTGAATACTTGCTTTTTTCTCTGAAACGATGGAAACGGTCAAAGATTTGGTGGTCGGTATAACAAACAACTTTAGCTTGCTGGTCGATAAAGCCTTCACGTAAAGAAATATTCATTGCTTGAAAACGAACATTTCTATCAATTTCATCAAAGATAGTCGCTAGTCGTTCAAGCTGTTTAGGAGAATCTGCTGTAATGATATTGGTATAATGAAAAGCTTGGTTTTCACGGAGATTATCAGCCAATCTTTTAAAATCCTTGTTGAAAGTAGGCTGTACTTTTACCTGATACTGAATTTTTTCATGAGCAGATTTAAAATAAAATCTCTTCCCAAATTCAATCGTACCGAATTCTTTAATCAGATTCAAGAAACTTCTGCGAGTTTCAAATAATTGATTAGGTTCTGAAATGACTTTGATACCGCCACTTTTGGCAATAATTTCTTGGAAATTAGCCTCAACTTTTTCAAAAGACTTTTCGATAATTTCAAGCGTCAACTCCACATCTTTGAACCAAAGTCGGGTATTATCGGGTAAGAAATTAAAGAAAGGTTCACGAGTTTCTTGAATCAACCTGTTTTGTACATCAGGAATGATATTAATCCGAGAAATAGACTCAACAGAAAGCTGAGACTCAGGGTCGAAGGTTCTGATACTTTCTACTTCGTCGCCAAACAAATCAATTCTATAAGGCAAATCATTGGCATAACTAAAAACATCCACAATACCACCACGGATAGAATATTGCCCCGCTTCGTAAACAAAATCCGTTTTCTCGAAATCATAACTAGCCAATACTTCCCCTAAAAAAGCAGTATCCAATTTTTCAGATACATTGATGGTAAAAGTATTTTTAGTGAGGGAACGCTTGTTGATTACTTTTTCAGAGAGGGCTTCTGGATAAGTAACAATCAATACTCCTTCGGTATTATTGTTCAGTTTGTTCAATACCTCAGCGCGCATCAACACGTTAGCGTTATCTACCTCCTCGTATTGATAAGCCTTTTTGTAAGACATCGGAAAAGCCAGTACTCGGTCTTCGCCCACTAAATTTTGTAAATCGTTGATAAAGTAAGCAGCTTCTTCGCGGTCGGAAAGCACAAAAAGATGAGATTGCTTTTCGTTAAGTAAATGCAAAGCAGACGCAACTACGGCGTCCAAACTACCAATAAAGCCCTTTATTTGAATATGAGGGTAGATTTTGGGAGCTTTAATTTGTTCAGCAATCATCTGCACAAAGCCATCTTCACGATACAGGGTAAGGAAATCTTTTACGAGCATATTCTTATCATCAATAACAACAATAGCCACGAACCGCCCGATTGGTGAAAATCTGAGCAATTCGTGGCGAAAAATTCGGTACAAATTTAACCTTAAAATCAGCTAATTGGTTTTGTAAAAGCTTTATTTTAAGATTAAGAAAATGAAATTATCGTTTTCGTTCTATTTCTTTATTCATTTCTTCGATATCCACACTCCTATCACTGAAATCATCCAAAAGATATTTAGTGAAGTGGTCAGCCATTTTCCAGAAGAAATATTCCGTCATATCTCCAAAACCATGGCGTTGAGTAGGCAACGTAAGCATCTCAAAACGCTTGTTGGCTTTTATCAAGGCATTTACCACACGAATAGTATTGGCAGGGTGTACATTGTTATCAATTTCTCCGTGAATTAATAATAATTTACCTTTCAAGTTTTTAGCAATCTCAGGATTTTTTTCTATGCTATAAACAAAACTCGTATCATTTTTTTCAGAGATAATTTCCTTTACACCATGGTGTTTTTCAGACCACCAACGGTTGTAAATACTATTGTCATGGTTCCCTGCATTGCTAACAGCCGCTTTAAAAAAATCTGGATATACCAACATCGCAGCAGTACTCATAAAACCACCACCACTATGTCCATGAATACCAACTTTGTTGATGTCGATAAACGAAAACCTATCGGTTAACTGTTCAATCGCCGCTTTTTTATCCGCCAAACCATAGTCTCTTAGGTTGCCATAACCATAATTATGGTACCACTTGCTACGAGCAGGATTACCCCCACGGTTACCCACAGTAATCACGATAAAGCCTAATTGTGCCAAACGGTCTATCCTATCCATCCCCTTACTGAAAGACTTATTAACACTTTCAGTTTGTGGACCTGGGTAAACGTATTCTATGATTGGGTATTTTTTAGTGCTATCAAAATCATAAGGCTTGTACATTACGCCATAAAGGTCAGTAATGCCATCATCAGCTTTTACTTTGAAAGTTTGTGGGAATTTATAACCTGCTGATAGTAAAGACGATAAGTCAGAAGTTTCTAAATCCAATATTTTTTTGCCTTCAGTGTTGAATAAAACCGCTTTAGGCGTAGTATTCACCCTTGAAAAATTATCAACAAAATAAAGCTGATTATCATTGATGCTAGAAGCATGGTCAAAATTTCCTTCGTTGAGGAGTTTCAAGCCTGTTCCATCAAAATTTACGCGGTAAGTGTGCAGATAATAAGGGTCTTCATTGCTTTCGCGATTGTTGGCAGTGAAGTATAAAATGCGTTTTTTCTCGTCAATGCCGATGATTTCTTCCGTATGAAAAGCACCCGAAGTAATTTGATTTTTTAGTTTACCAGTTTCATCATACAAGTAAAAATGTCCCCATCCGTCTCTTTCGCTCCAATGAATCAATTCTTTACTAGCACTTACTAAACCGAGCTTACGAGTTTCCAAATAAGTATTCATTCGCTCTTCTATAATGGGCTTTACAGTGTTCGTCGTTACGTCTGCAACCATCACATCAATACTCTTTAAATCCCTACTGGCACGACTCAAATAAAATTTATCTTTAGTACCCAACCATACATTAGCACGATAATCATCATCTCGGGTATTGGCAAGCGGAGTAGTATTCCAAATACTAATGCTTTGGTCTTTGAATAAATCGGCATTTAATTCTAACTGACTTTTGCTAGCTACATCAAAGAGAATGATATTTTCTATCGGACTGTCTTTCTCACCAGGCATCCAATATTTATATGTTTCTAGTGTTGGGCGTGGGTCAGCCACACTGTTGATTACCCATATATCTTTTACCTTTCTGTTATCAGTACGAGTCATTACAAATTTTTTGCTATCAGGACTCCAGAAAATAGAAGCAGGCTTGCGTTTGTTTTTATTTTTCTCTTTGTCAACATTGGTTTCATTGTCACCAAAAGATAGAGATTCACGATGGTACCCAAAGTTTTCTACACCATCTTTTGTCAATTGAATTTCAACGATGGTACTATCTTCTTCGTTTTTGAGGGCTTTCTCATAATTGAGTTTATCCATCAAATACAAATTCTGTTTTTTACCGAAAATGATGGTATTGCCATCTGGAGAGATACTAGCCCAAACTGGTTTTTTCTTAGGCTTTTTGAAATCACTTAATTCTACTAATTCAGTTGTGTTAAGGTTATATTCAAAATAAAACACCTTTTTTACTTTTGGTTTTTCCTTGACAACCTTAGCATCTTTCTTGGCGGTTGAATCCTTTTTCTCAACTATGTCTTGGGTGCTTTTTACTTCAAACTGAATCCAGTTTTCATCTCGTACAAAACGCATACTATCCAGTCCTAAATGCTGAGCATCAAAAGGATCTTTTACAATTTTGGTGATAGCTGCGGCCAATTTTTCATTATCGAAAAGAAGCTTCTTTTCTGCTTTCAGCGGGTCGACGATATACCATTTTTTGCCTTCGGTAGTTTCATAAACGTACCAAAAGCGGTCTGATTTTTTTAGCCAGTGAGGGTCAACGCTGGTCGAGAAAATCATTTTGTTTAATTTTTTAGCAGAAAACTTGGCCGCTAACGCATAGTTAGCTTTTACTGTTGAATGTTGAGCATAACTCGAAACAGACGCTACTAGTAGTAGCATCAAAATAAAGGAGAGCTTTCGCATGGTGTTTTAGAATTGTTAAATGAAGTCTTTCATCAAAGATAAAAGCTATACCTGAAATTATAAGTATTTCAAACAGAATGTAGCTTATCAAGTGGTTAAAAAGAGTATCAAACCGAATAATAAGTTTTTTAGTGGCTTTTGTTGACCAATTTGTAATTGTGTTTACGATTTTACTAGTTTTGACTAAGGCAAACGAGAAAATAGTATTAGTTCTTGCTTGTGAAATATTAACCAACAAAATACCCACTAACATTATGGCGACTAAGATAGTAAGCACTCCGTCTAACCCTGCAACAGGGGAAATTAATCAATTTGATTTAAAAAGAATCATTGAGGATTTTGAAGATTATGTTGAAATAAAATCTTCCTCAGCAAGGGAAATTAAAAAAATTGGAAGAATTGTAATGCGCAGAGAGCTTTTACAAGGGCTTTTGGATAAATTTGACGAAGAAGAGCCAGATGTTTATGTAAGTATCCACTTTGGGGTTACATTACCTAACCAGCATAGCTGTTTTGATAACTTTCAAACAGATATATCAAATCAATTAAATATTGCTATTTTACTTGGAAAAGAGAACCCAGAAGCTGTAAATGATAAAATTGTTGAAATAAATTACCCAGATGACCATGGTTATGTAATTACCAGAGGTTTCCGCTCTTATGATTCAACAACACTAGGGGCGAGAACATTTGGAAAATCTACCGAAGGTGCAGATGAAATGCTATGCTGTGGCGACCCAAGCAAAAGGCCTTAATAAATAAAATAATGACATTAAAAACCTACTTCTTGCCTACTGTAATACTAATTACACTTATTGTACTATTGATAAATAGGCATAAACTTACGCCTAGCTATAATAAAAACTTTATTGCTTATTTAGTAGTAACGTTTTTTGTAGAAACTACTGCCCATCTACTTACGGTCTATTACGGAAATAATATTCCTTTATATAACTTTCAGATGATTTTTGAGATAAGCTTTTTTTACTACACTTTCTACAAGGCTATCTCAAAATCATCTGTAAAGCAAATTATTTTGTATTTCAGTATTGCCTTCTTGGTATTTGCTATAGGTAATTTAATATTTTACCAAACGTTGTACGACTTCAATTCATATACTTATACGTTAGGAAGTATTTTCTTGTCGTTTTTGTGTTTATATTTTTTATTTGAAATAGTAATTCTCAGCACAAATATTATCAACCCATTTCAAAATTTCTTATTTTGGGTATCAATAGGAATCTTATTTTGCTATTTGGGTAATTTACCATACCTAAGTTCTTTGAATGTACTTTTTCAGAACCATGATTCTATGGTAACTAGTCTTTCAATTATCAGCAAAGTTGTGAATACTTTATTATTTGTCCTTATGATTATTGGTGTTTTATGTCAAAAGAAGAAGTAGATATAAGTGAAACGATTATCATTGTTTCTGGAGTGATTGGAGTGTTGATTGCTTTTATTTTTTTCTTATTTGTTCTGTTTTATTTAAGACGGAAAAGAGAAAAAAGAAAACAATCATTACTCAAACAGAGGTATGAAAAAGAAATGCTTAAATCACAGATTGAAGTTCAAAATGATACATTGCAGTACATAGGAAAAGAACTGCATGATAATATAGGGCAGTTATTATCCGTCGCTAGAATAAACATAAATGTAGTAGAAGATGCTATAAAGGACGAAGAAAATCTAATATTTATAAAGCAAGCCAACGAACTAATAGAACAGACCATCAAAGAAATCAGATTGCTATCAAAAAGCTTAGATAGCGATTTTGTCAATTTATTTGGTTTGCAAGAAATGATTTCACATGAATTAGAAAGGATTCAGAAAACAAAGAAATTTGAAACAGAAATGATTGTTTATGGCGAAACCTATTCGCTTGGATATGATAGAGAAATAATTCTTTTTAGAATAGTTCAAGAAATCTTGAATAATGCGCTGAAGCATTCAGGCGCAAAAAAAATAAAAGTCTCTATCAACTATTTACATGAGAGCTTTAGCATAAAAGTTGAAGACAATGGGAAAGGGTTTGACTATGAACAAACAATCAAAAAAAACATGACTCAATCAGGCTCTGGTTTAAGGAATATCACCAGCAGATCAGACCTTATTGGCTTCAAATGTGACATATTTTCTAAAAATTTAGAGGGCACCTATTATTTACTGACTACCAATCAAACTTTAGCTACTTAATAATTGCATTTAAACCTCCTCAATATTTGTTACTTATCAATTAGTATTAAGCACAAAAGACAATCTTAATTTCCCCAAGAAGGCTTTTTTACAAAAAGGAGAACATGAAATGGTGTTTATGGTGAAATGAGTAAATGTTGACCAAATTTGTAGCTTTTTGAAAAAGAAACACACATCTTTTGTATTGTTATTAACAAGAAATAGATATCAGATTTTAGTTAGTACTTTTTTAGTCCATTAGCATTTTTACTCCTTTGGGCAATTTATATGCATATAGGAGTAAAAATAAATTAGTTTAAAATCAATAAAGAGATATTGAGTAATTTCTTGTTAGGAGATTTAGGAAGAATAAATAAGTAGATTTTAGGAAAACAGGTATAAAATTAAACAGCTTCTGTTTTAAAAATTAAAAACCTTGACCAAAATAATGGTTTTTGGGGGGCTTGAAACAAAAAAATCGCCAACAAATTAAATTGCTGGCGATTTTCTATGAGTACAGATTAATCTCTTTTACTATTCTTCTTCTCTTGCTTAGCCGCTCTTTTTTCTTTTAGCGTTTTAGTTGGCTCTTTTTTTACTTCCTTTATGGCCCCTTTATCCTTTGACATAGTTTTATGTGTTTTAGTTAAATAAAATTAGTTTAAAATCAATAATAATCTTGTGTGTAATATTTTTTTGTTTTTATAAACAGATAAAAAGAATCAGCGAATAAAATTAGCGGCAATCAGGTGGATTTTTTTTTACCCGCAGATTTTAGCAGATAAAAAGAATCGGCGTAAATCAGCGGATAAAATCAGCAGTAATCAGCGGGATTCTTTTTACCCACAGCTTTTCACAGATAAATATCGCAGATTTTAGCAGAATAAAAAGAATTGCGTAAATCAGCGAATAAAATTAGCGGCAATCAGGTGGATTTTTTTTACCCGCAGATTTTCACAGATAAATATCGCAGATTTTAGCAGAATAAAAAGAATCGGCGTAAATCAGCGGATAAAATCAGCAGTAATCAGCGGGATTCTTTTTACCCGCAGATTTTCACAGATAAATATCGCAGATAAAAAAGAATCTACCAATAAAATCAATTCTTCAAAATCTCAAATTCTACCCTTCTGTTAATAGCTTGGTTTTCAGGGGTATCATTCGCTACTTTTGGTCTATTTTTACCATAGCCTTTTGCCGAAATTCTTTCAGCAGGTACGCCTTGTGTCAATAAATAATTGCGGACTACATCAGCACGTTCTTGTGAAAGTCTATTGTTTACTTCATCCGAACCTACATTATCCGTATGTCCACTCACTTCTGAAATCAGCTTAGTATTCGTTTTAAAGAAATTGGCTATTCTATTCAACTCTGGATACGATTCTGGTTTTAAACTAGCCTTACCAAATTCAAAGAAAATATTATTCATTTCAACTTTAGTACCTGCTTCAATAGGCTTTACAGTCATGTCCTTGCCTTCTACTTCAAGGTATTTTCCCGTAATTTTACTTAAATCAATGTTCTGAGAAGTGCCAATATAGCCATCAATTTTAGTACTGATACCATAATTCTTTCCATAAGGTAATACCACTTTGTAAATCCCCGTTACAGGGTCAGGTGTAGCAATACCTAATTCTTTACCTGTGCTTAAATCTTCATAAATGATTTGAGCATTTTGTGGAATTTTACCTGTTTTACCATCAATTACTTTTCCAGAAACTAAAACAACGGCATCTGATTTCGTAGGAGCTGGCTGAACAGGTCTTCTATCTTGCGATTTCCTCGTTGGATTTCCCCCAATTGGTGTACTTTCACTCGGCTTAGGTTCTACAGGTTTATTAATGTCTAATTTTAGTCTAAAAATATCTTTTTTCCCTAACGAATTATTACCCGAAACAAAATAAGCATAATCACCAGCAGCCGAAATCGTGTAATAAGCATCGTATTGTTCCGTATTAATAGGCTCACCAATATTGATAGCTTCTGTCCAATGAATCCAACTATCATCCTTTCTTTGGGCTACCCAAATATCATTACTGCCCTTTCCTCCTGCTCTATTGCTCGAAAAATAAAGCGTTTTGCCATCAGGAGCTAAAAAAGGCGTAGTTTCGGTGAAGTTAGTATTGATTTCATCTCCCAAATTCATTACCTCCGACCACGTACCATCGTTTTCTAGAAAAGAAGCGTAAATATCATCTTCATCAGAGTTTTTCTTTTCTGAAAAAGCCATCAATAGCACCTTTCCATCATTTGAAAGAAAACCATATTCATTTTTACCTTTACTAAGGCGTTCATATTTAGGAATAATTACCTTTTTAGGAATTTCCCAGCCGTTGGCAGATTTCTTGGCAATAGAAAAGCCCCGTGTTTCATATTGACCATTCACATAAGCCCCCTTTAATAAAATAGTTTGTCCGTCGGGCGAGATACTCAGAATAGAATTATATTGATCACGGTTTAAGCTCTCAGGCATCCTTCTAGCAGTTGACCACGCCCCCATTACATTTTCAGAAAACCAGATGTCTTGTGAACCCGCAATTTGGTCTGTGCCTGCTACACCATATTTATTTTGAGGATGACTTTTTCTACCGAAATACAAAATCCTTCCATCTGGAGCAATCACAGGATTTAATTCAGAGTATTCAGAATTAACAGCACTCCCCAAACTTTCAGGCTTATTTTGAGCCATCGATTTGGGCAAACATTGTAAGACAATAAGGGAAAAAATAAGAAATGTAATATTTTTCATAGCTTGTGTGGCGCAATCTTTATTTACTTTTTCAACGAAAAATAGCCTAAAACATTGTTTTAAGCACGTTCTATCCGTTTGCCAATGATTTCGCCTTCCGTAGCATCATTACGCATTTTTTCTAATAAAGATTCAATATTATCGTCGATAATCAAGAAGTTAAGATTAACGGCTCTTACAAAACCTTCAGAAACCATCTTATTCATCATCATCATCAAATCGTCATAAAAGCCATTCGTGTTAAGCAACCCTACTGGCATACGATGAAGCCCAATTTGTCGCCAAGTAAGAATTTCAAATAATTCATCCAGCGTTCCCCAACCTCCAGGTAAAGCAACAACACCATCTGCTTTTTCAGCCATCAATTGTTTTCGAACATGCATTGATTCTACCACTATGCACTCTGTTAAACCTGTATGTTGTACCTCCCAAGCTTCCATAAAAGAAGGAATGATTCCGATAACCTCTCCGCCATTGTCAAGTACAGCATCAGCCACCGTACCCATTAAGCCAGCTTTGCCTCCTCCATAAACTAATCGTAAATCTTGCTTAGCTAGTGTTTCTCCTACCTCTTGAGCAGTTTTATTATAAATTTCATTGTTACCATACGAAGAACCACAATAAATTAAAATATTTTTCATGTGAATTATGTAGCTAAAAAACAAAAAGCTCCTAGCAATTGAATAAGTTAAAATGTAAATCTCAGATTTGTTCAAAGATAAAAAAACTGTGAGAATAACCGCAATTATATAACCATTAAAAAAACGCTGATGAAGATTCAGAATATGGCAATAAATAGATGTGATAGATTATTATAAAATAAAATAGCTTTCAGAAAACTAAAACCATAGCAAAATTGTAGAATTTGATTACTTTTGATGCATAAAAATCTGTAGACTACTAGGAAAACAAAAGTATCAATTGAACCGCCCAAATTCATTGATAAAAGAGGAAATGACGTGCCAGTTCCTTTATTAAAATTCACTTTACAATATTAAGCAACCGCCTTTTTCATTAAAATCCCTTTATCGAAATATTGCTTTTATTAAAAAAAGAATAGACCGAAGGCTATGCCATTGTTGGCAATAGTTTAAGATTACTATGACAAATAATATTTGATGGGAAAGTACCTATCAATAATACACCCAAACCTTTGATAAATAACGACCTTTTTAATTACCCAAAGATGAAAAACAGAGAATCAAACATTGAGCTATTGCGGATAGTGTTAATGATTATGATTATTACTCACCACATTATTGTTCATGGTTTTGGCCTTGAAAATATGGTGAATGATTTCTTTCACCATGATAAAAACAAACTCTATTTTGGACTATTCATCAATAGTTTTGTCATTGTAGGCGTAAATACATTCGTATTTATATCGGGATATTATGGAATGAAATTTAAACTAAAAGTACTTGTATCTATCTTATTTCAAGCACTTTTCTATTCATTATTCATTTCTCTACTATTTGCCGTTTTTAATCATTCGATGTTCGACTGGAAAGACTTAGTGAGGTCTATTTTCCCGATTTCTGGTAATGTTTGGTGGTATTTAGGCGTATATTTAGCCCTCTACTTTATTTCACCTTTTCTCAACAAAGGTGTTGATGGCATCGAAAATAAACAACTTATGTTGTTATTATTGGGGTTATTATACCTAGACTGTTTCGCGGGTTTTATATTCAAAACGGTATCTGGCGATGGATTTACAGTTTTTCATTTTATTACTATTTACATCCTTGCCAGATTTCTAAGAAAGATGAACATTATCATCAAAAAACCCATTCACTTCTTTCTAGTCTCGGCACTTGTACTTTTTTGTAGTACATTATTTTGTGTGGATATTCATAAGTTTGCTTTTGTTTGGCGACTATTCTCCTATAACAATCCATTATTGATATTTGCAGCGATAATGCTTTTCTTTACTTTTAAAAATATTAAAGTCCAAAGCAATTTTATCAACCTGATTTCAAGCGCAGTTTTTGGAATTTACCTGATACATGAACACCCCCTGATTAGAAAAGAGATAGCTCATTTCATTAGTCAGGTCAGAGGAAAAGAATCCCTTTCTCTTTTGATGCTATATATCGTTTGTGCTATCGCTACTATTTTTACGATAGGTTCGCTCATAGAATTGTCAAGAAAAGCTATTTTTACCAAAATAGAAGATAAATTCAGTTTAATATGGCAAAAAAACAGCGTGATTACGGATGTAAAAAAGCTATGCTATTCATTTATCAATCGCTTAAAAATAACGAAACCTACCACTTGAGGATTAAGGACAAAACCCTGTGATACTATTACAACAAATCTTTTAAAGCCTTTTTTACATCAATAAACTTGTATTGAAAATTGGTTTCAGAGGATACTCTTTGATTGAGGACATAGTTTCCGCCTAATACCACATCAGCTAATTCGCCAAAAACTAATTTCAAAGCCCATGCAGGAACATTGGGCATAAAAAAAGGCTTTTTCAGTATCTCAGCAGAGGTTTTGGTTAATTCAAAATTAGTAACAGGATTAGGAGCAACGGCATTATAAGCACCATTCATGGTATCATCTAGAAGAGATTTTATATAAAGCTCGCATAAATCATCTATATGAATCCAAGATTGATACTGTTTGCCAGTTCCCAAAGCTGCCCCAATGCCAAAACGGATAGGTGCCAGAATTTTTGCTAAAACCCCGCCTTTAGTACTTAATACAATTCCCGTTCTAAGTTTTACCGTTTTGATGCCGAGCTTTGATACGTTATCGGCCATCGCTTCCCATAATATGCAACATTCAGCTACAAAATCGTCACCCACAGGAGATTCTTCTGTAATGTGTTTCGTACCAGTATCAGCACCATAAAAACCAATGCCCGAGGAGGAAGTGAAAGCTTTGATTTTATGTGGAATATTTTTTAAATGAGTGATAATCAATCTTAAAGATTCCGTTCTGCTGTCAATGATTTCCTTTTTTCGTGCATCAGTCCATCTACTATCTGCTATGCCCGCACCTGCTAAGTGAATTAGATAATCGGCTTCCAACAAAGCCTTTGAGTCTAATATGCCTTTATCAATATCCCAATGATATATTTTTATCTTGCCTGTTTCATCTGTAGGTTTTCGGCTAAGGTGAGAAACCGAGAAACCTTTAGACAGTAATATTTCGCTAAGACGTGTGCCAACTAAACCTGAGCCACCAGTGATGAGTACATTCATAATTGTATCAAGATTTGAGAAAATAGGAAAAAAGCCTATGTTAAACATAACATGAAAAGCTTCAATAGGTTATCAAGACGAACAATTTTTTAAACAATATACCAAAAATTATCTATCTTCGATTTTACAAGTATTGATTTTTTGAAAGGATATATCGAATTTAACGATTAGGAAAAGACTTATTGATAAACCATAAACAATGAATGAACATATAAAAAAACTACTTCCGATGATTGATGTCTTCGGTTTTTTTGAACGAGATCCCTTTGGTAATTCGATGTTTTTAAAACGCATTATTATGATTGTATTGGGGTGGGTAACTTACTCTCGTATCAGAGGCATCAATAAAACCAGCATCAGCGGAACTGAATATTTAGAGGGACTTCCAACAGAAGGTGTGCTTTTTTTATCGAATCATCAAACCTATTTTATGGATGTAATTTGCCTCTATCATATTTTCTTTAGTGTAAAATGGGGATTCAGAAATTCAGTCAATTTTCCTGTTTATTTATTAGCACCACGGTCGAAAGTATTTTATGTGGCAGCCTCTGAAACGATGAAAGATGGTGGATTGATACCAAGAGTTTTTTCGCAGGCAGGTGCTATTTTGGTAAATCGTTCTTGGAGAGAAAAAGGAAAAGATGTTAAAAAAGAAGTAGATACTTCGGCAGAAGATAAAGTAGGCAAAGGTTTATCGTATGGTTGGGTTGTAAGTTTTCCACAAGGAACAACTACCCCCTATGCTCCGTTAAGAAAAGGAACAGCTCATTTGATTAAAACCCATAACCCGATTGTAGTACCCGTTGTAATTAATGGCTTTCGTAGAGCGTTCGATAAAAAAGGGTTACGGTTTAAAAAAAGGAATACTACACTATCTGTTACCTTTAAAGAGCCTATACGTTTTGATGCAGAAATGCCTGTAGAAGAAATGATGGATATTTTAAGAGATAAAATAGAACAGAAAATACCTGTAGATAAATTAGTTTGGCGTAGAGAAGAACCCCAAGCATAAAAGCATGTTAAATAAAACACGAGGCATCGTAATAAATTATATTCGTTACCGAGAAACTTCTGTAATCGTCAATATTTTTACAGAAGAATTTGGGATACAAACGTATATTGAAAATGGTGTTAGAAGTGCCAAATCCAAAAATAAGATAGCACTATTTCAACCCCTCACTTTATTAGATTTGGTGATTTATCAGAAAGGGAAAAACACAGCAGCCAATAAACAAATCCATCGGATAGCAGAGATTAAATGTAATACGCCTTTTCATACCTTACCTTATGATATTTATAAATCATCAATAGCGCTTTTTATTACCGAAATTCTTGGAAAATCATTGAAAGAGGAAACAGGGAATCATTTTTTGTTTGAATTTCTCCATAATTCTATCGTATGGCTAGATGAAGTAGAAGAACATTTTGAGAATTTCCATTTACAATTTTTATTGCAATTGGGTACGTATCTAGGTTTTTCACCTGAGAATGCGCATGAAATATCCAATGAACTGAGGATTCATAATCTGCCTGTGCTTAATCAAACACTCGAAAATCAATTAGATGTTTTATTGAATACGCCCTATCACCAATCTCCTAAAATAGACCGCCATTCTCGCAATCAATTATTAGAATCCATTATCTTATTTTACAGACTTCATGTGGATACTTTAGGGGAAATAAAGTCTTTAACGGTTTTGAAGGAAGTGATGAGGTAGGAACTGTTTTTCACTTTTATAAAATTTAGTATTCCTAAAAGTTATTTAAAAAATCGTGTAGAATTTTTTGATTTTAAATTTTTGCTTGTGATACATCATATCCAATCATAAATAAAGCAGATTCAAATGCTCTTAATTGTTCTCTTGAGTCAATTTTGCTAAATTTTGATTCTGTTTTATCCAAAATTTCTTTTAGCAACCAATTGGCTCTGATATTATTTTCAGTATGCTTTTTATTTTGAGTTAGTAGAGGAAAGCTGTAAAAACTATTACTTGGGTTTCTTCTATTATTTTTTCCATAAACATCTCCCTTTGCATTCCCGAAAGCGAATAATAATTCTGATGGAATAATACTTAAACCTTTTTCCTCGCAAAACATTCTTACCAAAAGTCCTAAAGCCGCACCTACACGTCCATCATATATTACAAAATCATTCACTAGCAAAGAATATATTTTTGTGAAACCAGCAGTCATTATTATATCTTCATAATAGCTACTTTTTATATCAAATATATTAGGATTTAGCCTATCAGTACAGTGTTTAAAATATGAAGAAATATCTGTTCCTAATGCCTCTACTTTTTGTTTATTTCCATTCATTACCCCACCCCAGTCTAATATGGCAATACAGTATTTTTGACATAATTCGGAATCATTATTATCTACACTTTTTCTCAACCCATCACCTAACTCTTCCAACAAGATTTTACAGTCTTCAAAGGTTTTTCCTGTAAATCTAATCTGTCTAACTGGATGATAACAAGTAAATCCCCATTTGTAGTTTTCAAAAGCAGAGTAAATAGAATTACATTCCCAAATAGAACCTTTGGGGCGTTTCATCATGTAAGAATGTATAAAGCTATCATCTCCATCTAATTTAGGTGAAATCCATTTGATGAAAGTTTGAACAGGTTCTCTACTTAGGAATTCAATCTTGTTCATTTGTAGTATTTTGGTTATACTTTATAGCTAAATTTTCCGCTTTAATTCAAAATGTTTACCCAAGTATAAACGTCTTACTTGCTCGTCATCTGCAAGCTCTTGTGGAGTGCCTGCTTTTAATATTTTTCCTTCAAAAAGTAAATATGCACGGTCGGTGATAGAGAGTGTTTCATCCACGTTGTGGTCGGTAATCAAAATACCAATATTTCTAAATTTTAACTTCGCTACAATCCCTTGAATTTCCTCTACCGCAATAGGGTCAACCCCTGCAAAAGGTTCATCCAACAAAATGAATTTTGGGTCAACTGCCAAGGCACGCGCAATTTCTGTACGGCGACGCTCGCCACCCGAAAGTACTTGTCCCAAGTTTTTACGAACATGTGTCAACGAAAACTCTTCTAAAAGCTGTTCTGTTTTTTCACGTTGTTCTTGTTTAGAAAGTTTAGTCATTTCCAGTACGGCCAAAATGTTTTCTTCCACCGAAAGCGTTCTGAAAACAGAAGCCTCTTGTGCCAAATAGCCAATACCTAACCTAGCACGTTTGTACATCGGAAGATTGGTTACTTCTAAATCATCTAGAAACACTTTACCTGAATTTGGTTTTACCAAGCCTGTAGCCATGTAAAAAGAGGTAGTTTTTCCTGCACCATTAGGCCCCAAAAGACCCACGATTTCACCTTGAGCTACTTGGTAACTAACATTGTCATTAACGACACGCTGTCCGTACTTTTTAACTAAATTTTCTGTTCTTAAAATCATGATTTGAATCAGAAGGGTAACCCTCCTTTTAATTTTAATATTTTAGGCTAGCATTTAAACATTCTAATCTCTATTTACCAATCACTAAGTCTAAACCTTAATATCTTTCAACATCAACTGAAACGACTTTCTGCCTTGCCATTCATTGATTTCGATGGTATAACAAATCGAAAACGGCTTGCCTTCGTGTAAATGATTGAAATAATCTTCTACCATCCCGAAGCCTACGCAAGTATAAGCGGGCGAGCCTTCTTGAAAAACATTTATTTTCAAATGCTTTTCTTTCATTTTAATCGGCTGTCCATGCAAGTAAACATTTTCTGAAACAAAAACTGGTGTCATATTTTGTGGACCAAAAGGCGACATCTGACACATGATTCTGTGAAATTTATCTGAAATTTCTATTAAAGGCAATTTCAAATCAATATCAATCATGGGCGAAAGTTGTTCAGGTAATATTTTTCGATTGACAACTTCTTCAAATTTACGCCTAAAATTTTCTATCTCAGAGATTTCCAACGTTAAACCTGCCGCAAAAGTATGTCCTCCAAATTGAATTAAATGCTCTGCACATTCTTCGATAGCATCATACACATCAAAGCCTGGTACAGAACGAGCCGAACCCGCAGCATGACCATGTGACTCTGTAAGAATGATAGTAGGGCGATGATATTTTTCAATACATCTGCTCGCTACAATTCCGATAACGCCTTTATGCCAATCGTTTTTGAATAATACGGTACTTTTAGCATTCTTCAACCCAATATTGTCTTCAATAATAGCCAACGCTTCGGCGGTAATATCAGTATCAAAACCTTTTCTATCTGTATTATGTTTGGCGATGATATTGGCAAAATTGGTGGCTTCTTCTTCGTTGTCGGTCAATAATAAATTTACGGCATCATAAGCGTGCTTTATTCTACCTGCAGCATTAATTCTTGGTCCTAGTCCAAAAACCACTT
Organism: Arcicella aquatica; assembly: GCF_034928825.1. NCBI lineage: Bacteria > Pseudomonadati > Bacteroidota > Cytophagia > Cytophagales > Flectobacillaceae > Arcicella > Arcicella aquatica. The sequence continues at coordinate 69,102 of NZ_JAYFUL010000018.1, read as the reverse complement.
TGGTAATATCCATTTTCCCTGCCAAACTTGCCGATTGCATCAATGCCTTTAATCCCGTTCTGGGATTTGAATTCAATTGTTGCAAACCATAATAAGCCATAATTCTATTTTCGCCTGTAATAGGTACAATATCACAAGCAATAGAAGTAACCACAAGGTCTAGATAAGGTAATAACAATGTTTCTGAAATATTCTGCGTCTTACAATAAGCCTGTAATAACTTAAAACCGACGCCACAGCCTGTTAATTCTTTGTAAGGATATAAACAATCAGCTCTCTTAGGGTCTAGAATCGCCACGGCTGGAGGCAAGTCGTTGTCATCTGGACGGTGATGGTCGCAAATGATAAAATCAACGCCATGCTCTTTGGCCCAAGTTATTTTCTCTTTTGATTTAATACCACAGTCTAAACTAATAATCAAACCAAAGCCTTCGTTAGCAGCTTTTTCAACACCTGCCTGCGAAACCCCGTAGCCTTCAGCATAGCGGTCGGGGATATAAAATTCTAAAGGACAGTCAGACGCATTTTGATAAACGTGGTTTTTCAAGAAACCGTAAAAAGTAGCTACTGAAGTAGTGCCGTCTACATCGTAGTCACCATAAATCATTATTTTTTCGCCAGATGCAATCGCTTTTGTCAACCGTTCAACGGCAACGTCCATGTCTTTCATCAAAAATGGGTCGTGCAAATTAGAAAGGTCTGGGCGGAAAAATGCTTTGGCTTCATCAAAGGTATTAATTCCTCGCTGAGCCAAGAGCGTAGCGATTTCAGGTGAAACATTAATTGCCTCAGCTACTTGTTTGATTTTATCAGTGGGTGGAATGGGTTTATAAATCCAACGTTTTTCTGTCATGACGCAAAAATACAAAGACCTGCAAGGTTTCGGAAGCCTTGCAGGTCTAATCTATGTAATTTAAGAAAAATTAAGCTTAAAGCACGTCTTTATACGCCTTCTGCTACTACTTCTTTTACTTCTGGAACCATACGGGTTAATAAATTTTCAATACCTTGTTTCAACGTCATCGTTGATGATGGACAACCAGAGCATGAGCCTTGCAATAATACTTTAACTGTTCCTTCATTGAAAGAGTGAAAATTGATAGCACCGCCATCAGACTCTACCGCTGGACGAACATATTGGTCTAATACAGCCTTGATTTTAACTACCGTTTCAGAATCTTCCTCTCCTCCTATCACATCATTTGCTGCAATTGTCGACTTTGTGAAAACTTCTTTTTTCTCTTCAAAGAACCCTTTCAAAAATTGTTTCAAGCCGAATAATTCATCTTCCCATTTTGTCTCTTCATCTTTCGTAACGGTGATGAAATTAGATGAAATGAATACTCGTTTTACAAAATCAAAGCCAAATAAAGCTACAGCCAAGGGCGATTCTTTACCTTCTGCTACTGCATCTGATGGTGTTGCATAGTCGAACGATAAGCCTTCAGGTGCTACAATAAAGTTTAGAACAAACTTCATTGAATTTGGGTTTGGCGTTGATTCTGTATAGATTAATATCTGTTGTTTTAACATGAGTTCTGTTTAATTTGTATCTTGGTTGGGGTCTAATTTATCAATACGATTCGTTAATTATTACACTAACAAGCTATTATTGAACAGTTAAAATGTAAAATTAGTTTTAAGAAGTGTATAAATGTTAGAACACCCTCAAAAAAATAACATTTTATGAGACTATTGCTTGAAAAATCGCTTAATACTTACTGAAATATACTTGTTTTCTTCTAGGTTGATTATTGGCAAGTGTCTGTTAATGAGTTACTTTATCTGATTGTACCCTAAAAAGCTATCTTACCGAACATGATACTTTATGCCCTGATAATAAGCCAATTAGCTACTTATCCACACCAAAAGTAGATTTTTTGTTGGCATTCCCTGCATTTATCACGAACTTAGAGGGACAATTAGGGTAATCACCGTTGTTAAAAGAATAACCTAAAATACGTTTATAGAAAATGTTAGATATCATCCAACTGCTTCCTGATTCGATAGCGAATCAGATTGCCGCCGGCGAAGTCGTACAACGACCAGCTTCTGTGGTGAAAGAGCTTTTGGAAAACTCCATAGATGCCCAATCCACCAGCATTCAATTAATCGTTAGAGAAGCAGGAAAAACCTTAGTGCAAGTGATTGATAATGGCTTAGGTATGTCAGAAACCGATGCCAGAATGTGTTTTGAGCGACATGCTACTTCCAAAATTCGTTCCTCAGAAGACCTTTTCAAAATCAGAACAATGGGATTTCGTGGCGAAGCCATGGCATCTATTGCCGCTGTAGCACAAGTTGAAATGCGTACCCGCAGAGCAACAGATGAACTAGGCGTTTTAATCAAAATAGATGCTTCTGATTTAAAAGCTCAAGAGGCAGTTTCTACTTCAGAAGGGACGAGTATTCAAGTTAAAAACTTATTTTTTAACGTACCCGCCCGCAGAAACTTCTTGAAGTCAAATCCTGTAGAAATGCGTCATATCATCGACGAATTTCAACGAATAGCTTTAGCCAATCCAGAAATTTCTTTTACATTACATCACAACGATACGGAAGTGTACAATTTGCCAGCAGGAAAGCTAAGCCGAAGAATTGTAGATTTATTCGGTAAAGGTTATCGTGAACAATTGGCTTCTTGCGAAGAGGAAACCTCTTTCGTAAGTGTCAGAGGGTATGTTGGTAAACCAGAGTATGCCAAAAAAACACGTGGAGAACAGTTCTTTTTTGCAAATAACCGTTTTATTAAAAACAGCTATCTGAACCATGCGGTGATGAGTTCCTTTGAAGGATTGATTCCCGAAGGTTCGCATCCTTTTTATGTGCTTTTCATTGAAATAGATCCAATTCATATTGATATAAACGTTCATCCAACTAAAACTGAAATTAAGTTTGATGACGAACGCACGGTATATGCTATCGTACAAGCTGCTGTTCGGAAATCGATGAGCCAGCATAATTTAATGCCCTCTTTAGACTTTGAAACTGACGTAAACTTTACCAATAATATTTTCCAGTTCACTGGCTCGCCTTTTGAAAAGACGAAGGAGGTTTCGACAGTAAATGGGTTTACCAGACCCGAAGCACCTTTTAGAGAGCGAACAAATCTGACAAATTGGAATAAGTTATACGAAGGCTTGAACCGTCAGCTAGATGATTTTGAGAAAAATGAGCCATCAACTGAACAAACTCAAGTAGATTTTGGCATACCTACCGAGGCCACGTCGTTTTTGTTGAAAAGCAAAGCAAATGATATTGGGAGTGACCGCCCACAAAGAGCTTCGCAAGATTCTGAGGCTAGTACCTTTCAAATCCATAATCGCTATATTATTTCTCAGGTAAAATCTGGGATGTTGTTAATAGACCAACGTGCTGCCTATGAAAGAATTTTGTATGAAAAATTCTCTCAGCACTTACGCAAAAATGGCGGGGCATCACAGCAATTACTGTTTCCGACAAAAGTAAAATTGACCACAGCCGATTTCCATTTGCTGTTGGAGATTCAAGACGAAATCAGAAACTTAGGTTTTGTCTTGAGCGTAGTAGAGCACGATTCTTTTATGGTCAATGGCATTCCTGCCGACTCGCCCGAAGAAAATGAACAGGAAATGATTGAAGGTATTTTAGAGCAATTCAAGCAAAATGAATCTGAACTACACCTTGATAAAGCAGAAAACTTGGCTAGAGCAATGGCAAAACGCTCGGCTGGTCGCTTTGGGAATCATTCCTTGACGATTTTAGAAATGAATACCTTAGTAGAGCAACTTTTTGCTTCTTCAAACCCAAGCTATACGCCAAGTGGCGAATTAACGATGAAGATTGTTTCTTTATCAGAAATGGCAAGTTTATTCTTGCGTTAATCATCAATTTTAAAAAGACTTATTACAGAAATTAATAATGAAAACGAATCGAATAGCATTACTCCTATTGGCAATTTTTGTTTTTTCAGGCATTGCAGTTTATTTTAAATCTTGTCAAGAAAAAAGTACTTCAGAAAGCATTCCTCAGGAAGAAATAACCCTTAATCCTGCTCCCGATTTTAATGCAGACTCTGCCTATGCTTTTGTTGAAAAGCAAGTAGCTTTTGGACCTAGAGTAAACAATACCAAAGCCCATGACGAATGTGCTGCTTGGTTGGTTGCCAAATTAAAACAATTTGGTTGCGAAGTAACTACTCAAAATTTTGTAGCAACTACTTTCGATGGTAAAAAACTCAATTCTCAGAACATCATCGGCTCAATTAATCCCACAGCCACAAAAAGGGTTTTATTAACTGCTCACTGGGATGCTCGTTCTATCGCAGATAAAGACTCTATCAATAAAAATAAAGCCATAGACGGCGCTAACGACGGAGGAAGTGGCGTAGGCGTGTTGTTAGAATTAGCCAGAAATATTCAACAAGCCAAAACCAAACCCAATGTGGGTATTGATATTATCTTTTTTGATACTGAAGATGTAGGCGAACCAGAGGACTATAAAGGCGAGCATGGACAAAACTCATGGTGTTTGGGCTCACAATATTGGGCAAGTCATAAACACAAAGACAATTATACGGCTTACTACGGAATTAATTTGGATATGGTTGGAGCCAAAGGAGCTGTTTTCCCACATGAGGGTACTTCTATGCAATATGCACCCATGATTGTACGCAACGTATGGGACATCGCAAGCAGATTAGGCTATTCTACATTATTTATAGATGCAGATGGCGGAGGATTGGTTGACGACCACGTGCCTGTAAACGATGTAGCAAAAATTCAAATGATTGATATCATAGAGTTACGCCCGAACGACCCTAAAACATTTGGAGCGTATCATCATACACACCAAGACAATATGTCGGTTATTGATAAAAATACTTTAAAAGCAGTGGGACAAACCGTTTTGACTGTTTTGTATCAGGAGTAGCTGTAGGCTTTAAGCGATGAGCGATGAGCAGTGAGCTTTGAGCTTTGTGCAATAAGATGTGTCGTGTTTGCTTAAAGCTCATTGCTCAAAGCTTATAGTTTACAATTCAGCTTTGTACAATAAGATGTGTCGTGTTTGCTCAAAGCTCACCGCTCATTGCTCAAAGCTTACAGCTTTTTCACACATTATTTAAACCTCTCAGGATACTTTGTTACTTTTGTGAAAAATATAACAAAAGATATTCTTACTATCCATATAATTTTGGATTCATTTAGCAATTTCAATCAACATCCAATGGAACAAACAGAAGTTTTAAAATATGTTCATCTTAATGATGTTCATGTAGCGCTTGGTGCAAAAATGGTACCTTTTGCGGGGTATTCGATGCCAGTTTTATATTCAAATCTTATTCAAGAACACATTGGAGTACGTACTTCGGTAGGTGTTTTTGATGTATCGCACATGGGCGAGTTTGTTGTAAAAGGTGAGCGAGCAACTGAGTTTTTACAATATGTTACTTCTAATGATGTTTCCGTATTGATTGATGGAAAAGTGCAGTATTCATGTTTGCCAAACGATAAAGGAGGAATTGTAGATGACCTTTTGGTATATCGTTGGAACGAAAACGAATATTATTTAGTAGTAAATGCTTCAAACATCGAAAAAGATTGGAATTGGCTACAACAGAACAATACATTCGGTGTAGAAATGGAAAACATTTCAGACAGATTGAGTCTCTTTGCTGTTCAAGGGCCTAAAGCCATTGATGCATTGAAAAAATTGACAGATTTAGATTTGGAGTCGATGGAATATTATTCTTTTAAATCAGGAACTGTAGCAGGGATAGACGACGTATTGATTTCTTCAACAGGTTATACGGGTGCAGGTGGTTTTGAAGTATACGTTTGGAACAAAGATGCGGAGGCTATGTGGAAAGCTATTTTTGAAGCAGGAGCTGAATTTAATATTATGCCTGTGGGCTTAGGCGCACGCGATACTTTGCGTACAGAAATGGGTTACTGTTTATACGGCAACGATATTGATGATAGTACATCACCAATTGAGGCAGGCTTAGGATGGATTACTAAATTCAACAAAGAATTTATTAATTCAGAATTCCATCAAAAAATTAAAGAGAATGGTCCAACACGTAAATTAGTAGGCTTTGAAATGATAGATAGAGGGATTCCTCGCCAACATTACGAAATCATGGATGCCGCTGGCAATATCATTGGTGAAGTAACTTCAGGAACACAGTCGCCAACCTTAAGCAAAGGTATTGGCATGGGCTATATTACTAAGGAATATACCAAAGTAGGATCTGAAATATATATCAATATCCGTAATAAATATTTAAAGGCTGTAGTGACCAAAATGCCTTTTTTAAAGTAATAAGAGTGTATTAGATTCTTTTGAAATTATGCAAAAAATTGACGTTTGTATCAGTCCCGAGTTATTACATTTATATAATATCGAAAATTCAATAGTTGTTGTAGTAGATATTTTTAGAGCGACTTCGTGCATGACAACTGCTTTTGCCAATGGTGTAGAGGCAATTATTCCAGTGTCTAGCATTGACGAATGTGTTAGTTATCAACAAAAAGGATACTTAGCCGCTGCTGAACGTGACGGAAAAACACCAGAAGGGTTTGATTTTGATAACTCACCTTTCAGCTACATGACTGAAAAAGTAAATGGTGCAACCATCTGTGTTACTACTACTAACGGTACGTTGGCTATCACGAAATCTAAGTCGGCTGTAAAAGTAATGGTTGGTTCTTTCTTGAATTTAGGGGCATTGGCCAATTATTTAAAAGACCAACAATACGATATTTTGGTATTATGTGCGGGATGGAAAGGCAAGCCTAACTTGGAAGATACACTTTTTGCAGGAGCTTTAGTAGAACGTTTACAAGAAGAATTTATGGTAGAAGATGATTCTGCGTTGATGGCGTTACGTCAATACGAATTATCAAAAAGTGATTTATTATCATTTGTTGCCTCGTCGTCTCACGTAAAAAGACTACAGCGTTTGGGTATTCAAAAAGATATTGCTTATTGTTTACAACATGATTTATACGATGTTTTGCCCGTTATGCGTGGCAATACATTAGTAAAAATGTAGCACGAGTTTTCAACTCGTGACCAACGAATATTAATTTGGTGGAGGTATTTAAATTACCTCCACCAAATTAATATCTTACCCTAACAATTCTCACCATCTACATCACAAACATCTCCCGAAATAGCCGCTACTTGTTTTTCCTGAGCTAGTTTTTCAAAGATTTCTTTAAAAACCTCTGAGGGCTGTGCGCCCGAAACAGCATATTTTTTATCAAAAATAAAGAAAGGGACACCAGATATGCCTTGTTGGCGGAAATAGTGCATTTCTTCTTTTACTTCATCAGATGCTTCATCTGAATTAAGAATACCCAACGTTTTTTCAGTAGACCAACCGAATTGAGCCATCACTTCTGCTACTGCACTTTGCTCGGTTAAATCTACTCTATCCACAAAATATGCCTTCATCAAAGCTTCTTTTACTTCGGCTTGCATCCCTTCATGCAAAGAAATCGTAAGTATTCTATGAAAAGCAAAAGTATTGATAGCCTTTGGAAGATTCTCGAAGTCGAAATCTAAATCAACTGATGAGGCCGCCTGTTCAACCTGATGAAATTTTTGTGCATAATTAGGTCCAAAACGGCTTTCCATGTGTGTACTAAAAGGTATTCCTTCCGTAGGCACACTAGGATCTAGTTGAAAAGGATGGTAGATAACTTGCAGATTACAAGAACTTTGTGTATCTTCAATAGCTTTTTCTAACCGTCGCTTACCGATATAACACCAAGGACATACGATGTCCGAAACAACATCTACACGAATTATTGGTTTTGTATTCATTTTTTTAAAATTATAATTCCTTACTTATCAAACAAAGAGCTATAAAATTTGATTTAATCTTTTAAATCAAAACTTTTATAACTGCTGATTAAATCACCACTAGAGAGACTATTCTTAAATTTTTACGTACTTATTATTAGAACGGCTTTTTGCCTTTGAAAATTCATTTTTGTTTTTAGATTCCAGAAAATCAACTAAAAATCAAATAGTTATAAGTTTCAAATTAATGTTTACGTTATGAAAAAAATCTATCTTTTCGCAGTAGTCGCACTCCTTGCTTTAGTGTCTTGTAATCGTAACAGTTTTCAAATTGGTTCTGCTTGTCATAGAGAAATCGAAGATGAGGTATTCAAGCCAAACTATCAGTCATTCACAACGGTTGAAAAACAGTTTACCATGATTGATACAACCTATAAATTTCAAGCTGTAATTGATGAAATAGGTAATCAGATGAAATTAAGAGGCTATGAAGACTCTAAAGAGCGGCCTAATCTGATTGTATTCTATGCACTATTTCCAAGTGATGTAAACCTTTCGGTACTCCAACGTTCTTTTAGAGGATTAGGTAAGGAAAGCATGAATGAAGAACTTAGAAGAGTAAAACTCAGAAAGGGCACCCTCCTCTTACAATTTGTTGAAAACGACAGTAATCGTCCTATTTGGATGGGCTATGCAGCGGGCATAGCAGCACCAGAAACACATGCTATTGATGAAAAGGCGTTAAGAATAGCTACTCGTCAGATTTTCGATAATTACAGAATATTTGCCAAAGATTATATTGCAGGTAAGCCTGTCACAACACAAGTAATAGCCCTAAAATAATGTTGGATAGAGATTTAATAAGTAAGCATTGTTATGATGTCCTCGTATTGAGGAAATAATTGTAACAATGCTTTTCTATCTTTCATTTCAAAATCTGCAAAGTCAAAACCTGGGGCAACCGTACAGCCTACTAAGCAATAAGAATTTTCTTCAACGGGCTTTGAACCAAACCATTTTCCTGCAGGAACTACTGCTTGGAATACCTCGCCCTTATCAGGATTATTCCCTAATCGAATTATTTCCAAAGTACTGTTATCATCCAACACATAAATATTCAACGCACAACCTGTATAAAAATGCCACATTTCGTCAGACGCAATCCGATGAAGCGCTGATATATGATGACTCTCTAACAAAAAATAAATACCCGTCGAATAGCTTCTATGTCCCTTAAATCGTGCAGGAAGAGCTGTTTGAGGAATATTTTCACTCGCCCGATAGGTTTCTGCAAAGTATCCACCTTCTGGATGAGCATTCATTTGATAGTTTTCAATCCAATATTGGGCGTTTTTAGTCGATGACATCCTTAAAAAATCTTTCGTCAAAAGTGAATGGTTCTATGTGTTTAATCTTGATATCCAAAAAATTTGGATGCAAAGGGTTGATAAGGTAGTTATATTCTTGTGCAACAATCGCCGAAGGCACGCCTAAAGCGATAGATTGCTCAGTATTAAACCATTCATCTGTATAAGAAGCTAATATGCCTGCTTCAAATATTCTAGCCCAGTCTTTGGGTAAACTTGTTGCATCCAGCAACGTAATTTCGTTATCTGGCACTTCTAACGTAATGATAGCGTACTCGTCTAGTGGGTAATATTCACCTAAATGTACTAATACTTCTAATAAAGCGAGCGACCTGTGTGAAGCAGTATAAAGCACCGATGTGCCTCTTCTATTCCAGCGCTGTCCTTTTAAACTTGCTCCGAAACCCGACAGATCTCGGGCTCTTATAAGTTTACTAATTCTAAAAACTTCCATGTTAAATGTGTTAGGGCGTAGCTAAATGATAGTTTTGAGCGATTAGCCGATGTTGAATACATCATTTTATTTCACACATTAACGTCATTTATTTTAAATAGACTACCTAAACAAGGTGTTTATGAAAACAAACCATGTTCAATATATATTAATTCTCTTTCAATGATTTCGTAGCCTAATGAAGTATCCAATAATTCAGTAGGACGTTTTCCTCCTAAAGCAGGCACGTGTGAGTGCATCCAACCATTAAATCTTTCAAGACTTCCAAAAGTTTCTTGACCAAGCTCGTACAATTTTGCCAAGCGTATCAATTTCGCAGAGGCATCTTTGTCTAAGCGTTGGTCTTCTCTGTAGCGTTGAATAGTTCTTTCTGAAATATTTAGGATGTCGGCCATTTCTTTATTTGAAAAAGAAATTTGTTTCGCCAGACAGTCTAACGCTTGTTTAGGTAAACCTTCTTTCGCAATTTCAATCAGGTCGAAATCATGTCTAATTTCACGATTGATGATTGTTTGCCCGCCTAGCAATACAATCAAAGTTGATATAGGTAAAATATTTTGTTTTTTCATGGATGCTATTATTGTAAATGTGTCGTAAATATAACGACATTTGTCGTAAGTAATACTATTGATGGCATATTATTTTTGAGTAAGAGCGTTAAACGATAAATTTTTTAAAATATTTTAAGAATTTTCAACAAAATGCAACATTCCTAAATTGTTCTGTGTCATTAGTTTGAATTTAAGTTATTGGTTGTCAATAGATGAAAACTGCTTAACTTGAAGGTTAGAAGTTTGAACACTATGAATCCTCAACCTTTAGCACTGGAACAAACACATTACATAGACAAACATTTGCCACTCGTGGAGGCTTGCCGTAGGGGTGATCGCAAGGCTCAGTACGAGATTTATAGGCTTTATGCAAAGGCTATGTTCAATGTTGCTGTCCGAATAGTAAATCATGTTGGCGAAGCAGAGGACGTCCTGCAAGATGCCTTTTTAGATGCTTTTCAGAAAATCCATGATTTTCGACAAACAAGTACTTTTGGTGCTTGGTTGAAACAGATTGTTATTAATCGAGCTTTAAATCATTTAAGGAATAGAAAGGTACAATTAATCGATATCGAAGAAGCAGCAGATATTCCAGACGATGCCACGTACGACGAAGAAGGAATAGAACTAAATATTCAAAGAGTACAGAATGCCATTCAACAGTTACCTGATGGTTTCAGAACAGTACTTTGTTTGTATTTATTAGAAGGCTATGACCACGAAGAAATCGCAGAGATTTTGGGCGTGGCAGAGTCTACTTCGCGAACACAATACATCAGAGCCAAAAAACGATTGTTGGAAATTTTAAAACAATAAAGACCTTTTCTTTTCCTTTGTATTAAGAGAGAGAGAGAGGAGGCTTAGAGCGTTATGAAAAAGACAAAAACAGAAAGATTCATTCGTGATAACCGTGAAAACTTTGATCAGTTTGAAATCCCTGTAGGTTTATGGGATAAAATAGACAAAGGCTTGGGGAATTTAGATGCCTTTCCGGGAGAAACACCTTTTGTTGAAAAGAAAAAAATCATTGTTTTCAAACAAAAATATTGGGCATTAGCAGCAGGCCTTGCCATATTAATAGGTTGTTATTTTATACATGACCTTGGTTTCAAATCAGAAAATACAGATAAGATTATCGCCACAGTAAGCCCCGAATATGGCGATAAAATGGTTCAGTATGCAAGTTTGATTGAAACAAAACGTGAGGAAATCAGGCAAATTGAGGCTCACGACCCAGTACTTTACAAAGAGTTTGCCACAGAAATTGAGAAGCTAAACAAAGACTATCAAAACCTGAAAGCAGAATTACCCCAAACGCCTAATCAGGAAGAGCTAGTTCAAGCGATGATTCAAAATTTACAAGTACAATTAGATATTTTAAACAGGCAATTATCAATTATTCAGAAAATTAAAGATTATCAGAATAATCCGATGAAAAGCATTTGAGGTAAACAGTTTAATCGAAGAATGTCATGAAAAAAGTATTGAATATAGTAGCATTGTGTGTTTTAATAATCAACAGCACCTTTGCTCAACAAGTAAGCGTTTATGTACATGATTCTGTAGAAGTAAAAGAATACCAGAGCCATGTAAGGGCAAGTATTGCCACAACTAGAAGCAATACGGCAAGAACATTAAATAGCGTTGCGATAGTAGGTAGAGCTATCGAAATGCCACCTTTGCCTCCTACACCACCAACACCAGGGGCAATCACTTATAATTCAGAGTATGGTCAGGCAACTATTCAGGAAACGGCAGCCATAGAAAAGAAAAAAGTAATTAGTAAATCTTATCCTGTAGATGCTAAAAACTTTTTGAATATTAACAACCAACACGGAGAAGTAAAAGTAGAGCTTTGGAATAAAAATGAAATCAAAGTAGATATTACCATCATTGGTTATGGCAGTACAGAAGCACAAGCCCAAACGTTTATTGATAATGTAGAAATCATTGAAAGAAAAGAAGGAGACAAAATAGCCTTTAAAACAATGATTGATACAGACGAAAGAACCAATGGTAATGGCAACTGGAGTTGGGCAAATAGCTTAACAAATACTTTTAACTGGAGTAGTAGCAATGGTAAAAAAGTAAATGAAAAGCGTGGCGTAGAGATTAACTATATGATTTATATGCCGAAGTCTAATTCATTAACTGTTTCAAATAAATATGGCAAAACGATTATTCCTCAGTTTTCAGCTCCCTTGAAGATTACGTCTAATTATGGAAGCTTTGTTTCTGATAGATTGACGGGTGGAGAGAAAGATATTTTTGTGCAATATGGCTCAGGGAATATCAAACAAATGGATGATGGCGATTTGCACATTGCTTATTCAAAACTGAATATCGAAAAGGCGGACAACCTAAAATTGACTAACAATTATGGTTCGATGATTTTAGATGACATTAATAATTTGGATGGAACAATTCAGTATTCAAGTGGCAAAATTGGTAAAATTAACCAAACAGGAAAGTTATCAATCAGTTATTCAGATGGCGTTCAGTTAGCAGAATTATCGAAGACGTTGAAGACGCTAGACATTCGTTCAAATTATACAGCGGTAAAATTACCAGTAACTGGCGATTGTAATGCTGATTTTGAAGTAACGACTACGTATGCTAACTTTAGATACCCAGAAGGAAAATGCACGCTGACAGTAAATCCTGATGATAATAAAGAAGTTGACGACCGTACGATGGGATGGAAATCTACCAAGGTTTATAAAGGAAAGATTGGTAAAGGCTCAGCCACCAAGATTACCATCAAGACCAATTATGCAGGAGTGAAATTCACAGAAAAATAAATAAAAAGCCTAACGTAAATATTCAATGCGTTAGGCTTTTTTTACTTCAAAATACTTAATATCTACAACCAGCTTTTCCAATAATTCTCTTGTCCTTTCAGGACGAGCATCGGTAATGAATACTTGGTTAAATGTTCCATCAGTCATCATATTAATAAGCTGTTGGATTCTTTTGTCATCAAGCTTATCAAAAATATCATCTAAGAGTAAAATGGGTGCGAAGCCCTTCGCAATACTCAGCATTTCAAATTGAGCCAGTTTAAGGGCAATCACAAAAGATTTTTGTTGTCCCTGTGAGCCAAATTTACGCAAGGTAAAGCCATTAATTTCAAAAATGAAATCATCCTTATGGCTTCCAAGTGTTGTTCTCTGTGCAGCCAAATCTCTGTGCCTATTTCTTCGAAATAAGGCAACAAAGTCATCATTGCCTACCTCTGACTCATAAATCATTTCTACGCTCTCTCTGGCATCAGATAATACCTCATAATGCTTTTTGAAAATAGGTAGAAAATTCTCCGTAAAAACGATACGAGCCTGATATATTTTCAGAGAAACCTCCACCAAAGGGTCTGTATAAATATCTAACAGTAAATCATCCACATAATGGCGTTCGGCAAACTGTTTGAGTAAAGAGTTCCGTTGTAATAACAGGCGGTTGTATTGCAATAGGTTTTCAAGGTACTCAGCATCCAATTGCGCCATCACCCCGTCAAAGAATTTTCTTCTTTCTTCACTCCCATCCCGAATCACATCGGTATCATTAGGAGAAAGCAACACCACTGGGAATTTTCCGATATGTTCTGATAGCTTTTCATAGGCTTTTTTGTCATGCAAAACAGCCTTCTTTTGTCCCTTTTGTAAAGCAACAGTAATGAGCGTATTTTTTTCACTTTCAAAATTGCCCTCAATCATCATAAAATCAGCGTCATGATTGATACTAAGGGTATCTTGATTAGAGATAGAACTTTTAGTTAAAGCCAAAAAGTAAATAGCGTCTAATAAATTAGTTTTGCCAATACCATTTTCGCCAACAATACAATTTACCCGAGGCGAAAACTCGAAAGTATTGTAGTCGTAGCTTTTGAAATTGGTCAAACTAAGTTTTTGTAAATACATGAAAAGAAAATAAAAAGGGATTGAATAGGAAATTGTGGATAAAATTTGACAAAACATGTATTTAAGCATCAATGAATAATACAAAATACTTTGTGTGTTCTTTGTTTTGTACTAATTTCGTAGTGCAAATTAAAGACTGTTTGATGGGATTGCAAATCACAGGCAGTTTAGCATCGGATTTACCTCCGAATAAGCAGTGTCAAGGTGAAGCTTACACTTTCACTTATTCACAAATCACTCATTCATAATTGTAGAAAATGGCAAATAAAGCTGAAAACAAAGTAAAATACTCGAAGGAGACCTATATGTACTGGTACGAGTCAATGGTACTTCAACGCAAATTTGAAGAACGTGCTGGTCAGTTGTATGGACAACAAAAAATCAAAGGTTTTTGTCACCTTTACATCGGACAAGAAGCTTGTTCATCAGGAGCAAGATCTGCATTGAAAGACGGCGACAAGTATATCACAGCATATCGTGACCACGGTATTCCTTTAGCTTTAGGTTCAGACCCTAATACTATCATGGCTGAGTTGTTCGGAAAAGCTACTGGTATCTCTAAAGGAAAAGGTGGTTCGATGCACATTTTTGATAAATCAGTTGGCTTTGTGGGTGGACATGGTATTGTGGGCGCACAAATTCCATTAGGAGCAGGTTTGGCTTTTGCTGAAAAATATAACAAAACTGGAAACTTAGCGATTTGTTATTTCGGTGATGGTGCTGTTCGTCAAGGTGCTTTGCATGAGGCATTTAATATGGCAATGACTTGGAAATTACCTGCCATTTTTGTGGTAGAAAACAATGGTTATGCCATGGGAACATCGGTTTCTCGTACTTCAAACGTTACAGACCTTTATACAATCGGTGAAGCGTATGATATGCCTTCTGAACCGGTAGATGCCATGAGCGTTGAGGCTGTTCATGAAGCGGTTTCTCGTGCTGCTGACCGTGCTAGAGCTGGCGAAGGACCAACATTCTTAGAATTTAAAACATATCGTTATAGAGGTCACTCAATGTCTGACCCTCAGAAATACCGTACGAAAGAGGAGGTTGAGCAATACAAAATGCGTGACCCTATCGAGCAAGTAAAGAAAGCAATTTTAGATAATGGTCTTGCTACAGAAGAGGAACTTGCAGCGATTGATGCTGAAATCAAAGTAAGAGTAGAAGCTTCGGTTAAATTTGCAGAAGAATCTCCTTGGCCAGATCCAGCAGAGATTTTTACAGATGTTTATGTAGAAGAATATCCATTCCCTGTAGAATAAGGATAGTAGAAGATACAAAAAAGCCGTTCCAATTTCGTTTGGGACGGCTTTTTTAGTTTATCCAGTCGAATGATACCTTATCGTGTTCTGGATGTGCAACCTCTGGTGCTTTTTTGTTGTTTGCATACTTCCTTGTGGCATTTTTCTTTGCCTGAAAGTCTCTCCAATCATACCGTTGGAAAATGGCTAAGCTGTGTCTCATATTATTGTTGTTTATATATTGAAAAAATTATAATACAAATGTAAAATATTTTAATAATTGATAATTAAACACCTGATTATATGATTATTAACAAATTAGCGATTATAATGAGTTCAAAGAATATTACAAAAAAAATGCCATCCTCATTGAGGATGGCATTTAATGCTAAATTCCAAATGTTTTAAAGGTTTGGATTCATATTGGTGAATGTCTTTCAAATCCTGATTGTACAAAACAAAAAAGCCATTGCATATAAACAAATAAACGTTTATAAGTCAATGGATTGATGATTGTTTCATGACAAATTTAAAAGAGTTTAACAAGAAAGTAATATTAAATTTCACGTTTCTGCTAAATACCTAAATGAAGAAGGGATTAACGTTTGAATTTATTCAAACGTTAATCCCTTCTAAAGAATTTTTAATGGTATAACCTTAGTTATGCGCCATTATTAAGCAGGAACTACTTCTACAAAAGAACGTCCTTTAAATCCTTTTTTAAAGTGAACAGTACCATCAATTAAAGCAAATAAAGTATGGTCTTTTCCAAGACCTACATTTTGACCAGGATTGTGGGCTGTACCTCTTTGACGAACAATAATGTTCCCTGAAATTGCAGGCTGACCTCCAAAAATTTTGATTCCAAGACGCTTACTATGCGACTCACGACCGTTTTTCGAACTACCCGCACCTTTTTTGTGTGCCATTGTTTTGTTAGTTTATCGATTTAACGTTTTAATTTTCGCTTTGAGGAAACTCTTAACGAATAAAATTAATCATTAAATATTAAAATGAGATTCCTTCGATTAAGACTTTAGTTAAATTTTGACGGTGACCGTTCTGTTTTTGGTATCCTTTACGACGTTTCTTTTTGAAAACAATTACTTTTTCTCCACGAACGTGAGCTAAAATTTTACCAGTTACAGTAGCACCTGCTACAGTTGGAAGACCTACTTTGATGTCTCCGTCATTGTCGACAAGAAGAACCTTATCGAAAACCAGTGCAGCGCCTTCCTCGCCCGCCAAACGGTGGGTGTAGAGGAAAAGGTCTTTCTCAACTTTAAATTGCTGACCAGCGATTTCTACGATTGCGTACATTTTATTATTAGTTATAATTTTATTGGGTCGCAAAGATACGCATTATGTTTTGAAAACAGAAAGGAAGTAAGTATATTTATTATAAAAAAATCGCAAATTTTTATTTGCTAGTATGTTTCATAATAATCTAATAGTAAGGTAGTTAAGTGTATAGGTAAAATATTATAATATTTCTTTTACCACAACAATGTATACCAAGTACATTATTATGAAGGTTTAACGTTAATAAATTAACATGGAAGTTCTATTTTTATAAGTTAATCATGATGAAGATTAGCCCCTTTTCAATACGATTTGGAATAATACTTATATTCCTAATTTACGTAGTTAACTTTGAGGCTTTCAATCAAACCAAGAAAGTTGACATTGTGAAGTTTGAAGATTTACAAAAAGTATTAAATCAAGTATCAGATACCACCGTTGTCATGCATTTTTGGGCAACTTGGTGCCGACCGTGTTTAGAAGAATTACCCTTTTTTGAAGGATTGAATACTGAATATAGCACTAAGAAGGTAAAATTTTTGTTAATAAGTATGGGTTTCCCTAAAGATGTGGAAACGAGTGTAAAGGGCTTTTTGGCACGAAATAAAGTACAATCGAAAGTAGTACTTTTGGATGAACCAGATTATAATCATTGGATAGATTTGATAGACAAAGAATGGTCGGGAAGTATTCCTGCCACGCTGATAATCAATACAAAAATGCAGAAACGTAAGTTTTTTGAAGGTAAAGTAAATGCTGAAATATTTATGGAGGAACTAAAAAAAATGTGGACTGTTACCATACAAAACTGAATACCGTAGCAACAAACAAGATTTATATTTAAATATTAAATCAAACAAGCAATATAACTTCTAAATTATATTAGATACAATAAACATATCAAGCAATGAAAACACATATAAAAAATATAAAGACGATTTTTTTACTAGGAATAGTCTTAACGGGATTATTGGCGTTTACTCCAGCCAATGAAGAGCATAAATTAAGTGCAGATAGAGGGTATACCATTGGTGATGTGGTGGCTGATTTTAAATTAAAAAGTACCACAGGCAACATGGTATCAATGGCTGATAATCGTTCGGTAAAGGGATATATTATTGTCTTTACTTGTAACCACTGCCCTTTTTCAAAGGCTTACGAAAGTAGAATAATGGCATTGGATAAAAAGTTTGCTTCGCAAGGGTATCCTGTATTGGCAATCAATCCGAACGACCCGAGTGCTTATGAAGAAGATTCTTTTGAAAATATGCAAACAGTAGCCAGAGCCAAAGGATATACTTTTGCTTACCTTCAAGACGAAACTCAGGCTACCTCAAAGGCTTTTGGTGTATCTAGAACTCCATCGGCTTATGTAGTGAAGAAAGAAGGCGACAAATATACTTTACAATATATCGGTGGTATTGATGATAATACACAGGATGCTAATGCGGTAACAAAAAGATATGTGGATGATGCTGTAAATAATCTTCTAGCGGGCAGACCAGTAGTTAATAACTTTACCAAGTCGGTGGGTTGTGCTGTTAAGTGGAAGGGCGTTTAAGATTCATTTAAAAAATCAATTTTATATTTTAACAAGAAGAGGCTGCCAATGTTGGCAACCTCTTCTTGTTTGTAAATAGTATTATAATTTGCTTATTTACCGGCTGTAATGTCTACTAGGGCAAATAATGGTTTTCCTTTGGCATCAGCATTTTTAAATACTAAGAATAAGTTGTGTACGCCAACAACAGGTGTTTTCAATGAAATACTTACGGGGGTGTTAGCATTTTTAGTTACCTCAGCAGTACCTAATAATTGTCCCGTAGGCGAATCAATGTGCAATTCTACCGAACCACCCGCTGTACGGTCGTCAGCAGCAAATGCATCTAACTTAAATTGAGCGATACCCGTTAAGTCTATGTTGCTGAATGAAATATATGAATTGTCAGACATCGCAATAACTGCTTCTCCTAGTCCTTCAAGGGTATATTTCATCGTTTCTTTTTGCGTATCAAACGAATTCGCTTTAAACTTCGCACTTCTCAAAGTAAGGGTTGTTGCATCTGTCAAAGAACCTAAGTTACTAGCACCTTTGTCAGTATAGCTTGCTGAGAAAATATAAGTGCCAGCCTTGCCGTTGTCTTTGGTAATGTAGTCTCCTTTAACAGGTTTGCTTGCTTTTTTGTCATCAGATAACGAGAGAATATATTTCACCATTTCCTTTGTGTCGTCTTTTGTTAATTGTGGGTGTGCTGCCATTACTTGTTCGCCCCAAACACCACCACCACCTTTGATTACTTTTTCTACCAACTCACTAAAAGCTCTACTTTTTCCTTTGTATTTTTTAGCAACTTCTTTGTAGCTTGGTCCAATAGACTTTTTATCAAGTGAATGACAAGATTTACAATCTGATAAGTCTATTAAACGTCTACCTGTTGAAACGCTTAAATTGGCTTGATGTCCTTGTGCAATAACGGTTTTGTCAAAACCTTCTAAGTAATCGATGTTTACTTGTACTTCGTCTTCTTTAATTTTTTTATTAGCCAACGAGCCATCTTCTTTATCCGACACCTTTACTTCATAAGCTATTTTTTCATCGTTCCAGTAGAATGTTTTATTACCTTTTATGGCTAATTCTACTTTCGGAACATCATTCCCTACTTTTATTTCTAAAGTAGTCGTCGAAACGTTTCCAGCAGGGTCTGTTACTTTCAGAACAGGCTTATAAACACCTGCTTTGGTAAAAGTAAAGCTTGGGTTAGGCAAAGTGCTTTTGGCTGCTCCTTTGGCAAAAGTCCATTCGTATTTCAACACATCATTTTCATAGTCTAATGTACCAGCCGAAGAGAAATTTACTTTCAAAGGCAATGCTCCCGCTTTTTTATCAGCATTTGCTACGACTACTGGGCTACGGTTGCCTGCATTGAAAGTAATGCGTGAAAGACGAGCATCATCGTTTTGAGCAAACCAGTTTTGTCCATATTCCAACAAATACAATGAACCATCTTTGGCAAACTGCATATCCATTGGGTGGCTAAACTTGGTGTTTGGCATAAAGCGTTCCATCGAAATAAAATCACCGTTTGGTTTCATGCTTACCAAGTTAATCCAGTCACGCATCCAATCGTAAGCAAAGAATTTTCCATCTAAATACTTAGGGAATTTTACCTTTGAATCAGCCTTGAAGTCGTCATAATAATATACAGGCCCGCCCATTGCATTACGTCCACCTTTACCAACGATTGCCCCAAATTCAGGAGAATCAGCGTAAGGATAATAAATAAATGCTTTTTGAGTAGCAGGTAATTCACGTAAACCTGTGTTGTGTGGAGAATCATTAATTGGATGCTCAGCATCAAATTTTGTCCAAGTACTATCCTTATAAAAGTCTCTTTGGTTATAAGCACGGTTGTCTGCCACAAAAAGAGGCCAGCCAAAATAACCAGCTTTACGAGCCTGATTTACTTCGTCGTGTCCACGAGGACCATATTTCGGTGAATTTTCGCCAGCATCAGGCCCTACTTCACCCCAATATAAAAAGCCTGTTCTTTGGTCAACCGATATTCTGTATGGGTTTCTGTTACCCATTACATATATTTCAGGACGAGTTTTTGCAGTACCCACTGGGAATAAATTCCCTTCTGGAATCGTATAAGAACCATCAGCACTAGGCTTAATTCTCAAAATTTTACCTCTTAAATCATTGGTATTTGAAGAAGTATAGCGAGCATCCCAACCCGAACGACCCACTTTATTATCAATTGGTGCAAAACCTTGCGAAGCAAAAGGGTTGGTATCATCACCCGTAGAAAGGAATAAATTTCCTTTGCTGTCCCAAGCTATAGAGCCACCAGTATGGCAACATTCTGTGCGTTTTACAGGTACACGCAAAACAACTTTTTCAGTACTTAAATAAAGCGAATCCTTTACATCATCATACACAAAACGAGATAAACGATTGGCCGTATCAGCACCAACCATCCCTACCGAAGGAGCGTAGTACAAGTAAATCCATTTGTTTTTGTTGAAGTCAGGGTCAATATTTACGCCCATCAAGCCATATTCAAATTTTGAATAAACGCTTAAATCTGCTACAACCTTAGTTGCGTTTTTCTTTGGGTCATATACTTTTAATATACCTTTTCTTTCACCGAACAATACTTTACCGTTGTCTAACACTACTAGTTCAGTTGGTTCGTCTAGTTTTTCATCCAATACAGTTTTTACAAAACGGTTTTCTTCAGGAGGTAAAGCACTTTTTACTTTAGCATAATCTAAAGCAGGGCCACTAGCCGCCCACTGTAAGCCACCAAGAATGTGTTTAAGCGGAATCTCTTCAGAGAACGTCTCGTTGGTATGTCCCCAGTTAGTATAAAAAGAACGACCACCGTCAAACTCATGATACCAGCCCATTGGGTGGAAATCGCCCATTTTACCTTCTTTAAAAGAGTTTTCGTCAACAGTATATAAAACCTTTACATCTGTATTGAAATTTTTAAAGCTATAAAATTCGTCTTTACGCTCTAAAGTCTCAGGCATAAAGTTTGTAGAAATATGCGTACGGTCTTTGATGATAAATTTACCATTCTGCACATTCGAAACATTTTTACCAGGGTGACCATTAAAATATCCGCCCACCAACTTGCCATACCAAGGCCAGTCGTATTCAGTATCCGAAGCCGCATGAATACCCATAAAAGCACCACCTGCTTGGATATAACGCTCAAAAGCAATTTGCTGAGGCTCTGTTAAAACATTCCCCGTAGTGCTGTTAAAAACAACAACAGAGTACTTTTTAAGATTAGCTTCATTGAAATTATCAGCATTTTCGGTAGTATCTACTTCAAAACCATTGTCAATGCCCATTTTTTGAATGGCTTTTGTACAAAATGGAATAGAGGAGTGACGAAACCCTGCTGTTTTGGAGAAAACAAGAATCTTTTTCCCTTTGAGGGGATTAGAACCTTGGGCAAAAAGAATTGTTGTACAAAAGCACAACAACAGTAATAATGCCTGAAATTTAAGTTTCATAAGTTATAATAAAATTAGGACTGGTTGAATGATATAAATAAAGCCTCCCTTTGTTGAAGAAATAGTACTTTACCTAGAGATTAGTAAATATTTGATAAAGATAAGTTTTTATGGGTATATTATTATCTTACCTTGTACGGTAAATATAGACAAGTATAGAACAGTTCGGTAAAAAAAACGATATAAATTATCAAGGGTTTCCTAAATAACTTATATCGTTATGATTAATTGCTTGAAAATGAAACGATTACTTTTTCTTCTTCGTCAGTGATTGGTATCTTAACAATGCTTCTAAATAATAATAGTCGGCATATACCAAAGGCACATCGATTTCTGATTTTAAGGGCTTTGCCCCTACACTATGTTTCAAAATGAAATGATTATTTTCGCCTAAATTAGCTTTATAGGCAGGGCTAGCCAAG
Organism: Arcicella aquatica; assembly: GCF_034928825.1. Classification (NCBI taxonomy): domain Bacteria; kingdom Pseudomonadati; phylum Bacteroidota; class Cytophagia; order Cytophagales; family Flectobacillaceae; genus Arcicella; species Arcicella aquatica. The sequence continues at coordinate 47,023 of NZ_JAYFUL010000018.1, read as the reverse complement.
CTTGTCAACATCGTTTCGGCAACTTTGAAATAGTCTTTGCCTTTTTTGCCAGTATAGGTCGATAATTCTAACAAAGCCGACGCTGTAATAGCACCAGCCGAAGCATCTCTTTCTTCATTAGGGATATTGGGTGCGTTAAAATCCCAGTAAGGAATTTTATCGGCAGGCAAATTCGGGTTGTTCAAATAGAAATTAGCAATTTTTTCAGCCATCGCTAAGTATTTCTTTTGCTTCGTTTCGCGATACATCACCGTGTAGCCATACATTGCCCACGCTTGCCCTCTCGCCCATGCAGAAGCATCGGCATAGCCTTGGTGAGTGAATTTACCCAAAGGTTGCCCTTTTTCATCATAGCAAATTACGTGGTAGCTACTGCCATCGGGGCGAAAATGATTTTTCAGTGTACTATCAGCATGCGAAAGACAAATATTATAAAATTCATTGTTGCCAGATGCTTTGGCCGCCCAAAACAGAAACTCCAAGTTCATCATATTATCAATGATTACTGGATAAGTGTATTGACGAAATTTATTCCAAGACTTAATAACCCCTACTTTAGGGTCGAAACGAGTGGCTAGCGACTTCGCTCCTGTCAGCATAATATCTTTGTATTCAGCATTTTTTGTAAGGCGATAGCCATTGCCAAAGGGACAATACAGCATAAAGCCCAAATCGTGTGTGCCTGTATTGAATTGCTCTTTTTTAACAGCCATAGACCACTGATGAGCAGCATCTTTCCAGAAAGGACTCTTGGTTTCTTCAAAAATATACCAAAGCGAACCACCGAAAAAGCCACTACACCACCATTCAGTAGGCATATCGCGTGGACTGCCATCTGCATTAGTCGATTGGGGCGTTTTGGTATAATCTGGATGTGCCTTTAGCATCCCCTCATATTGTTTGGCTGCAAATTCAAATTCTTTTTTTACATCAATTTTGGACTGAGCCGACGCTCCGAACACGCAAATGTTTAATAACAAGCATAAAAAGATTTTTTTCATAGTTAAATCGATGGTTTGAGAATGTAAAATGGGTAATTATTTTAAGTCGGAGATTTTAACAAAATCCATATCTGTGAAATCGAGGTTTTCGCCTGCCATTGCCCAGATAAAAGAATAATTGGATGTACCTGCACCTGAGTGAATAGACCAAGGAGGTGATAAAATAGCTTGATGATTAGCTACAAGCATATGGCGAGTTTCCTGCGGTTGTCCCATAAAGTGAAAAACTCTATGTTCAGGGTTCAAATCAAAATACAAATAAGCTTCCATTCTTCTATCGTGTACGTGGGCTGGCATGGTGTTCCAAACACTACCTGTTTTTAAAACAGTTAAACCCATTACTACTTGGCAACTTTGAATGCCATCTCTATGAATATACTTATAGATAGTTCGCTCGTTAGCAGTTTCTACAGTACCTAATGAAACAGGAGAAGCTTCTTCTTTGCTCATTTTACGGGTAGGATAATTTTGATGAGCAGGTGCTGACAACAAGAAAAATTGAGCAGGGCTACCAGCATCATCGCTTTTGAAAACTACCTCTTTCACGCCTTTGCCAATATAAAGCGCATCCAGTTTTGATAAATTAAAGCCTTCGCCATCTACTTCAATCGTACCGTTACCTCCCACGTTGATGATACCAATTTCTCTTCTTTCTAAGAAATAATCAGACTTCAAATTATCATAAGTCTGTAAACTAAGAGCAACCGTCGTAGGCGTCGCACCTCCTACCATTACTCTGTCATAATGAGTATATACAAAATGTACCTCATTGGTCTTAAAAATGCTTTCAATCAAGAAGTTTTCTCTTAATTGCTCTGTGGTAAAGGTCTTTGCCTCACGTTCACTAATTGCTTGGTAAATCTTCATAAAATAGACTTGATGTAAATTTGAAAAAATAACTTATAGCAAAGAGTCGAGACTTTTAAATTTATACTGCTAATTGGACATTATATTTTGAAGAGAAATAAAATATTAAAGCCCAAAGGTTAAGCTGTGGAGGCTTATCCTTTGGGCTTTACTGAAAAAAATATGATGCTTACCAGTCTCTTCTGCCATGATGGCCATGACCACGGCCAAAAATAGGCACTGTCACAACAATTACTGGGCGAGATGGCGCTCTTCTAGCATAACCACCGTTATAGCGGTTTAGATAACGATTACGAATATCATAAGGATTACGTGGATCTACTGGATAATATCTGTTAGCCCAAACTCTTCTATTGTCACAAAAATCAAAAGGGTCGGCATTACTACGAAAATCTATCTCATTCCAACGACTGTGACGATATGGGTCGTAAACAGGACGAGGGTCGAAAGGGTTACGAGGGTCATAGTTTGGATTACGGGTATCAAAAGGATTTCTTTTGTCGAAGCTATAACTTCCATAACTACCATCATCACATCTGGCATACACATCATAATTGTTATTATTGCCATTGTTGCCGTAATTGTTGTTACGGTTGTTATCGTATCTATCATCATTTCTATCATCACGGTTATCGCGATTTCGGTCAGGATAATTTTGTTGTTGCTGGTAGTCTCTATCTCTGTTCTGATAGTCTCTATTTGAATAATTACGATCTTGAGCTTTTCCTGAATTTGCTAATCCAACTGTTAAAACTAGCAAGCTAAATAATTTGATATTCATGTTTTTTGACGGTTTATTGTGATTACACCAGTTTTAGTATTAGCATCAATACTTTTACCATTTTGATGATATATTAGTAAAACGCATTAGGGTGAATCGCTATTTTAGGGAGGCGTGTTAATGATATGTTAATGTTTTTTCACCTTAAAAAACAAAAAAACCGTGATACGAGCAAATATCGTATCACGGCCTGATTTATATAATTAATATGCCAGATTTAGAAATTAAATAGCTTTTAAATAGACTTGAGGTTAAATAACTACTAATTCAAAGAAATAAAACGATCTTGTGAAGAAGGCTCAGGAGTTTTAGTACCAATGTTTACAGTTTTGACAATTTTGCTTTCGCCATCAGTGATTTCGAAGCTGTATTTTCCGTCTTCCAATTCGCTCAAATCAAATTTGCCGTGGTATTTTTCATTAGTTTTTCCTACTCTTTCTTTGTGCAATACAATCCCTTTTTCATTTTTCAATGAAATATATAAATTCTTATTAGTCGATTTCTCAATCAATACATTCATTTTCATCGTGTTGATTGTCTGGTACATTCCCACAGCAAAAGGTTTTTTAGTATTTGCTGGCTCATTAGTGTTAGTAGCGCTTGCTACAAATGACATTACTGATAATACTGCGATTGCGAAAGATTTAACGAAAGTTTTCATTTTTTTAAGTTGTTTAGATTTTAAATTAAATTTTATGATAAATAAAAGTTTAGAAATTACATTGTTGTTGTTTACTGTGTTACTTACTGAGATTTTTGTGCCATAATTTATAAGTGTTTGATTATTAATTGTTTGTAAAGTTAACGAGATTTAGAGGTGTTCGTTTTTATTACAATAGTTGTTCGGTTTAGTATATTTATTAATGTTTAGAGTATTTTTTGTTTAATTCCTTTTTGATGCATCAAAGTTATGGGTAAAAGCCAGTACCTTGCAATACAAAATACCATAATCGGTTGTTTTACTAGTTAAATGGTAAATCTTCTTGATATACAACTGATTTTTGGTTTAAGCGAATGCTTTAAAATTGATGAGTGTTTGAGATATAAAAAACTATCGTTTTTCTGAATCTCAGACATAAGATGCAAGCTGGAATTATAATGTTGCATCTATTTAAAAAAATTATCATAATTTTTTATGGTATCATCAAGTCCCGTAACCATTCTTACAACTGAATGGGGTTTCTCGATAAAAGCATATTAATATTGTATAGGTTAATGATGATTGATTGAGAGTAAATACTAAAACAGAAAAAATCAAAAAATGGCAGCAGAAGAAAAAAGTATCGGAAGAAAATTATTAAGTTTTTTTATTACTGAAGAAACTGCTACTCCAGCAAATACTAGCAGTCTGATGCCTCCCCCTATTCCGAAGGTTGAAAAAACAGTAGAACCTGCGATAATACCCCAAGGCATAGAGAAGGGCGTAGTCGATAAAAAATTTATAGACCACTTCGTTCAGTTGCTAGAAAATTCAAATTTAAAAGGACCTGATTATTTTGAATACATGCAGGCATTAAAAGGCTTGACAGGACTAGGGCTTTCGGAAGAAAAACAATTTCAAGCTGCATGGGCTAGTTTCAAAGTAATGGGTGGTATTACTGATGTAGCAGTATTAACGGATACGGCCAAACAATATATCGGAATTTTGGATACTGACCGACAAGGGTTCTTGAAGGATGTAGAGAACGCAGTTAGCCAAAAAGTTGGCGGTTTGAAGAATGACTTGAAAAAAACCGAAGAAGAAAATGAAAATATAGCGAAGCAAATAATTGATTTACAGCGTAAGATTGATGAAAACAAGATAAAAATCAATAAATTGACAGATGATATTTCAGAACAGAGTGGAAAAATTACGATTAATAAAAGTAATTATGAAACTACCTATCATACGTTTGTCGAACAAATAAAGGGTGATATCGCAAAGATTGTAGCCTATTTGAAATAAATTCATTCTAAGAAGCTGTTTAAACTTTCCGTTTCTGAGGTGAAAGTATTGTATTTTTGAATTGATTTTTTCAAAATTTGGGAAGCATAGCATAGCTACGTTGAGTAAATTTTGGAACAAGCTATTCTAAAAGACTTAGTTTAACCCGAAAGGGAAAGTTTAAACAGCTTCTAAATCAAAATATTAAATAATCTAAAATAATGGCAGATTTATCACAAATTGGAGGAACTCAACCTTCAAAATCGTTTTGGAGTAAACCCGAAGGTATTACTTCTTTATTCTTTTTGGCAGCACTTGGTGCTTTTGGGTTATACTATTTCAACATAGTAGTTGAATTCTTGATAAAAGTTACTTCTAATACGCTTTATCTAGGTGGATTATTAGCAGTTTTAGGTTTTTTTATCTTTCTAATTACTAGCAAAGACATTCGTACAGGGGTATTCTTTTTGTTTAAAACCTTCATGCGAAAAATAACAGGCTTAATCATTCAGCTTGACCCGATTGCCATCATGAAAATCTATATTTCAGATTTACGGGAGAAACGCGAGCAGATGTCTAAACAAATAGATATTTTGGCAGGACAGTTAGTAAAACTGAATAAGAAAATCGGTGAAAACAACGAGAATATCAAAGCTAAATTTGCTGAGGCTAACAAGGCGAATAGCATGACTGACAAGCCCGGTATGAGAGAAGCTGCTTCCTTAGCAAGTTTAGAAGCGGCAGGATTACAGGAAATGAATGAGAAATTGTTGCCACTTCAACGTAATATGAAAACTATTTTAGGATTCATGGAAAAAGTACAGTCGTCGGCAGATTATATCATCAAGGAAACAGAAATAAGAGTAAAACACAAAGAGGCCGAATATGAAATTGTAAAAGCTAGTTCTAATGCCTTGAAAACGGCGATTAGTATTTTCAAAGGTGATCCAGACAAGAAGTTTTACTTTGATGAGTCGATGGAATACATTCAGGACGATATGAGTAAGAAATTGGGTGAAATGAAGCGAGCAATGGATTACTCAATGGACTTTATTAATTCTGTGGATATTCAAAATGGCGTGTTAACCGATAAAGGGCAGTCGATGTTGGATGCCTATAATAAAGGCGAGTTCAATTTGATTACGTTAGACGGCTCTCCAGACGCAGGTAAAAAAGAAATCAACCCTCCGAAAGACTCTTCTTATAAGGGTTTGTTGGATTAAAATAGCTCAAAACATGGGTTATCCCAAATTTTAAAATTATAAAAAGGCGGTTGAAATTGGTTTTCGACCGCTTTTTTATGAATGGTGTTTCCCGAATTCCTACTGTTTGAGCGGAGCGAGTTTAGGAATTCTTGATTTTCTTTTGCGGTCCGCCGCGCGGTTACTTTTCTTTTATCAAGAAAAGAAAAGTAAGGACAAGACGATAATATATACAAAATCTCGCAAACTTATTATTATAGAGAAAATTCAAGAGGAGTCATATTTTATCTTCACACAGCCGATACACTTTATTTTCGTACCTTTGTAAATGTTTTCAGCAAAAGCTATCGTCAGAAAGCTGACGACAGTTAACGTTTACAAATTATGACATTCGAAGATTTTCAACTCAATCGCCAATTATATAATGCCATCGAAGAAGCTGGCTATCAAGCACCTACGCCTATTCAAGAGCAAGCCATTCCATTAGTAATGGGTGGGCACGATGTACTAGGAATTGCCCAAACAGGTACAGGAAAAACAGCTGCTTATCTATTACCCATCCTGATGAAGGTAAAGTATGCCCAAGGCAAAATGATGCGTGTATTAATCCTTGCTCCTACCCGAGAATTAGTGATGCAAATAGATGAAGCCGTAAAACAATTGGCAAAATATACAGATATTCGTCATATCGCTTTATTTGGTGGATTAGGGCCTAAAACACAGATAGAAGCCTTACAAGCAGGTGTGGATATAGTGATTGCTACGCCAGGTAGATTCATGGATTTATACCTGAAAGGCGAGATTGGCGTAAAAGAATTAAAAACATTGGTATTAGACGAAGCTGATAAAATGATGGATATGGGTTTTATGCCACAAATCCGTAAGATATTGGAAGTAATACCTTCAAAGAAGAGACAAAATCTATTGTTTTCGGCTACTTTTCCACCACGAGTAGAAAACCTTTCACATGAGTTCCTTGAATTTCCACACAAAGTTGAAGTAAGCCCGCAAGCTACTACAGCAGATATGGTAAAGCAACGCTTGTTTGAAGTGCCCAACTTCATGACCAAAATTAATCTTTTGGGTATGTTGATGCGTGACCACGAGACATTTAACAGAACCATTATTTTTTGCAGAAGTAAAGAGATTGCTGATAATATTTTTAAATACTTAGGTAGAAAAGTAGTTGGTGAAAACAAAATTCGAGTAATTCATGCTAATAAGGGGCAAAATACCAGAATAAACTCAATGGAAGACTTCAAAGAAGGAAACATTCAGGTATTGGTAGCAACGGATGTGGCAGCCCGAGGAATTGATATTCAGATGGTAAGCCATGTAGTGAATTTTGATGTGCCTTTAATTTATGAAGATTACGTACACCGCATTGGTCGTACGGGTCGTGCCAACAACAAAGGCGAAGCTATCACTTTCATGACAGAAGCGGAGGAATACCATATTGGCAAAATTGAGAAGATTATTAAAATGCCGATACCTCGTGAACGATTACCTGCTGAGCTGGAAGTATTGCAAACACCGTTTGTTGAAAAACAGATTATGTTGCGTGAAGTAGATGAGCAGAAAAAACGTGAAGACCCAGATTTTAAAGGGGCTTTCCATGAGAAGAAAGACCATAAAGTAAAAGCAAAACAAAAGGAAGTTAAAAATAAAAAACTACACATATCTTCAGGAAAGGATGCTCGTAAAAAAACCTTTGGCAAAACCAAACGAGAAGACCCAAGAAGAGGAAGAAGATAATAAAAATGTTAGTTTCGGAATAAAATTAAACTAAATGATACCAACACCATCAAAAACTATTATAGCCCATACAGAGTTTGAAGAGAAAGTAAAAAACCTATTTAAGGTCTTTGAAAATGATAAAACACTGTTCTTTTCGGTAAGTTATTTGCTTCTGACGGCTATCGGAATGATTTTTAGTGGTGCTTATTTTCTGATATTTGATATTAATATTTTAGATTATTCACAAGTAAGTGATTTTATCCTAATTGCCTTCAAAGACCCCTTTTATTTGCTGTTTACTCTAATGACGGTCATTTTAATCGTTTCTATTTACTATCTAAATAAATGGTTGATGATTAAGTTTCCCAAATTTTTTATTAGGCAAGAAGAAAAAATTATGACTAGATGGTTTAAACAAACAGGGAGTTATTATTTCTGGAGCTATATGCTAGTATTGCTGTTATATATTCCCGAGTCAGCTTATATTTATGCACGCTATAAAAGCAAAGAAATAAAAGCAGGGAAAGGGCAAGCAGTACAAATATACTATAATTCAGGACCACAGACGTCAAAAGATTCATTTCCAACACTGGTGGGAACTACTAGTAATTTTATTTTTTTGTATTATCCCAAAACCAACGCTACCGAAATAGTCCCTTTCAATAATGTCAGTAAAATTGTAATAATAGATTCTAGCCATGTTAGTAAAGCTAAAACAAGCACTCTTGAACCACGCTAAACCTGAAAGGGCGATACAAACGGCTCGTTTCTTCAAAACAGGAAAAGGACAATATGGCGAAGGTGATATTTTTATCGGTATTACCAACCCAGAAGTCCGAGCCTTGGTAAAAGAGTTTTGGAAAACAATTAGTCTGGCCGATATACAACTTTTGCTAAATGATGATATCCATGAATTTAGGTTTACAGGATTGATGATTTTGGTAGAACAATTCGAGAAGGCTAATGAAGAGAAAAGGACAGAAATAGTTGATTTCTATTTGAATAATCTGCCTAAAATCAATAATTGGGATTTGGTAGATTGTTCGTGCTATAAAATATTAGGCGTGTATCTATTGGATAAAGACCGACAGGTATTGTATGATTTAGCCAATAGTAAGCATTTGTGGACTGAAAGAATCGCCGTGGTTTCTACCATGGCTTTTATCAGAAAAGGGCAATTTTTAGACTGTTTCCGACTGTCAGCGCTTTTTCTCACACATCCACACGACTTGATGCACAAGGCCTGTGGATGGATGTTGCGTGAGATTGGTAAACGAGATGAATTGGCTTTGGAAGAATTTTTGGAAGAACACCTCACAAAAATGCCAAGAACAATGTTGCGTTATGCCATTGAACGAATGGACGAAAACAAACGCTTGTCGTATTTAAAGCGATAACTAGCCAATAGCCATCTTCACCAAATCGGCTGTGTTTTTGGCTTTGGTTTTCTTCATCATATTAGCACGGTGGTTATCAACCGTACGAATACTTAAAAACAACTTATCTGCAATTTCTCGGCTATTATAGCCTTGTACAATATGTTCAAGAATTTGTTTTTCTTTTGGAGTAATTTTTTGGAATATTGGTCTGCTAGTATCTGGTTGGTTTCCAGAAGTTTTAGAAAGCAGTTCGTCGATAATGACCTCTGAAATTTCAGGTGGAAAATACTTTCTTCCTTCAGCTACCACATTAATGGCCCGCATAAGTTCGTCTTTGCCAGTATCTTTTAATAAATAACCACTTGCACCATTTTCAACCGAATTAATAATATATTCACGGTTGTTGTGCATTGAGAATATAAGGATTTTTACTTCGGGATATTCTTCCGAAATAATTTTTGCTGCTTCTATACCAGTCATTTTGGGCATCGTCAAATCCAGAATCACTACATTTGGCGACAAAGCTTTTATTTTCTCGATAGCATCTAGCCCATCAGACGCTTCTCCGATTACTTTCACACTTTCTTCGTCTTCCAATAGCATTTTCATGCCTTTCCTGACAACGTCGTGGTCATCTGCTAATAATACGGTAATTGGGTTCATAATTTTTAATTGATTATATACAGACAGTGATTTTTAAAGATAAAGTTTTTAAAAATACTTAGTACCAAAATTTAAGTAATGCTTGAGAATATGAATTTATTAATTTTTTTTAAGATATTCAACCTCTCTCTTACGCTACCCTTTCGGTATTTTTTTTCCGTTTGTTAATTAGTTTGTTGTTGACTCCAATAGGAATACTCACTATGATGTTTGTTCCTCTTCCTACTTTTGATTGTATTTTGCACGAGCCATTCAACAATTCGGCCCTTGTTTGCATATTTTTTAAACCACTACCACCCAATGTTTTTCGGATAGCTGGTAAGTCGAAACCAATGCCATTGTCAGAAATAGTCAATCGAATAGAACCCTCATTCTCCGCTATTTCTACTTGTATTTTTTCCGACTTTGAATATTTTACTGCATTATGAATCGCCTCTTGGGTAATTCTATAAAGACACACTTCCAAATTTTCTGGTAAGCGTTGTATTTTTTTCTCTTGAAATTCAATACTAATTCCCGACATTTTGGCTACCTGCTCCGTTAAAATTCGGATAGCGGGCGTAACGCCAAAATCACTTAACACAGAGGGTGCTAAGTTGAAAGCAACTGTTCGGGTAGCTTCAATAGTTTCTTGAATTAATTTTTGTAATTCTTCAAATGATTTATCCTGCTTAGGATTAATGAATGAAAAGCTTTTTACTTTTTCACCATGCAATCTTAGACCCGTCAACATTTGCCCGATGCCATCGTGCAATTCGCGGGCTAATCTTTTACGCTCCATTTCCTGCCCTTCCATCAATGATGCCGAACGCACCTTCTCTTCTGCTAGCTGTAGTTTGAATTTCTCTTCAGTAGCTTGCACTAAAGCCTGTTGGGTTTGTAAAAGCCTTTCATTGGTTAGGCGTAATTCACTTTCAGAGTCCGTCAGTTTTTTAATGACAATTCGAATATAATTGGCAATCGGACGGAAGATGATGATTCCTTCCAAAATAAGAATACTAAATAAAACAAGGAATAAAAATAGCTCAATATTTTTGGTCAAATCAACCCTTGATCTTGATTCTAAATCGTACTGAAAAACGATTTTGTTCATCATTTTCAGAAAAAGCCTTTCGTTGACCAATACTTGGTTCAAGGCTGCTTGCATCGCTTCGTCCTGATTCGCCACAGGTTTATCGATATGCTCGCTGATTAATTGCGCATTCGTGAGGATGGTCTGAAAGATAGGGTCTATCTCTCTGAACATACTATCAATCACTGGGCTATTCCTTACGGTATATGCTTTGCCGTCTGTTGTTAGGTTTTTATTCTTTAATCCCTCGTGGCTTTGCTTCCATAAGGTAATAATTTCCTTAATATCTTGTGAATAATGCTCCGCATCAGCCTGAAAAATATCTGGGCGACACAACAAAATAGCCGTTTTAGAAAGCCGCTGGCTCAACATCCGTTGTCTCCCTGCAATATTCACTACATGGGAATCGTCTATCAACGAATTCAGAAATACTTGAATAATAATTTGTCCAGACATAGACAGCAACGCCACCATCGTGAGGGCAATCACATAGAGGCGAGTGAGTCTGTTGAAAATTTGACTATCAAGTGGCTTCATAACTTGAAATATACCAAACTTTCGGAAAAAATCATTTATAGTTTTCAAGTAATTTGTTGATTGTGAGATTGTTGAAAATTTTTCTTTGAAAAATTATGTATTGCGTTTTTACAAATTGATATTTTGCAAGTTTTTGCGAATATCAATTTGTAAAATCTTCGATACTATACCCCAACATACACTTGCCCATCTGCTATTTTTACTGGGTAAGTCTTAATCGTGTAGTCATCACCACTCAAACATTCCCCTGTTTGTAACGAGAACGTTTTTTTATGAAATGGACAAGCCACTTTCGGTTCATTATTAGCCCCTGTTGAGCCTATCATTCCTCTCGAAAGGGCCATCTGTTGGCGGTGTGGGCATTGGTTTTGGGTAGCATACCACTCACCACGACGCGAAAAATTATAAATAGCTATTTGCTCGCCTTCTATCAGGGCACAAGCTCCTCCGTTTTCTGGTATATCTTCAATATTGCACGCTACGTGCCAAGTTATTGTTTCTTCTGCTATCATTGTTATATGTATGATTGAGGTTTGAATGAGCTTAATAAGTTTGTTTGAACTTATCAGCCCATAAAACGTTAAACTTCATTTACTTCCACTCCGCTGCTTTGATTTGCTCACGCATTGGCTCAAATCTAGCATAAGGGTCTTTCATTTTAGGAGCATTCACAAAGTGCGTAAAACGCTTACGCAGCTCAGGGCTGTTTACTACTTCTTTCCATTCGCATTTATAAGCATCTACCAAAAATTGCATTTCTTGTTCAAACTGGCTATTCATACCAAGGGCATCATCAATTACTACCGACTTTAAATAATTGATACCACCTTCCATTTTATCCAACCACGGAGCAGTTCGGGTAAGCGGTTCGGCAGTTTTGATATAAAACATCAAGAAACGGTCGATGTATTTTAAACAAGTTTCCGAATCAATATCAGTAGCCAATAGTTCAGCATGACGAGGCTTTACACCACCATTACCACAGACATACAAATTCCAGCCCTTCTCAGTAGCGATAATCCCAAAGTCTTTTGATTGCGCTTCGGCACATTCACGTGTACAGCCAGAAACAGCTGATTTTAGCTTGTGTGGTGAACGCAAACCACGATAACGTTCTTCTACCTCAATCGAAAACGAAACGGCATCTTGCACGCCAAAACGACACCAAGTAGAACCCACGCAAGATTTGACAGTTCTCAACGATTTCCCATAAGCATGACCCGACTCGAAACCAGCATTCACTAGCTCTTCCCAGATGTCTGGTAAATCGCTTACATGCGCACCGAATAAATCTATTCTTTGTCCACCTGTAATTTTTGTATAGAGGTTGTATTTCTGAGCTACCTGTCCAATTACAATTAATTTCTCAGGCGTAATTTCTCCACCCGGAATTCTAGGTACTACCGAGTACGTACCATTCTTCTGGATATTTGCCAAGTAACGGTCGTTTGAATCTTGAACAGTGGCATTGCCTTTTTCCAAAATCATCTCATTCCATAAACTGGCAATGATAGATGCCACCGCAGGTTTGCAAACCTCACAACCATCTCCCTTGCCCAAATGATCCAATACATCATTATAGGTTTTATAGCCTTTGATTTTTACTAAATCAAATAATTCTTGGCGAGTATAATCAAAATGTTCGCAAAGAATATTTCTTACAAAAACCCCTTGCGACTTCATTGTTTCATTAATCAAGTCTTTCACCATTGGCACACAACCACCACAACCCGTACCCGCCTTTGTACATTTTTTGATGCCATCAAGCGTAGTTACTTTATTCTCGATGATTTCATGGCAAATATTTCCTTTCGTTACGGCTTCACATGAACAAATCAACGCTTCGTCTGGTAAAGCCATCACTCCCGAACTAGCACTTTCAGCACCACCTCTTGAACCTAACATCAAATCTTCAGGGTCAGCAGGTAACAGCACGCTGTTTTTAGTGTTCTGCAACAACATATTATATTGCTCGGCATCGCCTACCAAAATACCTCCTAACAAATACTTGCCATCGTTGGATATATTGATTCGCTTATAAACACCTTTTGCCGTATTTTCAAATACGATAGTTTGGGCATTAGGCTCTTGAATAAAAGCATCACCAAAACTTGCTACGTCGATACCAATTAATTTTAATTTGGTTGACATATCAAATGGCTTAAACTCTTTTTCGCCACCAATGATAGACGTTGCTACAACTTCGGCCATTTCGTAACCGGGTGCTACCAATCCATAAATCATGTGGTGTGCCAGAGCACATTCGCCAATCGCAAAAATATTTGGATCAGAAGTTTGTAGTTTATCATTGACAATAATACCTCCACGTGAACCTACTTCTAGTCCTGCTATTTTGGCAACTTCATCACGAGGCTTAATTCCTGCTGAAATCACCAACATATCTACCTCTAACTTAGAGCCATCAGCAAAAGCCATTGCTTCAATGATACCATCACCAACAATTTCCTGAGTATTTTTATTCAGATGAATCTGCAATCCTAACGCTTCTAGTTTTGTTTGAAGTGTTTTAGAACCAGCTTCATCTATTTGCCTTGGCATCAGCCTTGGGGCAAATTCTATTACATGTGTTTCCTCTAAACCTAAATCTAATAAAGCTTTGGCGGCTTCTAGCCCCAATAAGCCACCACCAATTACTGCCCCTTTTTTGGCAGTTTTGGCATGTGCTTGCATCAAATCCAAATCCTCAATGGTTCTATAAACGAATACGCCATCTTTTTCTACCCCAGGTATGGGTGGCACAAATGCCGCAGAACCAGTGGCTAATACCAAGTAATCGTAGTTTACTACTATTCCGTGGTGCGACCGTACCGTTTTCTCATCTTTATCAATATCAACAACTGGGTCGGAAAGGTATAGTGTTATACCATTTTCTGTGTACCAACTGCTTGGTGCCATTGTTAAATCATCAGCTGTTTTACCAGCGAAGTATTCAGACAAATGTACACGGTCGTAAGCGGGGCGAGACTCTTCGCCAAAAACGACCAAATCAAAACTTTTAGACACATCTTTTGAAATAAGTTTTTCGCAAAACTTATAACCGACCATGCCGTTCCCCACTACGACAATTTTCTTTTTCATAAATGATACAAGATTATGATTGATACTTTTAATGATTAATACTTATACAAAAAGCTTTGATGTTTTCAGTTATGTAGATGCTGACTAAGTATTTATTTTATATCACATCAAAGATGTTGGTGTATTTTACAAAACTGAGTATTTATAACTATTTATAGAAAAAATATGATTATGAATAATTGTACTTTAAATATAAACTTGTTTTTAATTAAAATACGTAAAAATGCTTATTTTATGTTCAAATTTAAACCTATTTTTTATGATTTTGCAAATTTTTTGAGAAAATTAATAATTTTTGAAACTTTTATTTTGATTATTAACAATTATATGCAATGTTTGTATCGAAATCACAACTAAGTATTTATAATCAATATTGTTCAGGTATAAAATACTAAAATATGAATATTCCAAGATTAACTTTAATTGGTGCCGGCCCCGGAGACATAGAGCTTATTACAGTAAAGGGTATTCGTGCAATTAAATCGGCGGATGTAGTATTATATGATGCACTGGCCAACGAAGAATTATTGGAGTTCGCTCATCCTAAAGCACTTCGCATTTATGTAGGCAAACGCTTAGGGAAATATGTTTATACCCAAGAAGAGATTAATCAAAAAATAGTAAGCCTAGCTTTAGAGTACGGTCATGTAGTGAGGTTGAAAGGTGGAGACCCGTATGTATTCGGAAGAGGCTTTGAAGAAGTAGAATATGCTCGGAATTTCAATATTGAATGTGAAGTAGTATCGGGCGTGACTTCGGCTATTGCTGCACCAGCATCCATCGGGATTCCAGTAACCACAAGAGGTTTTTCAGAAAGTTTTTGGGTAATAACAGGAACAACAAAATCAGGAGAATTATCAAAAGATATAGCATTAGCAACAAAGTCAAGTGCAACAGTAGTGATTTTAATGGGAATGAGCAAGCTAAGTCAAATCTGTGAGCTATTCCAGTTGAATGGTAAAGGCGAAACACCCATAGCGATTATCCAGAATGGTACGCGTGAAAATGTAAATTTTGCTATCGGCACAGTATCTACTATTATTCCAATTGTGAAAGAACAGCAAATATCAAATCCTGCTGTGATTGTAATCGGTGAAGTGGTGAGTTTGCACCCTTCATTTATCGAAAAGTTCAGTGATCATTTAGTTATCAAATAAATACAATTTTTTCTTCCCTTCAGCATCCGTTGAAAAAAGTCTATCGTGGGGGCGATAGATTTTACAAATCGGAGAAATTTTAATGAAGATAATTTCTCTGCTTTAAAAAAAGGTTATGAAAAATATCAGTACAAACAAGCCACTTGATGCTTTGAATGTGTTTTCTTTCAAAGGCATTCAAATGCAAACATTTCACATTACTTGGCTTACTTTCTTTTTCTGTTTCTTTGGTTGGTTTGGAATCGCACCCTTAATGAAAATCGTGAAAGACGATTTAGGGTTAACAAAAGGTCAAATCGGGAACATCATTATTGCTTCAGTTTCTGCCACTATTTTTGCACGTTTAATCATCGGTCGCCTATGCGACACACTAGGACCAAGACTTACTTATACATGGTTATTAGCCATAGGCTCTATACCAGTAATGACCATCGGTTTGGCAAACAGCTATGAATCATTTTTATTATTTAGATTAGCTATTAGTGTTATTGGAGCATCGTTCGTCATTACGCAATATCACACCTCAGCAATGTTTGCACCAAGCATCAAAGGAACGGCTAACGCTGTAGCTGGAGGTTGGGGTAACCTTGGTGGAGGAGTAACCAACATGGTAATGCCTTTAGTATTTGCGGCCTTTGTCGGAGCAGGATATGCCAATCATAATGCTTGGAGATTCGCCATGATAATTCCGGGAGTGATTTTGCTGATTATGTCTTTTGTTTACTATAAATTCACTCAGGATACACCAACAGGCAACTATGCAAATATCAAAAGAGAAGCCGTTCAAAAAGGTTCTTTCGCATCAGCAGCATCAGACTACCGTACTTGGATTTTGTTTTTAGCATACGGTGCTTGTTTTGGTATCGAAATCACCTTTGATAATGTAGCGGCACTTTATTTTACAGAAAACTTCTCGTGCGATTTAAAAACAGCAGGACTGTTAGCAGGAGCATTCGGATTTATGAATCTTTTTGCCAGAGCCATCGGTGGGATTGTGGCTGATAAAGTAGGTAAAGTGTACGGAATGAAAGGCAAGGGCTGGTTATTAGCAGGCTTACTAGTGATGGAAGGCTTAGGAATTATGCTTTTTGCTCAGACAGGCTCAATAGGTTTTGCCGTAATAGCGATGTTGGGTTTTGCCATGTTTTTGAAAATGGCTAACGGAGCAACTTATGCCATTGTACCTTTTATCGATTCAAAAAATGTTGGTTCGGTAGCAGGTATTGTGGGTGCAGGAGGAAATTTAGGCGGTGTATTAGCAGGGTTTTTGTTCAAATCAGAAACCATTACTTATGCAGAAGCATTCATTTATATCGGAATAAGTGTAGCGGTGATTGGTGGATTAACAGCACTTATTAAATTCGAGAAAAAGACTTTACCAGTAACAGAACAAACCCTAGAAATTGCTTAATCCTCTTTAAACCAATGTTGCAAGCAGTACGTGCTTGCAAACAATCGCTCAAATTTTTTGAGGAAACGTTTTTTGAAATATTGTATTAATTAACCATTCTATAGTGAGTAGAATTTTGGGTCGATGGTGGGGGCTATCGACTCAAAATCATAAAAAAACCCGAATGAGATGGGGGTCTCGATTCGGGCGAAATTGCGTAAACTCTGTTAAAATTTTTCACAATCAATCACAAAAGTATGAAAAAATCTTACATTTCTAAGCTTGCATTAGTCTTAATTTTGGGTGTTTATACCCAATTTGTCGCAAAAGCACAATTCACTTTGCAAGGGCAAATGAGAACACGTACAGAAGTACGTAATGGATTGGGAAATTTAGTGGCTAACGATGCTAAGTCGGCAGCTTTTACTTCTCAAAGAACAAGATTAAACTTTGGTTATAAATGGGATAGAGTAACCTTTGGTGCTGCTATTCAAGATGTGCGTGTTTGGGGGCAAGATGCTTCTTCTATCTCTAATGGAGATGGTTTGAAACTAATGCTTCATGAAGGTTGGGCAGAAGTAACGTTAGCTAACAAAGCCGATACAACCATTAAATTTAAACTAGTTGATTTATTAAGCATCAAAATTGGTCGTCAAGAATTGATTTATGATGATGTTCGTTTAATTGGTAACCTCGATTGGTTACAACAAGGACGCAGACACGACATGGTATTGTTGAAAGGAGTACACCACGGCTGGCAGTTTGATATTGGGCTTGCTTATAATCAAAACTCAGATGCCTTTGGTGTTACTGGTACAGGCTATGTACCAGCGAACTTAAGTGCTACTACCAGAACATCAACAGGTGTTTTAGTGCCAACACCAGCAGGAATTATTCCTTTGACAGTAGGTGGCGGAATTGGAGCAAATTCAGTAAAAACAGGTGGTGCTTTGGCATGGGTAAACCCTCCATCAACCAATGGAGCCTCGCAAGACTATCAGTCTTTCAAAAGTGTTTACATCAGTCGTAAGTTTAACCAAACGAAGTTTTCTGGTTTATTCTTTCAAGACGATTTCAGTGCTTATCGCTTAGATTCTGTAGGGAGTGCCTCAACAGGATATGTGTATGGAAGAAGATTTGTTTCGTCGGGTGCGAGCGATGTATTCGATTATAGCCAGTCACGTAGCCGTACAACTTATGGTTTGATGATTAATCATACCATTGGTAATGCTTCTGGTTTCGGAAAAATCGCTTTACAAGGAGCCTACTACGGACAAACAGGTAAAGACCGCGAAGGAAATGACATGGATGCTTATCACTATACGTTGGCAGCCACTTATCAAAAAAGCAGATGGGCCTTTACATTAGGATATGATGTGCTTTCGGGCAATGATGGATCAAGTGGGACAAACAACTATAAAGGCTCGTCAGGAAAAAATAATCGTTTTGACCCATTATACGGAACACCACACAAACACTGGGGATATATGGATTACTTTTATGTAGGTACTAATTCGCCTGCTGGAGGTTTGAATAATGGATATTTTAAAGCAAAATACACGACGAATGTTTTAACATTAGGAGCTGACTTTCACACATTTGCTTTAAACAAAGCAACGACAAAGGGTGATGGAACATTAGTAGGGACAGATTTGGGTAACGAAATAGACTTCACATTGAATTACAACATGAACAAGTTTACCAATCTTGAATTAGGCTATTCTGTAATGATGGCAACCGCCAATATGCCATTTGCTAAAGGACAAGCGACTACCGATGTCGCAGCGGCTGGTTTTAACAAAACGGGAACATGGTTTTATGCCATGATTAATATCCGTCCAGATTTCTTTTATACTAAACCAGTAGCGATTAAATAATTTAGTGATTGAGTAAATGAGTGATTTAGTGATTGTTTTTTTAACAATATTTCAAAAAATAATCACTAAATCACTCATTCGCTAAATCACTCAATAACATCCCTTCTTGCTTCGATGGGGGTCGAAACAGGGAGTATTTACAATACTAAAACAAAAAAACATGAAAACTCTGTTAAAAAAATCAATCACTGTACTGTGTTTAATGGTACTTTCTATGGCTGTTTCAGCCTCAGGAGTGAATCCACCAGTGAGAAAAATTAAATTAGGATTTATTCCACTTACCGACTGTGCGCCACTTGTAGCAGCTAAAGAATTAGGGCTTTTTGCTAAATATGGCGTTGATGTAGAACTTTCAAAAGAAGCCTCTTGGGCAAATATTCGTGATAAAGTATTGAATGGTGAATTAGACGGTGCACACTGTTTGTTCTCGATGCCACTTTCTGTATATACAGGCATTGGTGGAAAAGCAGGGTCAGAAATGAAAATCGCCATGGTGTTGAATAATAACGGTCAGGCCATTACGCTTTCTAAAGACTTTTGTGGTTTAGTAGGCTACAAAGAAATGAACAAAGTAGCGGCAGCCATCAAAGACGTTAAGACTAGAAAAGAAGTAACCTTTGCCATGACTTTCCCGGGAGGAACACATGATATTTGGTTGAGAAACTGGTTAGCAGCCGCTGGGGTAAATCAAAAATCGGTAGGTATCATCACAATTCCACCGCCACAAATGGTTGCTAATATGCGTGTAGATAACATGGAAGGCTTTAGTGTTGGCGAACCTTGGAATGGTGTTGCGGCGGCTCAAAACGTTGGCTTTACACACATTGCTTCGCAGGATATTTGGCAACATCACCCAGAAAAGGCGTTGGTCGTTAATGCAAAGTTTGCTGCTGAAGAAAGAGAAGATTTGAAGAAAGTAATGAAAGCCATTTTGGAGGCCTGCAAATGGTTGGATAATATGGGCAATCGTAAAAAAGCGGCTAGCTGGTTAACGAAACCTTATTATGTAAATGCTCCGTTACAAGTAATTGAGGCACGTTTGTTAGGTTCAAGTGATTTAGGGTGTGAGCTAGGCGTGCAGAAATACAAAGGAGATTACATGACGTTTTATAACAATGGTGTTGTAAATACGCCTCATAAATCTCACGCCATGTGGTTTTTAGCCCAATATGTTCGTTTTGGATATTTAAAAACAGAACCTAATTATAAAGCCATTGCTGAAAAATTGATTCTTGATGATTTGTTTGCAGAAGTAGCCAAAGAAATGAGCGTGCCTGTTCAGGTAGATATGAAGCCTTTCAAAACTACTTATGATGTTGTTTTCGACCCAGCTAATATCGACGATTACTTAAAAGCAACTAAAAAATAAAGTTTGTCAGCACTTATCGGTTGACTAAATTTTACAGATAGTTGACCGATAAGTGACAGCAGACACCAAAATCATGAAATCAATTTCTATCAAAGATATAGCCATCAATACTCTTTATTTTTTGGCAAGTATGACTATCCTATTGGGAATATGGCATCTTATTTCAGTGATTACCAAGGCTGAAATTCCTAGTCCAGCTTCTACGTGGGTTGTTTTTAAAGAACTAGTTGCAGACCCTTTTTATGATTATGGTCCTAACGATAAAGGAATAGGCATTCAATTATTAAGCTCATTGGGAAGAGTATCAACAGGTTTTGCTTTAGGAAGCTTAATTGCCATTCCAATGGGTTTATTGATGGGTTCAACAAAAATTGGGATGAAATTATTGAACCCAATCGTTCAAATCCTTCGTCCAGTGTCGCCTTTGGCTTGGTTTCCATTAGGTTTATTAGCCTTCAAGGCTTCAGATGGAGCTACTATTTTTATCATTGCTATTACCTCTTTATGGCCAACAGTTATTAATACCGCTTTTGGCGTATCAAGTATTCCAGACGACCATAAAAATGTAGGCAAAGCCTTTGGTTTTTCTAAATGGAAATACTTGACCAAGATAATGTTGCCTTTTGCTATTCCTCATATCATTACGGGCTTGCGTTTATCCATTGGTATTGCGTGGGTAGTGATTGTAGCGGGCGAGATGCTTTCGGGAGGCGTAGGAATTGGTTTTTTTGTATGGGATAGTTGGAATGGTCTTTCTTTAGAAAGAATTCTGGTAGCAATTCTGATTATCGGAACGGTCGGTTTATTATTTGATAAAGCTTTCAATGGCTTGCAAAATGCTTTCTCTTGGGACAAAAAGTAATCTGAAGTTGTATTTTGAATATTCATTCTAACGTCAAAATTATTATTCCATCATGACTAACATATTAAATACAAGTCAGTTAGCTGATTCAGCCAACGACTTCCATAAAATAAGTAACCGTGAGACTGCTATCGACATCAAAAACGTAACAGTAGCATTCAAAGGAGCCAAAGGTACTTTTACAGCGGTAAAAGACATTAGTTTAACCGTAAAAAGAGGAGAAATAGTAGCCTTAATTGGTCACTCAGGATGTGGGAAATCAACCTTGATGAATACTATTTCGGGAATGGTAACGCCATCATCTGGCGAAGTAATTGCCAATGGAAATATCGTAAAAGGTCCTGGGCCAGACAGAGGAATCGTTTTTCAAAACTATTCATTGCTTCCATGGATGTCGGTTTACAAAAACATTTATGAAGCTGTTGACTCTGTTTTTAAAGATAAAAACTCGAAAGAGAAACATGAGATAGTAGATCACTTTATCCAAATGGTGAATTTAACCCCTCATAAAGATAAATTACCAGGTCAACTATCAGGCGGAATGAAACAACGTGTAGCCATTGCTCGTGCTTTTGCTATCAATCCAAGTATCCTTTTGTTAGATGAACCTTTCGGTGCGTTAGATGCCCTGACCAAAGGTTCGATGCACATTGAATTATTGAAGCTTTGGAACTTGGATAATCGTAACAAAACCATCGTCATGGTTACGCATGATATTGAAGAGGCTATTTTCTTAGCAGATAAGGTAGTAGTAATGAACAATGGCCCAGCGGCAACAATTAAAAAAATAGTTGACATCAATTTGCAAAGACCTAGAAACAAAAAAGACATCACGCATGACCCTGAATATATCAGAGTACACGATGAGTTACTGAGCTTATTATTTGATAAATTTTCTATAGAGGATTAAATAAAAAATCCCGAAGTTTTAGCTTCGGGATTTGTCCCTAGTCCTTGGCGGAGGAGTGAAGGAGATAAGATTTTGGAATGGTTAAGTATTAATACAATCAAATTATATGATTAATTAAGAATTCCAAAATTGCCTTTTCACAGGCAAATTTGTGTAGCCTTTTTTCATTAGGCTTAGACAAATCTAAGTAACGTAAGCCATTTTCGCAAATAAAAAAGAATAAAAATCATTTTACTTTTCAATGAGTGCTTTTTATTCATGATTGGTTAGGAAAAAATGTTTGAGATGCCGAAACAAAGTTTTTTAGATTAGCCTAAAAAGGTAAAAATGTCACTATGTAAATTAAAATTTTAACTATATTAATAATATTGGCACTAAAATACTTACTTATAGGATGTTAAGACCCTTATAAGTAGTATTATTCGAGGGGCTGAAAAATTGAAATTAAAGTAAATATTGTAAATCATCAGGAGCAATGAGCAGTAAATCGAATCTTAAAAAGTATAAATCTACCTGTTCTTACTGCGGGGTTGGATGCGGCGTTGAAGTAACTGATTTGGGCAATGGTAGGCTGAACCTTGAAGGAGACAAAGACCATCCTTCAAGCAAAGGAATGCTGTGTTCAAAAGGGATGAATTTACATTATACCGTAATGGATAAATCGGATAGATTGCTTTATCCAGAAATGAGGTTTAATAGAAACATGCCGCTGCAAAGGGTGTCGTGGGATACTGCCTTAGACCGTACTGCTGCTATTTTTAAAACTTTTATCCAAAAATATGGTCCCGACTCTGTCGGTTTTTATGTTTCTGGACAATGCCTTACCGAAGAATACTACGTAATCAATAAGCTTATCAAAGGGTTTATTGGTTCTAATAATATTGATACTAATTCTCGTTTGTGTATGTCGTCGGCAGTAGTAGGGTATAAACTTACTTTGGGTGAAGACTCCGTACCTGTTTGTTATGATGATATAGAATTGGCAGATTGTTTTTTTGTAACAGGGGCTAACCCTGCATGGTGTCATCCTATTATTTGGCGTAGGGTCGAGGCTCACAAGCAAGCCAATCCTGCTGTGAAAATAATTGTGGTTGACCCACGACGCACGCAAACAGCCTCTCAAGCAGATTTGCACTTGCAACTCCAACCAGGAACAGATATTACATTGACCAATGCCATTGGAAGAGTATTGATTGAAAAGGGTTGGATTGACCTAGACTTTATCACGAACAATACCGATGGCTTTGAGGCATATAAAACACAGGTAATGCAAAGGACGTTGGAAGAAGCGGCTGAGATTTGTGGCGTAGCTGTGGAAGACATTGAATTAGCAGCACAATATATTCACGAAGCCAAAGGCTTTTTGTCGATGTGGACAATGGGCTTGAACCAGTCTGTTGTAGGTGTGAATAAAAACCTGTCCTTAATAGATTTACATTTAATTACAGGTAAAATTGGCAAAGAAGGCAATGGCCCTTTTTCATTAACAGGACAGCCGAATGCGATGGGTGGTCGTGAGGTTGGCGGTTTGGCAAATATGTTACCTGCACACCGTGATTTATTAAATCCTACTCATCGTGATGAAGTACAGGCATTTTGGGGTGGGACAAAAATCTCGGATAAACCCGGCTTTACTGCGACAGAAATGTTTGATGCCTTGGCAGATGGACGAATGAAAGCGATATGGGTCGTATGTACGAATCCGTTAGTCAGTATGCCCGACGTTACGTTGGTTGAAAAGGCTTTAGAGAAAGCCAAATTTGTGGTTGTTCAAGATATTTCTAGTCGTTCGGATACCTTAAAATATGCCGATGTAGTGTTGCCTGCGGCAGCTTGGCTAGAAAAGGAAGGGACAATGACCAACTCTGAAAGACGCATTACTTATTTGCCTAAGATGGTGGATGCACCAGGAGAGGCGATGTCAGATACAGAAATTATTAATCTTTTCGCTAAAAAAATGGGCTTTGGTGACGCCTTTCATTACACTTCCCTTTCCGATGTTTACGACGAACATTGTCGTTCAACTAAAGGAACAAACATTGATATTTCGGGGCTTAATTACGAGATTTTAAAAGAAAATCGGAGTGTTCAGTGGCCTTACCCATCGAATCAATTAGTAGGAAAAAATAGCTTTGAGACAAATGAAGAAACAGCAAACTTTGTAAAGGATGTTGTGGCTTTACCAAAAAACCTAAGCTCAAATCTTGATAATCCTAATGTTGATGTTCGAGGAACAAAACGCTTGTTTACAGACGGCAAGTTCTACACCTTCAATCAAAAAGCAAAAATTCATGCGGTGCCAGATGAAAATAATTCTGAAAGTATCAATGAAGATTTCCCTTTGATTATGACTACTGGTCGTATTCGTGACCAATGGCATACAATGACTAAAACAGGGAAAGTAAATAAACTAAATCAGCACATTTCTCAGCCTTATCTGGAAATTCACCCTGAGGATGCACTAGCGAGACAGATTGTTGATAATCAGATTGTTGAAATAATAGGACGAAGAGGGAAAGCACAAGTAAAAGCAAAAATTACCACAGATATAAAGCAGGGAGTGTGTTTTATGCCGATGCACTTTGGCAAAATTTTAGGAAATGATTTTGGGCGAACCAACAATTTAACCAATAGTCTTTATGACCCACGTTCTAAAGAACCTGATTTTAAATTTACCGCCGTTGAGGTGCGTGCTTATGTAAAACCGCATGAGAAAATCATCATTATTGGTGCAGGTTCAGCAGGGTTAGGTTTTATCAAGTCGTATCGTGAATTGAATCAGACCGACGAAATCCATGTTTTTTCCAAAGAAATATATCCTTTTTATAACAGAGTAATGTTGCCTGATTACATTTCGGGCGCTCAAGACTGGTCTCAATTGGTAAAATTGCGTGAAGACCAGTTTGTGGAATCAAACATTCATGTTCATAAAGGCATTGAAGTAGTCAATATCGACCGCAAAAATAAAGTAATTGTAGATTCAGAAGGAAATGAACATACTTACGACCGCCTGATTCTAGGCATGGGCTCAAGAGCATTTATGCCACCGTCGATTCCGAGGATTCCCGGCATATTCAATATGCGTTCTAGAATAGATGCGGATAGTTTAATGCCATTTTTAAAACAAGATAACCCGCATGCTTTAATAGTTGGCGGAGGTTTGTTGGGGCTTGAACTGGCCGCATCTTTGCGCGAAATGAACATCAAAGTGACCATTGTACAACGTACAAGCCGTTTTATGGATAGACAGCTAGATCAACTAGGGTCTGAGTTACTAACATCAGAAATTTTAAACTTGGGAATAGACATCTATTTCAATGACGAGGTTTCTGCATTGTATGGTACAGAGAAATTTGAGGGTGTAAGATTAAAATCGGGTAGAAAAATCGATGCTCAGGTTGCAGTATTTGCGATTGGAACCTCACCGAATGTTGAGATTGCCCGTGCCGCAGGCATAGAAGTAAATCGTGGAGTAGTCGTAAACGATTATCTACAAACTTCTGACGAAAGTATTTTTGCGGCTGGCGAAATTGCACAGTGGCGTGGACAAATGTGGGGTATTACAGCTGCTGCCGAACAACAAGCAGACGTAATTGCGAAATACATTGCAGGAGACTATGCAAGTTATTACAAAGGTTCGCTTTCGATGAACATCATGAAAATTCAAGGGGTTCAGTTATGTTCATTAGGGATGATTGATACGCCTAAGTCATCAGAGTATGAGGAGGTTATTTTTATAGATAAGGCCAAGCGATATTACAAAAAATGTATTATCCACAAAGATAAATTGGTAGGCGCAATTCTGATTGGCGACAAATCTGAATTTTTAGAATTCAAAGGGTTGATTGCTAACGAAATAGAGCTATCGGATAAGCGTTTGGAATTATTGAGAAGTGGCAAAAAAGCAGACCCAGTAATGGGTAAGTTAGTTTGTTCTTGCAATAATGTAGGCGAAGGCAATCTGAAAAATACCATTGCTGGTGGCTGTAAAGATTTTACAGCATTGTGTTCACAAACGGGAGCAGGCATGGGTTGCGGAAGTTGCAGACCCGAAGTAAGAGCAATTTTGGAAAATGCATTAAAGGAAGTATTGGCAGAAGCATAATATTGGACATAAAAATAGGGAAGATATCGCTAGACATACTTCCCTAAATTCATTGTACAGAGGTTAAAATGCTGTTTTGCCATAGTCGTTAATGTTTTAAGATTAACGGATAGCTACAACTACGTCACGGTTTGTGATAAGGTTTGTTTTGATCTCAAAAGTTTTTGATTCAACAACGTTAACATTTTGGCTAATTACTTCGATAGTATATTTTCCGTCAGCTAAGCTAGAGAAATCAAAAGTTTTAGCGAATTTACCACCTTTAGTATCAACATATTCACGGTGAATTTCGTTTTTGTCAGCATCAGTAACTACTACTACTACTTTTTTGCTAGCTACGTTATCTACCCAAACGTTGAAGCTTAATGAGTTATTTACTTGAGCGATTTTGCTTTTTACTAGGCTAGCAGATTCATCAAGATTTGAAGCGAATGTATTTACGTTTGATAAGCAAACCATAGTAACTGCTACGATAAATGCTTTAACTGTGTTCTTGTTCATGACTTTATTATTTAATTGTTATTAATGATGAAAGTTATTAAAAGGATAATTTGTATTTTTCTAAGATTTATTTTCAGTATCGAAAAGTATTTTCTATCTGGACGTCACTCAATAAAAGATGCTTTTGTTAGAAAAATGAAATTGAATTTAATTTTCAACTTAGCTCTTAGAATTTTATTCGTGTCATTCGTTTGACGATGTAAACTTATAAAAGGAATTCGATAACTCAATCATACAATAACAAGTTTTTTCACTTTTTCAAGAAAGTTCCTCTAAAAAAAATCATATTTGTGGGAATAATACAATTTTGGAAAATGTATTTATATAAAATATCAAAATAGTTATACGAAGTTTTTACTTATAATATAGCTTTGATTTTCAGTATATTAAGTATAAATGACTATGGGGTTGTGCTAAATATTTATATATTTGATTTATTTTTTAAAAAATATCAATCATGAAAGATTACTCATTACTTAAAATAAATCTAACTGGCGGAATAGTATCGCCAGGCACTTTACAAAGTATTCTTTTAGCAGCTAAAACTGCTGGAGTTAGGGAAGTGAGCTTCGGAGCAAGACAACAATTACTGATGTATGTCAAGTCTGAAATCGTTCGTGGAAGTGGTATAGTAGAATTTAAGAAAAAATTGGACGAAACTAATATTGCATTTGAGGAGGATTCAGATAAAAAACCTAATATTATTTCTTCGTATTGTGCAGAAGAAGTATTCCCAACGGGTCAGTGGATATCAGAAGGAATTTATAAAGATATTTTTGACGGATTTGATTACGAACCACAGCTAAAAATCAATATTTCTGATTCTCAGCAGTCGTTCACGCCCTTCTTTACAGGTAATTTAAATTTCATCGCCTCTCCTATTCAAAATTTCTGGTATTTATATGTGCGTTTTAAGCAATCGAACAAAGTTTTTTGTTTTCCGATATTGATTTATACCTTAGAAATCCCCAAAGTTTGTCAGCGAATAGAAGAAGTAATCGTAGAAGCAGGCGAAATGGACGAAAACGAAGTGTATGAAAAAGTAATTGCGAAGGGAGAAATCATTTCGCAAGTCATTCGTGAAGAACTGATATTGCCCAAATTCTCTCTACCCTATTATGAGGGCTTCAATCGCTACGGTGAAAAAACATGGTTGGGCATTTATCGTAGAAACGAAACCTTTCCACTTGATTTTCTCATAGAAATTTGTGACTTATGTCTTGAAACAAAAGTTGGGCAGATTTGTACAACGCCTTGGAAATCATTAATCATCAAAGCCATTGAGAACAAACACCGTAACCTTTGGGATAAATTACTGGGCAAATATGGTATCAACGTTCGGCATGCAGCGAATGAGCTAAACTGGCAAGTAGAAGATTTGTCACCCGAAGGACTAGCCTTGAAAAAAGCCATCATTCGTGAATTTGATGATGAAGATGTACGTACTTTTGGGCTGAGTTTCGCCATTCAAACACGCTCCAAATCAGAAGTGTTTGGGTCGGTAGTCATCAAAAAGCGAAAGATTTTTGCAGGACTTTCTAGCGTATTTGATATTTATCATACCGTAGATTTTAATCCTAATACGCGTGCCTTAACATTGTTTGAAAAGGGAGTAAACAAAGCCCACGTTCCTGAAATGTTACAACGCTTATCGAAGCGTTTTTATGCAGTCCATAAAATAGATACTCCTGTTGTGAAAAAGACAACAGTAAATAGAGAAGCAGAAGTAGAGATATTTCAATGTAAAACCTGTTTTACGATATATGATAGTCGTTTTGGAGATTCCGTAAATGGTATTGTGGCAGGAATAAAATTTGCAGACTTACCAGATAATTATTGTTGTCCAATGTGCGAAAGCGAAAAGAGTGAATTTGAGGCTGTGAAAGCGGATAAATTATTGGTATAAGCTATATTAAAACACTCTTAATTATCACTAGAGAGGGACTTAAGTCCCTCTCTAGTGATAATTAAGAGTGTTAATTTCTATTTTTTCTATTAGCAGGTGAATTAATTCACCTGCTAATAGAAAGGGTTTTTTAATACTCTAACCTACAAACTAACATGATATTTCTTCTCAAAATAGGGCTTCAAGAATTTCTTATCAAGAAACTTTAAAATTAATATCGAGTTGATAGTCAATAAGCTATTAATGAAGAGTTTATTTCTCAATATTGACAACGTAGGATTCAAATCCACTTGCACTGTTGATAAGTTACTCACAGAGAACAAAACAAGTAAAGATGCTATCAAGATAACACCTGCACCAATTAAAAAGTAAAAAGGTAGTCTACTTGGCTTTCTTTCCAATACTTGTACTTGCGATAATTCCCATTGGTCAATCAACTTATCCGTAAAATTAACGGCAGTTTTTTCAATAGGCATTGCTTCTAACAAAGCGTGGGTATCGGCATATTCCTGAAAAAGCGAGCGATATGCCTCGTCGTTTATCAGCAAAGCTTGATGGCGAATAATTGTTTCCTCAGAAGCCAAGCCATCGAGAATGTCAAAAATCTCTTCCTCTTTCATATTATTGTTCGTTTGAAAATCTTCCAAACTTAGATTAATGTTCTTACTTCATTTCCTAAAATCCTTTTCATTTCTTCTCCTAGTCGCTTGCGAGCCCTACAAAGTTTTACTTTTACTGTTTCTGCTGAAATTCCGACGATTTGGGCTATTTCTTCCAAAGATTGTTCCTTCAAATAAAAGAGCGTTATCATCGTAACATCATCGGGCGAAAGCTTGTTCAAGGCCTGCTGAATGTACTTTTTCTGCTCATTAGTCTTTAAATCATTGCTCGTATCAGCGGTAGCTTCTTGGGCAGCTTCAGATAAAGTAATATCTTCTGCTATAATGTTTTTCTTTCGCTTAAACATCAACGCTGCGTTAAATACAATTCTGTAAAACCAAGTAGTGAACTTCGCTTCCTGATTAAAACTAGGTAACGCATGAAAAGCTTGAATGAAAGCATCTTGAGCAACCTCTTCCGCATCCTCACGTGTACCTACAATTTTGTAGGCAACCGTAAAGGCATAGTCTTTATGACGATTGGCGAGCTCTCTATAGCCCGACTTGTCACCTGACAAAATGCGCTGAATGATTGAATTATCTGTTTCTTTGATTTTCACATGAATAGGATGCTACATTCGCTAAAAAGGTTACACTAAGATAACTTTTTTTTATTTTTTAAAATACCTGTAACCTAAATCTATTTTATCACATCATATCGGCAAAATTTAAAAATTCACGAAAAACAAAAAACTTTTTTATACAATGGAAAATTTAGATAGCCTAGTACCCATCGTTGGCATTATGGTGCCAATTGTAGCAATCATAGGTACTTTTACAATGATTGTGTTCTTGCGTAAGTATGATAACGACGAAAAAATGGCGATGATAGCCAAAGGAATTGCTCCACCTGAAAGAAGCTCTAAAAGCTTTAACGTAAACCCAAGTCATTCTTTGCGTTGGGGATTTGTGTTAATTGGTTTTGGAATAGGTTTATTAATGGGAAGCCTTTTAGAAAGCCTTGTAAACATTGATGACGACACCGCTCATTTTTCAATGATTTTCGTTTTTGGAGGGTTGGGTTTATTAGCTTCCTACTTCTATCAAATGAGTCTTGATAAGAAAAATAGCAATAATAAAGACTAAAATATCCTAGCAATATGCTAATAAAGCCTCAGTAAATCGTATTGCTGAGGCTTTGTTCTTTTACAGTAATAACTTTAACATTTCATTAACAAGTATTAACATTTCATTGAGATAATGCCTCAGAATTTTGTTGTTATTTTGAATCAACAAATCAGCAACAATCCTTTTAAAATTGCTGACAGCCTGAAATACTAACTGAATTTTTAACCTCTAGCGATACGAAGCCTCCAACCTACGGGAATGGAGGCTTTTTTTATTGTTCGTTCAAAAACCGTAAATTGTGACAATCATTTTCAACCCAATTATTCACAATGGTAATTTTTAAAGACCTTCTCGCATTAAAAGATAGTATTGGTACAACAATCGGTACAACCTCTTTCACAACTGTTACACAGGCAATGATTAATGATTTTGCCAAAGCTACCCACGATTTTCAGTGGATTCATGTGGACGAAGCGATGGCTAAGAAATATTCTCCTTTTCAACAAACTGTAGCGCATGGGTTCTTAACATTATCATTAGCGCCCAAATTTATGGCCGAGCTTTTCAAGGTTGAATCGGTGAAAATGGGATTGAATTATGGTGCCAATAAAATAAGGTTCACTACGGCTGTGCCAGCGGGAAGCAAAGTGAGCATGAAAGCGAGTGTATTGGAAGCAGAAGAAGTACAGCCAAAAGGATTGAAAGTAACGATGAACTGTATTTTTGAGATAGAAGGGCAAGAAAAGCCTGCTTGTGTAGCAGAATTGATTTCAGTTTTTTATGAATAACGTTAGTTTGTGCCTCCAATAACGAGCATCTTATGAAAGGATAAATTAGGAAAAAGTTTTTTTTTGAAGAAAGCCTAAACCTTCAAGATATACATCAGGTTAATATTATAATTCCAATTTTATGAGAAAAACAGGGCAATACCTTGTGATTCTCTATATTGTTGAGTAATAAAAATCGCTGATTTTCACTAACTTTGTTAAGTAATTAAGCAAAATGAATAAAATGTATTTGACCACTTGATAAGATGAGACTAAAAGTTTGTGGAATGCGTAACGCTGAAAATATCAAAGAGTTACTTGAACTTGGTCCCGACTATATGGGATTTATTTTTTTCGAAAAATCAAGCCGCTTTGTCGGAGAGGAACTAGATGAAGAGTTATTGAAATCATTTCCACATACTGTAAAGAAAGTAGGTGTTTTTGTCAATGCAACCCAAGCATATATTTTAGATAAAGTAAAGAGGTATGCCTTAGACTATGTTCAATTGCATGGCGAGGAAATGCCAGATTTTTGTAGAAACCTCAAATTCAAAGGTGTTAATATCATTAAAGCCTTTTCAATCGATAGTCAATTCAACTTTGGGAAACTCTTGAATTATAAGCCTTATTGTGATTATTTTTTGTTTGATACCAAAGGGGATTTAAAAGGAGGAAACGGCACTATGTTCGATTGGGCGGTGCTCCGCCGATATGATAACGACAAACCATTTTTTTTAGCCGGAGGGATAGACCTAGACAATGCCTCTAAAGCCATGGAATTAACAGGCTTAAAAATTCATTCTTTAGATGTAAACAGTAAATTTGAACTAGCGCCGGGCTTGAAAGACATCGAAAAAATCAGTGAATTAATCAAGATATTAAAACCAACAGAAGCAATCTTAACATCGATATGATAGTACCAGAAACATTTAATGTAAATGATAAAGGATATTACGGACAATTTGGCGGAGCATTTATTCCTGAAATGCTATATCCTAATGTTGAAGAATTAAGAGTATCCTACCTCAGCATTATGGCTGAGCCTTCGTTTAAACAAGAATTTGAAGCACTTTTGAAAGACTATGTGGGGCGACCAACGCCTTTGTTTTTAGCGAAACGTCTTTCTGAAAAATATAATACGACAGTTTATTTAAAGAGAGAAGACCTTTGCCATACGGGTGCACACAAAGTTAACAATACGATTGGTCAGATATTAATGGCAAAACGTTTGGGCAAACACAAAATTGTAGCAGAAACAGGTGCTGGTCAGCATGGTGTAGCCACCGCTACAGTGTGTGCTTTAATGGGCTTAGAATGTATTGTTTACATGGGTGAAATAGACATTCAACGTCAGGCACCTAATGTAGCACGTATGAAAATGTTAGGTGCTAAAGTTGTACCAGCAACAAGTGGCTCAAAAACGTTAAAAGATGCAACAAATGAAGCGATGCGTCACTGGATTAATAATCCTGTAGATACCCATTATATCATTGGGTCGGTAGTGGGGCCACATCCTTACCCAGATATGGTAGCACGCTTTCAGTCGGTTATTTCACAAGAGATAAAAGTACAGTTGAAAGAGAAAACAGGTAAGACCAATCCAGACTATGTAATTGCTTGTGTCGGCGGAGGTTCTAATGCGGCGGGTGCTTTTTATCATTTCTTGCACGACGAAGAAACAAAATTGATTGCGGCAGAAGCAGCAGGACATGGCGTTAATTCTGGACTGTCGGCAGCTACTACCTTTTTAGGCAAGCCAGGAGTATTACATGGTAGCAGAAGTATTCTGATGCAAACAGAAGATGGACAGGTAGTTGAGCCTCATTCTATTTCAGCAGGATTAGATTACCCAGGAATTGGACCAATGCATGCGCATTTATTTGAAAGTAAAAGAGCTACTTTTTTTGATGTAACTGACCAAGAAGCGATTGATGCTGCGATGGAGCTTTCATTATTAGAAGGAATTATTCCAGCGTTGGAATCTGCTCATGCTTTGGCAGTGTTATCAAAATTGGGTGCAAAGCCAGACGAAGTAGTCGTAATTAACCTTTCTGGTCGTGGAGATAAAGATTTAGAGACTTATCAAAAGCATTTAAAGTAATTTTTGGGGTTATTTCCTTGGAAGACTAAAGGACTTTGGACTGTATGACTTTAGGAAACTCATTTGACTTTTACATTAGAATATTTGTAGCGGTAACCCTTGTGGTTACCGCTTTTTGTTTGGAGGACTAAAGGATTTTGGACTATATCACTTTTGCTCCAAACCACGGTTTATACCCAAAGGTTAACCATTACTATTCTTTATTGCTCAAACTTCATCCATTCTCCTTTTGCACGCATTACTTGTTCTATCACATCTCTAACAGCACCTTTTCCACCTTTTTGTGAAGAAATATATTTAGCAATCGCTAGAATTTCATCACAAGCGTCAGCAGGACAAGTTGAAAGCACTGCTGGGCGAATCATTACTTCATAATCGGGCAAATCGTCGCCCATATACAAGATATTTTCTTCTGGAATACCAGATGTTGTCAACCAATCTTGGTAAATCTGGATTTTACTTCTACCGCCAGAACCCATAAACACATCATGAATTTTTAAGTTCTGTAATCTTTTGCGTACGCCTTCATGTTTACCGCCTGTGATGACACAAAGGCGATAGCCAGCTTGCACGGCGCGTTCTATTGCATAGCCATCTCTGATATGAAAAGTACGATAATGTTCTCCCGTTTCTAAAACGTGTACCGAACCGTCGGTCATTACACCATCAATGTCAAATACGAAAGTATTGATTTGCTTAAAAGCGTCTAAAGTCATTTGTGTTTTTGATGAGAAATCCCTTCTGATAAAGCACGATATATATGTTGATAATCGGGCAATTGTTTCAAGAAAAGTAAATGTTGATTAATTATTTTTTGATCATCCCTAACGGCAGGGCCTGTCTGAACATTGAATATATTTTTAGAATCTAGTGCCTTTCTAACGGTTTCGTGAATGAGCGGTTTCAATAAATCAAACTCAAGGTCGTTCTCTTCCATCAACTCCTGAGCCACTCCTAATAAGTGATTGGTGAAATTACAAGCAAATACGGCCGCCACATGGAGTACTTTTCTTTCTTCTGAATTAACGGCATAAGTAATGTCCGAAAGCTCTTGTCCAAGAGTTATCAACAAGTTTTCCACACTCTCATTATCAGACTCAATACAGATGGGAATTGTACTAAAATTCACGTGGAACACTTTAGAAAAGGTCTGAACGGGGTAAAATACACCTGTTTTGATAGGAATATCGCTATATACCCGAAGCATTTCATCCATTTCATGAAGCGACTTGCTCCCAGAAGTGTGGATAAGTATTGCGTCTAGTGGAAGGGTTAAATGCTTGATTACTTCAGAGATGGCATCGTCTGAAACACAAAGAAAAAATATTTGTGCCGCTGAATCCCTGAAATCAAGAGAATGATGGGCAGACGCGTTGTAAAGCAATTTAGTAAGTGCTTCAGCATGTTTGGGGTTGCGACTATATACTTCCTCTACACTATGACCAATGTTTTCTAGTGCTTGAGATAGATGCCAAGCTACGTTTCCAGAACCAATAAATGAGATTTTCAAAATATTCAGAAATAAGATTAAAGTTATTTTGGCGGTTTTACTACTGTTACTAAATAATTATTCACAATATTAATCAAGGAAATCCTAAAAAAACTCAATTTTATAAGTTTATCTTTTCAATTTTATCAAAAACAGCAATCACTATTCGTATTTTAATAAAGAAAATAATGTGGCGTTGTAATTTTTAAAGCTTTTATACAACTGATTAAGAGCAGTATATCATTTACATTGATAGTATATTAACAGCTATAACTTAATAATTCTTTACTTCTAGTATTTATTAAGGGAATAGAATTGATAAAATTTTAGCTATAAAGGTCTTATTTTAGCAATAACATGGTAAAATAATAATGTAATATTAAGATAACATCGGTTTGAATACCTGCTATGGATTTACTGTTTATAAGGCATTGGAATGTTAGAGATTAAAAACATTGTCCATTTTAATGCATTTTTGAAGGTGTGAGTCAGGCTATCGGGGGAATGTTAATAACAATAAAATGACCTCCACCTTTTGGAAGTATTCCTAAGGTGAAGGTCTATTTTACTTAAAGTATTTATTATTCAGTTGTATTAAAAAGCGTATCTAAGTGTTACACCGTATGTGCGTGGGTCACCTAACACAGCCGCATATTGACCAGCATTGCCAGCCGCAGGTAATAATTGTTCGAAATAGTCTGTATTTGTTAAATTACGAGACCAAATGATTACAGAGATACCGTTTGATGCACGGAAGCCAACGCGAGCATTCAATAAGGTATAACCATCGATATTCAAATATTTTGATGGTGAGGCACTTGAAGAGAATGAAGAACGATAATAAGCATCAAGCGCAAGGAAATATTTACCTTTTAAGTCTAAGAATTTACCATTTCCAGTAATTTCACCACCTAATGAACCAGCCCATTTTGAAATTCCTGGTAAATCACCACCAGAAATATCTTTGAAAGCAGATGCTGCTCCTGTTTCTTCCAATGGTATTGGCGCATTTTTGAATGAAACATACTTTCCGTCAGTATAAGAAACTGCACCAGTGAAAGATAAATGTTCGCTTACTCTAATACTTCCGTCAACTTCCACACCTTTTACTCTTACTTTCTCAGCATTCGCTAAATAACCTCTGTTTACACCAACTTCTGCCGTTTGAACTTGTGTTTGATAATCTTTGATGTCTGTGTTGTAAATAGTAACGTTTAAAGAAGTTTGAGGAGTTGGTCTTGTTTTTATCCCTACTTCATAGTGTGTTACATATTCTGGATTTACTCTTGCCAATTCAATTAATGTTACACCATTAGCTGTTGGTAAGCCTCCTAAGTTAACGCCAACTGGCTTATAACTATTGGCATAAGTAGCAAATGCATTTAATGACTTAGTTGGTTTATAAGCTAACGTTATTTGTCCTGAAACGTTATTTTCATTTACACTAAAGTTGAAAGCCTGATTGGTATAAAGCCCATTTTTTAAGGCTAATAATGCAGGGTCAGTCGTTTGTAAGCCACCGTAAACCTCACGCTTGTAATCAACATCTTTTTTGTCGTAGTTGAAACGAAGACCTGGTAATAAGTGTAATTTATCTGTAATAGACCAGTCAGCTTGAGCAAATACAGCAGCACCTAACGTGTGAAGACGTGATGTTGTTTTTGTACCAAAACCATCAAATAATCCTGGGGTTTTCCATAAAGCAGAAGTTGAACTTTGTGCAAATCTCCATTGTGCCGAACCTGATTCTTCAGTTTGAACTGGGTCAGATGTTAATACTTGGTCAATCAAGAATACACCTACAACTCCACTTAATTTTTCAGAGAACTGTCCTGCATAACGCACCTCTTGTGTCCATTGGTCATGTCTTGAGTTACCTTGAGATTTTGTTAATACTGGTAAACCGATAAAGTCTCTATCGTTTGTTGGGTCCCAAATCCAGTAACGCCATGCTGTGGTTGAAGTAAGAGTTCCTTTTCCAATTTTAGCATCAACGTTAATCGAAGCACCACCGAAATCGTTATTAACTCTTAAAGGGGCATCAGCATCTGTGATTCTATCGAATGGATTGGTAGTTGGCAATTTATAATTCAAATCAGCAATAATAGCATTGAATTGACGATAAGCAGCACGCTGAGTAGTAACAACACCAGCCACAACCGTTGCATTTCCATCTGGTCTTTGACGAGCGTTATCCCCAGCAAAAGTAATATTTACATTTTCAGATGGTGTATAAAGTAACTGAGCTCTAAAACCTAAGTTATTTAGGGAATTTGTAGGTTTTAAAGTTGTAGTATTGAAGATTGTTCCATCTCTTTGCGTACCCGAGAATGAAACTCTCGCTGCTAATTTCTTACTGATAGGGCCTGTAATAGAGGCTTTTGTCTGAATGTAATTATAATTTCCATAACTGGTTTCAAAAGTTGCTCCTGTGGTAAAGCTTGGGGCTCTTGTTGTAATGTTAAATGCTCCAGCAGTAGTGTTTTTACCAAATAGCGTTCCTTGTGGACCACGTAATACTTCAATACGGTCAACATCAACAAAGTCAATCGCTGTTGCAGCAGGTCTTGCATAATACACACCGTCAACATAGAAACCAACACCCGGGTCAATACCATCGTTTGTAAGACCGAATGACGAACCTAATCCACGGATATTAAGCGTTGTATTTCTACCATTTGATGAATAAAGTTGTACCGAAGGAATCAATTCTTTCAAACGGTTAGGGTTAAATGCTCCTGCATCTTCAGCTTTTGCACCATTAATTACTGAAATAGGAATAGGAATATCTTGAATAGACTCTTGACGACGTCTTGAAGTCACGACAACGTCAGTAAGTTCATTGGTGTTTTCGTCAAGTCTGATTTCTATTTTATCTCCACTTACGATTACTTCTTTTTTCTGATATCCCACAAATGATACAACCACAGTAAAAGGAAGTTTTTGACCAGTAACAAGTGCAAACTCTCCATTTGCATCAGTCGCTGCACCATTAGTAGTTCCTTTAATTGATACTGTAGCACCTATTAAAATTTCATTAGTGCGTGAATCAACAACTCTACCTGATATAGTAGCATTGATAGTAGGTGCGTTTTGGGCGGATAAAAATTTGGGAATAAGAATTACTCCAATTAATAAAGCTAGCTTGAAAAAATGTTTCATTGTAATTGTTTTTTATATAATATTTCTTGTAAAATCTTTAAGAATCTTCATCTAAAACAGATGATTGTGTGGTATAATTATTAATAGATTTAGCAACAACAACAGCTTTCTAAAAGCATATTTTGTGCTGTTTTAAAGAGCATATTCGAGCTTACATTTGTCGAAAATTGCTTTGTCAAGAGGCATTTTGTTTTCATAAATGGGAGGTTTTATATGATTTGGTTTCAAATTTAATATATAGAAATAATATATCCTATCGATTTAGTAGATAATTGAAAAATTATATATAATTCCCTGTCTCAATGATGTTCAATGTGCTTAAAATGTTGATTTTTTAGCACTTTAGAGCATAATAAAGCCCTTATAGTAATATCTCATTACTATAAGGGCTTTTGTATATTATAAGAAAAATGTAATTTCCTAAAAAGCGTGATAGCCTCCTATAAAAAGAACTTTGTCTTTTTAGCCTTAGCTATGCCACTATGATATCACCCAGTTTAATATTGCCTTCTTCAATCACTTTGCAAGTAATACCACCGTGCCCAAGCATGGCATTATAGCCGCCTTCGCCAAGTATATTTTCCATCCTACTGCAAGGATGACACAGTCCAGTCATTTCCAAAATAGCCTCTCCAATTTTGAATCTTTTTTCTTTTAAAGCCAATAGATTAATGCCTTTTACAACAATATTTCTGCGGACTAAAGCAGGGTCAATCTCGGATTTTCCTAAAAAAGAGGCTATCGCCTGCAAATGTTCTGCTTGAATCAACGTTACTTGTCTTTTGCTATCCGCATTACCTTTGTAGCGGTCGCCATCAAGACCCGTTCCGATACGAGCCATCGTTTGTTCCACTCCTATTACAGGCTGACGAGAGGCTGGGCGAACGCCTATATAAACGACTTCTCCAGCTTGGACAAAGTTGTTCATTAACGCGTTTAAAGGAGATTCTTCTGAGAGGAGTGCCATTCTATTTGAAAATTTCTTGATAAGTATCTGCATTAAAGCCCATAACAACAATATTGTCGGCTTCTATAATAGGGCGTTTAATGATTGAAGTTTTCTCTAACATTAATGCAGTAGCTGTTTGGGCATCGGTTGCCTTTTCTTCGTCACTTAATTTTTTCCAAGTAGTCCCTGCACGGTTAACTAATACATCCCAAGGTTTTTGTATAAGCCATTCCTCCACTTTCTCTTTAGTAAGCCCATCTTTTTTATAATTATGAAACTCGAAAGGAATATCATTTTCTTTTAGCCAAGTCATGGCTTTTTTCATTGTATCACAGTTGGCGATACCGTAAATTTTGTACATATTTTTTTAATGGTGATTGAGTGAATTGTGAGGGAGTGATTTTTTAATACATTGTAGCATATTCAAAATTGCCTTCTCCAACACTTTTACGAAGGGTTTCTAACACACTTCTTGCATTATCATAAGGCCCTTGGAAAAAATAAGGTTTGCCATTACGCCCAAATTCAAATTCTATTAATTCAATGTCTTCGGTATCGTCCTCTAAAATATATTTAGAGATATTAAAATCGCTGTCTGGCTTGAAACCCAAATCTTCAGCATAAGCAATGCCTCCATAAATCCAGTTATGAGCCGTTGCATAAGTACATTCTTGTAATAGCCCTAAATTAAAACTGATTTCATCAATAAAATCAGTATAATCTGACATGGATAAGTCAACTTTATAAGAGGTACTTTTTAACCCTAAACAAAATCTATCAATCAAAAAATTGCCTACCACAAAGTTTCCATTAGGTAATCTTCTGACAACGATAATAGAAACTAATCCATCGTTAACACTGATTAAAGATTTGTAAATCGGCAATTTTCTGCCGTTTTTGACAAGGTATTTTTTACCATATACCTCCTGAGGCAAGTTCTTTTTTGACATATTATAACAAAAGCTAAGGTTTTATTTAGAATAAACTTTCAAATTTTAGCAATCAACCTCACGTTTATCAGTTAAATTGCTTACAAATTTAATAATCATTTGTCTATTTCTCCTTATTTTCTATAATCCAGCGGAGGTTGCCTATCCCCTGCCAATGATTTATATTCAAATATTTTACTGCCACGTCTTTTATATAACTCTTCTTTTGACTCTTCTATCAGCTTTGTGTCTTTGAATAGATTTTGTGCTGTAAGGGCTATTGTCTCTGCGGCGTTAATCATGCCTTTGTGACCAATACTCATGCCATTGCAAGCTACCGCCTGCCAACTGTGTGCAGGTATGCCTGTTACCCATGTAGCGGTTGATAAACCCGCCGTAGGCGTTACCCAACTAACATCGCCCACATCTGTTGAAGCAGGGAAAGATAAACCCGAGGTGTAAGGTCTAACTTCTTGAGCCTCCTTTAGTGGTGCAAGGCTTTGTGAATTAACGGTTAAACGTATCTTTTCAGCAAAGTCTGTTTCCTCAGGAGTGTATTTTACGCCACCTACCTTTTCTAAACTTTTTTGCATCTCTTTCGCTAACACATCATTAGGCAATAAATTGTATAAGCCTGCTAATACCTCAAAAGTCATCTTGGTTTCTGTACCCAAAGCGGCTGCTTCAGCAGTTTTCATCACCCTCTTCCATACTTCTTCTAGTCCTTGAGCTGATGGATTTCTAACCGTATATTCTACCATGGCATAATCTGGGACAATATTTGACGTAAGTCCACCGTTTTTGATGACATAATGAATCCTTGTTTCTGGTGAAATATGCTCACGCATCATGTTTACCATATAGTTCATGGCTTCTACAGCATCCAGTGCAGAACGCCCTTTCTCGGGACTAGCCGAAGCGTGTGCCGCTAAACCAGAAAAACTAAAATTGGCTACCCTGTAAGCCAAAGACGAATTTGGACTTGCATTATTATTATCACCCGGATGCCAATGCAATACAGCATCAATATCTTTAAATACACCTTCTTTTACCAAATAAGTTTTTCCTCCGCCAGCACCTTCTTCGGCAGGTGTACCTATTAGGCGAATCGTGCCTTTGATTTTGGCTTTTTCCATCCAGTTTTTGGTGGCAATTGCCGCTGCAACCGAACCTACGCCAAAAAGATTATGCCCACAACCATGTCCATAAGCATTTACATATTTTGCTTTTCTGAAAGGGACAGCTTCCTGCGATAAACCTGGGAGCGCATCCATTTCTGCCAAAATTCCAATAGTAGGATAGCCCGAACCATAAGTAGCTACAAAAGCTGTTTTCATTTCTCCAACGCCTCTTTTCACTTGGAAGCCTGCATTGGTTAACTCTGTGATTAATAATTCAGATGTTTTATCCTCTAAATATCCAGGTTCAGCTAATTGCCAGATTTTATCAGAAATAGCCGTGTATTGTTTATACTTCTGATTGAGTTCATCAATGATTTCTTGCTGAGCAAAGCCCAAACGACAGAGCAACAAACAAATAATTAAAAGAGGTAAGGATTTTTTCATGATTTAGTTTTGGTTGATGATGGAATATGTTTAAAAATTATGCCTTTTGGTATCAAAAACAATATTTACTATTAGGGTGCGACTTAAGTCGCATCCTAATAGTAAGGGGACATTTATTATCGTGTTAGATTAAATTTTAAAGAAAAGACACTTCTTTAACCTATTGCAATTAACTTTTATTCTTCTCAAATTAATCATTCTAAGCTTAAAGCAGACTACTTCTCCGCAATCATCTTTTTCAAACCCAGCATTTCATCACGCAGTTTGGCTGCGATAACGAAATCTAGTTCCTTGGCAGCTTTTTCCATATCTGATGTTACTTTCTTTAACTGCTTTTGTAATTCATCTTTGCTCATATACGCCATTACAGGGTCGGCGGCCATGGCTACTTCTTTAGATTCTTCATAATAATTGGTTTTCTTGGTAGATTTACCCATTACATCAGCAATAGAAGTTTGCTCCATGATTTTCTCTTTCGACTTCAAGATGGTTTTTGGTGTAATGCCATGTACAGCATTGTATTCCATCTGAATGGTTCTTCTACGATTGGTTTCGTCAATGGCTTTTTCCATTGAGCCTGTAATACGGTCGGCATACATTAATACTTTGCCTTGGTCATTTCTAGCCGCACGACCTATCGTTTGTATTAATGAGCGAATATCGCGTAAGAAACCCTCTTTATCAGCATCCATAATGGCTACTAAAGATACTTCTGGTAAGTCTAACCCTTCACGCAACAGGTTTACCCCAACTAAGACATCAAACACACCCATTCTCAATTCTCTAAGAATTTCAACACGCTCTAAAGTTTTGATTTCAGAGTGAATGTAACGACATTTTACGCCTACTTTATCCAAATATTTAGATAACTCCTCCGCCATTCTTTTGGTCAGTGTCGTTACTAAAACCCTTTGTTCACGCTCTATCCTGATATAAATTTCCTCTAGTAAATCATCAATCTGGTTCAAGCTTGGGCGTACTTCTATTTCTGGGTCAAGTAATCCTGTCGGACGAATAATTTGTTCTACCACTACCCCTTCCGAACGCCTTAATTCATAGTCGGCAGGTGTTGCCGATACAAATATGGTTTGTCCCGTGATATTCTCAAATTCTTGGAAAGTAAGCGGACGGTTATCCATCGCCGAAGGCAAACGGAAACCATAATCTACCAAAGCCTCTTTTCTAGAACGGTCACCACCCCACATAGCCCTGATTTGTGGCATGGTAGCATGGCTTTCATCAACGACCAATAAGAAATCATCTGCAAAGAAATCTAAGAGACAGAATGGTCTTTGCCCAGGTTTGCGTTGGTCGAAATAACGAGAATAATTTTCGATACCAGAGCAATACCCTAATTCTCGCATCATTTCTAAATCAAACTCTGTTCTTTGTTTAATGCGTTCAGCTTCTTGCATTCGACTTTCACTTTCAAAAAACTTGATTTGTGATACCAAGTCATCTTGGATATAATTGATGGCATTCATCAAGACATCCCTCCCAGTCACAAAAAGATTGGCAGGGAAAATAGCAATCATTTTTTCGTCCGAAATCTTCTTGCCCGTTTGTGGATTGATGCGTTGAATAGCCTCTATTTCATCACCAAAGAAAATAATTCGATAGCCAAAATCAGCATAAGGCAAACAAATATCAACGGTATCGCCTTTTACCCTGAAAGTACCCCGTGTAAATTCTACCTCAGTGCGGGCGTACAGGATTTCTACCAAGCGATACAGAAACTGATTACGAGAGATGATTTCACCCACACCAAAACGAAGAATACTTTTGCGATACTCTTCTGGATTCCCCATACCATAAATACAAGAAACCGAAGCGATAACAATAACATCTCTACGACCTGACATCAAGGCAGAAGTAGTTGCCAAACGAAGTTTATCAATTTCCTCATTGATGGCAAGGTCTTTTTCAATATAAGTATTGGTAGAAGCAATAAAGGCTTCGGGCTGGTAATAGTCGTAGTAAGAGACAAAATATTCAACCGCATTTTCTGGAAAAAACTGTTTGAATTCTCCATAAAGCTGTGCGGCTAACGTTTTGTTATGACTCAAAATCAAGGTAGGACGATTCAACTGTGTAATCATATTAGCCACAGTAAATGTCTTACCTGAGCCCGTCACACCGAGCAATGTTTGAGATTGTTCGCCATTTTGAACCCCTTCTACCAATTTCGCAATAGCTTGGGGTTGGTCACCAGTAGGTTTATACTCTGAAACAAGTTTGAAGTCCATATATTATTTAGGATAATACGATTTTAGATGAAGTTTTTAAGAGTAATGCTCTTTAAAAAGTATTTATAAAATTACAAAAAAGCACCTACAAAAGATAGCCATACAAAACAAACACATATAGTAATGTGATAGTTTATCAGTAAATTAACTTCATAAAATCAAAAACACTCAATTCATGAATAAATTAACGTTATACTCTGTTATCAGTATTTTGATAATAGTGTCTGCTTGTTCCAAAGAAAGCACGGTAGCACAAGTACCCACCCCTGTCACCCCCGCACCAACAGCCCCAATTGTTTACGAGTTCGAAAGTACGCCAATTTGGGCAGATGAATTTGATAAAGATGGATTGCCCGATAGCAAAAAGTGGAATTATGACGTAGGAGGTAGCGGTTGGGGCAACAATGAACTAGAATATTATACCAAAGAAAACCTTAAAAATGCTAGGGTAGAAAATGGAAAGCTAGTCATTGAAGCTATCAAAGAAAACTTTAATGGCAATAGTTATACCTCTGCTCGATTAGTAACAAAAGGCAAGGGCGATTTTTTATATGGTCGTTTTGAAATCAAAGCCAAGCTACCGGCAGGAAGGGGTACTTGGCCTGCTATTTGGATGTTGGCAACCGAGCAAAGTTATAGTGATAAGTATTGGCCTGATAATGGTGAAATAGA
This sequence comes from Arcicella aquatica, assembly GCF_034928825.1. Lineage (NCBI taxonomy): Bacteria > Pseudomonadati > Bacteroidota > Cytophagia > Cytophagales > Flectobacillaceae > Arcicella > Arcicella aquatica. Next base: position 3,077 of record NZ_JAYFUL010000018.1, on the reverse strand, counting down.
CATTATGGAACACGTTGGTTATGACCCAGGTAGAGTACACGCCTCGATACATACAAAATCATTTAACCATGTAATTGGCACACAGGTAACAACCAATATGATGGTGGATGATTTCGATAAGGCTTTTCATGAGTATAGGCTAGATTGGACGCCCAATAAAATAGAAATGTACATAGACGCTAAGCTATATTTTACTTTTGAGAATACTGGGAAAGGTTTTGCAGAATATCCATTCGATAAAAAATTCCATCTACTACTCAACCTAGCGGTTGGTGGAAATTGGGGAGGAGTAAAAGGGGTTGATGAAAGTGTTTTCCCGCAACGCATGGAAGTAGATTATGTGCGTATTTATGCTTTGAAGAAATAGGGTATTTTTTAATAACATTTGGCTTTAGCAATTGTAAAAACTAAAACTTACTCAACCGTAATTATGAAAAAAATATTAATCGTTTGCTTATTCGCCCTGATTTCCAATAACATACTTGCCCAAAAAAAGTATGAAGCCAATTGGGAATCCATCGATTCCAGACCAGTTCCTGCTTGGTTTGAAGATGCTAAATTCGGTATTTTTATTCACTGGGGACTTTTCTCAGTACCTGCTTGGGGACCTACTGCTAAAGATGGCGTAGGTATTTATGACCGTTATTCAGAATGGTATTGGAAAGGAATATCTGACCCAAACCGTAAAAGCTATGCGGCTTTCACAAAGTTTCATAACAATACTTATGGTAAAGATTTTCAGTACCAAGACTTTACCAAGGATTTTAAATGCGAACTTTTTGACCCTAACGAATGGGCAAAAGTATTTGAAGATGCAGGAGCAAAATATGTAGTGTTGACGTCGAAGCATCATGAAGGATATACCCTTTGGCCAAGTAAAGAATCATGGAATTGGAATTCAGTTGATTTGAATCCTCATCGTGATTTAGCAGGAGATTTGATGAAGTCTGTCCGTAATAAAGGTTTGCGCATGGGTTATTATTACTCATTGTACGAATGGTTCAATCCGCTTTATAAAGCGAATGTGAATAAATATGTTGATGACCACATGATACCGCAAATGAAAGATTTGGTGACTCGCTATAAACCAGATGTATTGTGGACAGATGGCGAGTGGGATCATCCATCTGAAACGTGGAAAAGTACAGAATTTCTATCATGGCTATATAATGAATCGCCAGCCAAAAATGATATTGTAGTAAACGACCGTTGGGGAAAAGAAACAAGAGCCAAACACGGAGGGATTTATACAACAGAGTATGATTTAGTACATGACCAAAACGCTACAGGTATGGAAATAAATCATCCTTGGGAGGAATGCAGAGGAATAGGTTCATCTTTCGGCTTTAGTAGAAATGAAATGTTAGATGATTATTCTACGTCAGAACAGTTAATTCATATTTTGGTAGATAAAGTAGCACGTGGAGGTAATTTGTTATTAAACATTGGCCCTGCTGCCGACGGTACCATTCCCGTAATTATGCAACAACGTTTGCGTGACATTGGTAAATGGCTGAAAGTAAACGGAGATGCTATTTATGGTACTAGAAAATGGGCGAATAGCCCGAAGGTCGATAAAGACACAAAAGTGTATTTTACAGCCAAAGGAAAAGATTTGTATGTAATTGCTACGAAATGGCAAGATAGTCCCATTGTAGTAGCAGGCATTAAAATAGGCAAAGTACAAATGTTAGGTTTTAAGGGAGCTATAAAAACAAGTATTAAAGGAGATAAATTAACCATTATCCCCCCAGCACTTTCGCCTGCGACAAACCCTTCAGACTATGCGTGGGTATATAAAATTGAAGGAGTATTGTAAATGTATATATACGTTGATGACCAAAAATGAAAAACACTTATAGCGATAGCATATTGTTTTACAAAGGTATATATACGTTAACAATCAAAAACCCGTCGGTCAAAGACTGACGGGTTTGTTTGTTTCACTCTCAAAATTAAATTTTGACTCTTCGTCCTTCGCTGATTATAGGCGTTTGGCTTCTTCCCAATACACATCCATTTCAGCTAAGGTCATATCTTGTAAGGCTTTGCCTTGTTGTTTTGCTCTTAATTCTAAATGTTGAAAACGCTTGATAAACTTTTTGTTAGTTCGCTCCAAAGCAGTTTCTACATTAATGTTAATAAACCTTGCGTAATTTACCAAAGAAAAAAGTAAATCTCCAAATTCAGCTTCAGCTTTATCGATGTTAATTGCTTGATTGTCAATAACATTAAATTCATTCTTGAATTCATCCATTTCCTCCTCTACCTTTTCCCACACTTGATGTTTTTCTTCCCAATCAAAGCCCGCACCCCTTGCTTTTTCCTGAATCCTCATGGCTTTTACCAAGGATGGCAATGATTTTGGGACACCTTCTAGCACCGATTTATTCCCTTCTTTCAGCTTTAAAGCCTCCCAATTTTGCTTAACCTGTTCTTCGTTTTCAACCTTTACATCCCCGTAAATATGTGGGTGGCGATGAATTAGTTTTTCACAAAGTCCATTCAACACATCTGCAATATCAAAAGTATTCGTTTCTGAAGCAATTTTTGAATAAAACACCAAATGCAACATCACATCTCCGATTTCCTTCTTAATTTCCTTCATATCGCCTTCAATAATGGCATCTGAAAGCTCATAAGTTTCCTCAATCGTTAGATGTCTGAGAGATTCAATCGTCTGTTTTTTATCCCAAGGACATTGCTCTCTGAGCTCGTCCATAATAGTAAGGATACGGTCGAAAGCTATTAATTGATTTTGTCGTGTTGCTGATAAAGTGTCAAAATTCATGTGCTATATTTTTGAATACAAAAGTAAGGGATTGTGAGGATTAAATTTGAAGCTTTTTAAAACCAATAAATGTTTAAGAAGAATACAAAGTATTTTCGTTGCTCGTATTTTATAAGTGAAAGACCAATAGACATTTTGAATACTAATTATTTATATTGTCGTGTGTACGTGCGAACTTTGTACAAAAAGCTATGACAGCCTACGAAAAAGCTCGCAACAACCCACGGCAATTTAAATCTTTGACCTCTCTAAGTATTGAGAAGTTTGATATACTTTTACCCACTTT
>NZ_JAYFUL010000017.1:0-116360 GCF_034928825.1 Arcicella aquatica | reverse complement strand
AAAAACAGACCCTTGGGATGTGTTACACTGTGGAGAGGATTCCAAAAATTTCAAACTATTAAAGAAATATATAACATCAATACTTATGGGTAATCAGTAGGACTTAAGTCCCTCGCTAGGGATAATTCTCATAGCTCACAGCTAATAGCTCAAATCTAACTCAAAAACTCCCTAAACCACTTCCCAGATTTCTTCACTGTCCTTTGTTGTGTTTTGAAGTCAATATGAACTAAACCGAATCTGGGTTTATAACCTTCCGTCCATTCAAAATTATCGGTGAGTGTCCAAGCCAAATAACCATTTACTTTTACGCCATCTTGTTTAGCTTTCAGGATATGCTGTAAATAGCTTTGGTAGAATGTTACTCGGTCGTTATCATCAATATTTCCGTCAGATAATTCATCTTTAAATGCCGCTCCGTTTTCTGTCACAATTATTTGCTTAATATTTTTGTATTCAGCAAATTGCTTCAAAATATTATACATCCCATCAGGCGAAATTTCCCACCCCATATCTGTTACACTTTCTACGTTACGAGCTTTAGGCTTTACTTCAAGTGCTTTTAAGTAAGGTATCCAAAAAGCACCTTTTACGACCAATTTAAAATAGTTTTGCACGCCAATGAAGTCGAAATCGAATTGTAATTTCTCCATATCACCTGCATGAACATACTTTTTAACCATGTTTTGAAGAAAAGGCAACTCATGTACAGGATAACCCAAACCCAAAGTAGGTTCAAGAAATAACCTATTCAACAAAGCGTCTATACGTTTAGCGGCTTTTATATCGCTCTCAGCATTGGTATAAGGCTCAATAAAGGAGCATGAGAAAGTGGTGCCAATTACCGCATCGGGTACATTCTTACGGATAATTCTTCCTCCCTCAGCTTGACACATCGCTGCATGGTGTACTGCTGGCAAGAAGTTTCGCATACCCAATCGCCCCGGAGCATGGTAGCCCGTCATGTAGCCCAAGCCTGTAAAACCTGCTGGCTCATTCAGAACTATCCAATACTTTACCTTTGAAGCAAATTCGCGCGTGACTACCTCACAATAATCCGAAAACCAGTCGATAATATCCCTGTTTGTCCATCCGCCCTTATCTTCTAAAGATTGAGGTAAATCCCAGTGGTACAAAGTAACATAAGGCTCCAAACCATTCTCAAGACAACAGTCTATTACCTGATGATAGAACTCTAAACCAGCCTGATTCACTTTGCCAATACCATGAGGCAATATACGTGTCCAAGCCATTGAAAAACGAAATGTATTGAAATTGAGAGATTTTGCTAATAAAATATCTTCTTCAAAGCGATGATAGAAATCGCATGCGACTTTTGCATTCTGATGGTCTTTGATTTTATTCTTTTTATGAGAAAACTTATCCCAGATAGATTCTCCTTTACCATCCTTATCCCACGCACCTTCGTTTTGAAAAGAAGCCATCGCTACACCCCAAGCAAAATCTTTCCCAAAAGCATCTTTTGAAAAAACATTTTCCTGAGATACTACAATGGTTGACGGACTAATATATTGATTATCTTGCATTTACACTTAAAATTTTGGGATGCAAAAGTAAGTATAAAATTCGTTAAAGTTATGTTAAATTTTTAGGTTAAGCTTTTATTACGCTTCATCTAACATATTTTCTATTATTCTATCTCTTAAAATTAATTTGGTTCTATCTCAGACAAACGGAATAGTCAAAACCATTCTTCCTTTGTTTATATTTTATACTCATCATATCAAAATCACCGTTTATCAATTCCGCCAACCGACCATTCCTTTTTCTATTGAAACTATCACTCCATCTGCTAATTTTGAATCAACAATCTAACAAATGAACATCATAATCAATTAACAAACAGGTGTTTAACCTCTAGATAATCATAATTTTAACCGTATCTAAACAAATCAGAAAATGAAAACTTTTGCTCAAATTATCGCTATCGCCACTTTAACTACTTCTTCTATTTTTGCTAACCCTATCGCTGGGGAAACTAATGTAAATGCTAACAAAACTAACAACTTCGCTATCGGCATGTACCAAAGCGTGGGAACTTTAGATATGCACCTTACATTGGACAAAGTGGTGGGTAAAGCGGTTACTGTTACCATCAAAGACAAAGACGGTAAAGTAATACACAATGAAAGAATCGCAAAGAGTGCTCGTTCGTATCATGGTAAATTCGATTTACAAGCATTAAACGACGGTACTTATTCTGTAGAAATTACGGATGGTACTGAAAAAATCACTCGTACAATCAATATTAACGCTGCTAAACCACAAGAGGTAACAAGAACAATCGTAGTGGAATAATATCAAAAACACCTATACCCACCATTAATAACACAAAAGGCTGCCAGAAATCTGACAGCCTTTTGTGTTATTAATGGAAATCTAATTCAATCGATAACCAATATGTTTCCAAGCCATTTGCTTATATTTCTCTAAAGATGGCTTTTCAAAATCTACTTCTTTCGCTTTATCATCCCAATCTCTCATTCTGAGGTATAAATCAAAAAGAGGCATCTTTTCAAATATTTTTGCTTCCTCTTCAGTCATTACACCTCCTTGATACTCCAATGTTTTCTTGCTGGCTTCTGATAATTTATGGTAATAGTCAGGATATTTGAAAGTCAGATACCTTTTGGCTTCTACGTGATTTCTCACGAGCAATGCTATTCTATTAGAAAAGCCATTTTTGTAAAGGAAATTTGCTCCCGCTATTTCATGCCTGATATTTCCTAAACCATTCATTTCATTTCTATTAGGAAGAAAATGCCCAATGTCATGAAAGAAAGCCGCCAAGACTACTTCTTCGTCATACCCCTCCTCTTCTGCTAACATGGCAGATTGAAAGCTATGCTCAAGGATGGTCAGTGGCTCGCCAACGTATTCGTCAGCACCATTGATTTCATAAAGACCAAAGATAGAATCAAGTCTTTGACGAAGGATAGATTCAGAGATTGTCATAGGTTGATAAGCCTGTTATTGTATTATAACTGTATTCTTAAATTAGTATCAAAAAGTTAGTGTGATATTTTTTTGATTTCCGTTTGAATCTGTTAAGTCTCTTACTTTTGCTGAAAACATAATCTGTCCTCTAAACACGGGGAAATTATAAATATTTTTTCTTTCATTAATAATATAAGTATTACTAATTTGCTGTTGAATATTCTCATTTGCATAACCTGAATAAAGATTAACAGGAATAGTTCCGGATACAATATTATCTGAAAAATATCCCTGAGCCTTCATTTCTAAAATAGCTGATGGGTACGATTCAAAATCATTTACTCCCCATATATTTTCATGCCTCAATCCATGAGCCATTGATAGTTGTAATAATTGGACGTATTGGTAACCTCCATAACATACATAATCACTTCCTACTGGTCCGTGTCCATTACTTTCTACGTATTCACAATCAGCAAAAGCTAATGTTAAATTTTCTATTCTACAACGAACTGTGGAATTAAAATACATATACATAAACCCTGTTTCAATTATATTACCAAATAATATGTCTCCAGAGGTTGTTGTACTTGTTTTAAACAATGACAAGTTTTTCTTATCATTGCCTTGTTCTGTAATAACCGTACTAGGAACTAAGCTTTCCCTTTTAATAGGTTTAACATCTACTTGTTCATTAGAAATTTTATAATTAGAAATACTAGATAAGTCCTTCTTTAAAGAATTTGTTTTTATTATTCTTAGTGTATCATAATCAAATTGATAAATGAATCCTCCAATTTTGACTATTCTGTCCTTATTGACCAAAAATTGTGCGGCTAAATTAAACGTATTTGGTATTATCTCTCCTCTCTTTATCAAGAAAGCATTATTATATTTTTTTGATTGCTTTTCAAAAAAAACCTCTTCTGGTTCTATTTCAGACTCCGATGAAAGTTTTTTTGTTAATTTATATTCATTTAATAAGTCAATGTAAATAGAATTTAGTGATTTAAAACCTTTTTTATTCAAACTATTTAATCTACTATCTAGTCCATTAGTTGATACATATGTAAGTGTATTTACGAAATCCTCACTATCCTTAAATGATAAATAGTTGCCCTCAAGGGTAATTTCATTATTACTAGTTGATGTTTTTTTAATATTAACACCTTCTTCTAGGAAGGTCTCTTTACAACTCATCAGTAATGTTGCAAATAGAAAGCATAGAACTGTAGATGTAAGAATAGATTTAATTTTTGTAGTTTTCATAATAGTTTTAATTAATGTTTGATAGGATATTTATAGATAATGTGTATGAATGTTATTAAATTGTTTTTTTGTATAACATGCGTGCACATGCACACACGGAGTAGTAAATTTCACCTAATTAGGTTTATTATAGTGATTGATTGACATTTAATATTAATAATGTAAAACTAAAAATATCAATCAATCATTATAATTTGACACACTACTTCTTCAGAATAGATAAATCGTGTATTTTATTATTTAATAAGCCACATCGATGCATTGATATTTTCTCCTTGAATTCCAACTCCAAACTGACGAGTTAAGGCTTCTACAAGGTTTTGAGTATTTGTCGATTGTTCAGACTGTGGATATAAAAAACGCAAAGGAATTTTTGTTCCATTTCCGGTTCCCGCACCAACTAAGAAAGTTGGCACACCTGTTCTTCTCCAGTTGAAATAAGCTTCATAACCAGAGTTTTGGAAGAATGCAATATATTTCTGACTCAAGATTTGGGTTAAACCCGTAGCATTGTTTCCTGCATATTTTACCGAAGCTTGTGCTAAATAAGCTGTAGCATCAGTAATACCGTAGAACGCCATCGAAGCTTTAACGCCACGCTCGTACCAATCTTGAGCATTGCCATTAACCCAACCTTGATTGATTGCTTCTGCAATGTTGAAACACATTTCTGGATAAGATACTAAAAATGTATTCTCGCCTGTATAAGAGCTATAATAACGAGCACGACTTTGGAATGAATATTCTCCACGACCAGCCTTAGATGACATATCTGCCAAATCCTCCCCAGAACTTGCCCCTACATAAGCTTCAACATCGGTTGCTTTCAAGCCCTTAGCTATTTGTGCTGATGCTGGTTCTGCTACTACAAAAAGGCGTGGGTCATTGTTGTTTTTCAACAAGTCGATATATGTTTTAGCCATATTCTCACGCGTAGCATTATTACCTAAGTTGTCAGGGTTACGTGGATATTTGTTGTTTACACTCCAAACATACTGTAAAGACTCTGATAAATCTGTCATCAAAGGGTATTTAGTAGGGTTAGCAATGATAGCCGAGAAATCTTGTTTTACTTTCAAATCTGCATCGTCAGCTTTTTTGCTTAGGTGAATCAATACTCTTAATCTAAAAGTATTAACAGCTTTTTGCCATTTTCTTAAATCACCCGCATAATAAATATCCCCATCTAAAGATCTATCTCCTGCAACTATCAAAGCAGCTAAGTCTGTATTAGCGTCTTCTAACCACTTCAACACTTGGATGAATACATCTTTCTGCGTATCATATTTTGGTTTATCGACCTCACTTCCTTTTAAAGCATCCTTTACTGGTAAATCACCTACTCTTAAAGTCATATTTGTATAAGAGTAAGCTCTTAAAAATTTACCCAAAGCCGAATATGGGTTCAATGCTTTTGCTCCACTTTTCAGGGCTTCTTCTTCTAATTTCACTACGTTTTTCAAAGTAGTAAATTGCAAAGAAGCATTTTGCCAGTTATACTCATTAGTATCGTAATAAGCATAATTTGAACAGTAAAACTGGTTGTTACGCATATTGTCATCCCAAGCGCCTTCGTTCATTCCGTTCAACACACTTCTAAGAATAATAGAAGAAGGTACTGACGTTGGTAAGTTGGGGTTTTTCTCCAACAATTGGTAATCGCTACAGCTTGCTAAAAGCGTAAGGATTAGAAATGAGAAAATATATTTTTTCATGAGAATTTTCGATTGTATTATCCTCTTGCTTTTAGGATAAGTATAAAGCAAGAGGATTGTTCAAGAGGATTATTTAAAATACAATATTGATATTGATACCATAACGCTTCATCGTTGGTGTTTGTAAACCAGATGTAGCATTCAACCCTGTGAATTGGTCTAAGTCAACGCCATCATGTTTGCTATCGATAAAGTAGAATAAATTACGACCTACTAACGATACTGAAGCTTGTTTGAAGAAAGTTTTTCTTAACATAGACTGTGGTAAAGAATATCCTAATGTTACCTCACGTAATTTTGAGAAAGTCTTACTCATTAAGTTACCTTCAGCAGTTCCGTTATATCTACTGATATAGTCTTGAGCATAAGTTTTAATAGTGTTTGGAGCAAACTTTAGCTGAGAGTAATTTTCGATTAAACCTGTATGTGAATCATAAGTTGGTGTTCCTTCTGTAATCATTACGCCTTCACCTATGTAAGATTTGATACCTTGTGCATCAAAGTCACGAGCTATTCCATAAGCTCCTTGTGTAGTTTCGATATGACGACCTCCACGGAATGTTTGCTTACGAATATAGTCTTCAATTGTTCCACCTACACGACCATCAAATTGGAAAGATAATGACCAGTTTTTATATTTTACTTTGTTGTTGATACCCCAAACGTAATCTGGATTAGCATATCCCACAAATGCAGCAGCATTATTAACTATCGGACGACCACCAGCATCATTGATAATTTGTCCATCTGCTGTTCTTTGGAAAGTCTTAACAAAAACTTTATCTATTCTGTCTCCAATGTTGATAAACTGAGATTTCTCATTTCCACTTACAAAATAATCAGAAGCTAATTTATCAATTTTGATACCGTTTTCGTTATATACTTCTTGCAAAGTCTCTTTGAATGTTGACCAGTTAAACATTACATCCCATGAGAAATTGTTACGTCTTAAAGGTGTTCCTTTTAAAGTAACTTCCCAACCTGTTTTCTTTGTTAAGATACCATTCACGATAGCTGAAGTATAACCTGTAGTTTGTGATAAATCACGGTTAAAAATTCTTGGACCATCGTTTGAAGTAAAGTAAGTAACATCCGCAGAGAATCTGTTTTTCAATAAGCTTACTTCTACACCTGCTTCTATTTGCTCTGAAGTATTTGGTTTTAAAGATGGATTATTCAACTTATCAGAGAATGTAGCACCCGGAAGGATATTGTAAGACGGACTGATTCCATAACCTACAGAGTTACCATAAGTTGGCCCATCATAAGAAGAATTGTATCCTGAACCGTAACTTAATGGAGAGCTAGCACCTGGTGTTGAACCAATTGTTGACTGGGTTAAACCGTCTTTTACGTTAGCATAACTAGTACGTAATTTTACAAAAGAAACAACTTCAGGAAATTTCACATAGTCAGAAACTACTGTACTTAAACCTACTGATGGATAAAAGAATTTGTTATTTCCTTTTGGTAAAGTAGAAAGATAATCTAAACGACCAGTTGTAGATAAAGTAACTAATCCTTTATATGAAATATCTGCTGAGTAATAAGCACTTTGTACTTCCATGTCAGACAAATAACTATATGCTTTTACGGGTCTCAAAGAGTTAGCAAAAGTATAAACACCTGGCGTATTCAAATAGTCGGTAGTTACATAACTTGAATTGTATTTGAATGTACGGATGTTTCCTCCTCCCCATACTTTTACATCAAAATCGTTTGCAATTTTCTTATCAAACTTAATTAAAACGTCTGTGTTGTTTTCAAACAATGTACGTTTGTCTTCACGGTAATCTCCTTTTGCTTCTTCACGACCATACACTGTAGCAGAATAAGGGAATTTTTCTGAACGGAAAATGTCATAAGTTGTAATAGAAGTACGACCCGTAATGCTTAGATAATTATTGATTTTATAGTCTAAAGAAGCATATCCGTAAATATCATTTTTATAATGACTTCTCAACCATTCATAAGCCACAAAGTAAGGGTTGTTATAACGCTGATATTCAGCATAAATTTGCTGGCTACCTTCTTTACCTGCTTGCCAGTAATTGCGCATATCGTCAACGCTCCAGTCTGCACCTCCCCAAATTACCATGTTATAAATCAATGAGTTTGGTCCATAATTTACATCTGGAATATTTGGTGTAGATTGACGGTTGTAGTTAAGGTTAGCGTCAAATGTTAATTTATTAGAGAATCTATACTTCGTAGAAATATTGAAGTTAGCAGTATTCAATTGTGTGTTAGGGACAATACCTTTTTGATAATTATGTGATAATGAAAAACGAATATCCATTTTATCATTACTACTTGCTACCGAAATATTGTTGTTTGTTAAAACAGCATCACGTAAAAAACGTGTCAAGTTATTAGCACCACGAGCTGTCCAAGCCGTAGGAATACGTTTTCCTGTAGCTGGATCGACTGGTGAATCGTATTGAGCGATTTTTTTCTGACCAGTTGGGTCAAATTTTGGTCCCCAAATATCATAGTCACCATCGTTTGATCCTCCCCCTCTACCATCTACGAATGAATATTGCCCGTGGTCACCTGGGCCATATAGGTCTTGTACTCTTGGTATGGTGTTGAAACCACTCTCTATCATAGTCGAAGAATTAAACTCAACCGAGAAACCACGTTTATCTTTAGTACCTTTTTTAGTAGTGATTATAATAGCACCATTTTTTCCTCTGAAACCATAAAGAGCGGCAGCGTTAGCACCTTTCAATACTGAGTATGTTTCGATATCGTCAGCAGATATATTCCAAGTATCAGAGTTGATAGGTACACCATCTACTACATACAAAATATCTGTGTTACCTCTTAACACAACATTCGGGCGACCTAATAATTCAGCCGATGGACCAACCGTCAAACCTGCTACTTTACCAGTTAATGAGTTGATAGAGTTTGGCTCACGTGCTTTCGTTAAATCCACACCTTGTACAGTTTGGATAGCATTCGTCAAACTTCTTTTTTCTTTAGAAATCCCTAGCGCCGTTACTACAACCTCTTCAATCTGTTTAGTATCTGCTAAAAGGTTTACATTAATGACTGATTTTGCACCAACTGCTACCTCTTGGTTTGAATAACCAACAAATGTAAATTGCAAAGTAGCAGAAGCTGCAGTAGCAATTTTATAAGTGCCATCAGCATTAGTCATTGTTCCTTTGCCAGAACCTTTAATTCTTATCGATACTCCTGCAATAGGAGTGTTGTCTGTAGCGTCAGTCACTTTACCCGTAACAGTGCGTTCTTGGGCATTAGTAACGAACGACAAGAAAAGAAACATTACAGCCATGAACATCATGTTCGCAGACAATGTAATATTCCTTTTGAATCCAATTCGTAAAATGTTTTTCATGTGGATGTGAGTAAGGTTTTTTAATTCCTCGCAAAAGTAAAACCTTGCTTTAACTACAACTTTAGGGTAGCGTTATCAATACATGAAGAATAGAGAGCAATCAACACTCATTATCGTGAGTATTGTTAGGGGAATATTAGGGGAAGGTAAAAAAGAGACAAATTGATGGTTTGAGCCTACTCAAGCATCCTTTCGTCACTCATATTATGGAAGCGTTTGTTGAAATGAAGGATAAAATTTTCGTCTTTTAATAGAAAAACCATGAAAGGCGGAAATTTTATCCTTTTATAATATAAGACTAATGCTGACGTTCGTAACCCATTAAAGCTACTTCTTGTCCCATTTCAAGATATTCTTCTTTTTGTTGTGGAGCCCACGTGCCTAAGCCATCTACATAACGATTATACATACAGAATGCCGCTGCTATTAATACTGTATCATGTATTTCACGGTCAGTTGCGTTATGTTCCCGCGCCTTAGCAATATCCTCGGGCAATACGTTCTTCCCTCCTATTTGAACTTTGGTAGCAATATCTAACAAGGCCCTGAGTTTCGGAGAAATGGGTGTTGAAGCAAAGTTATCTTTGATGTCGTCTATCAAGCTAGCATCACATCCCAAATGAGCCACGGCTGTTGCAGCATGTGAAGAATGACAAAAATGACAATCGTTTAAATATGAGACATGAGCTGCTATCAATTCGCATTCTACGCTACTCAAACTTGAGTCGCTGCGTAATAACGCTTCTGCCAAGTTTAATAAAGGTACTGCCGTTACTTTGCTATAATCTAATAATCCTGTCATGCCAGGCAGATTAGGATTGGTAAGTGTTATATGTGCCATTAGTTGATTTTCTTTGATTGATGGAAAGTAAGAATCAGTTGCTGTATACACAGCAACTATTACCAAGGTATCTAAAGACACAATGGTAAAAATCATTGAACACTAAGACAATTCGGGAGGGGTAAAAAAGGACTGACTATAATCCGTAGGAAGGTGGACTTCGTAAGAAAAAGAGTTGATTGTACCTGCATCCAATGTATATTGGTATTGAGCAAGGTTCATTCCGTTATTCTGAATATAAGTAACCGATAGTGATTTACATAACTCTAACGCTTTTTTGAGCGGTGATTGTTTGTCAGAATGATTACGAGCCAACACCGTATTGATTTCATCTGCTAAGGATGCAAATCGTTCTCTGGCAGATTGATTGGTTTTGATTTTAGTAATCAACGTATCATTTTCATAACGTTGTTCGATAACGTTATAAAATTCCCCTTTGTATTGAATTAAAGCTTCTGTGGGTGATGTATTATGGAAGTCGGAGGTATAAGGTAGTGAAATCGGAACTTTTAATTCTAAAAATTCATCATTTGCCTCATACGGAGTTGCAGAAGCATATTCTTTGTCAAAACAAAGCAATACAATGCCTGTGCTGAACATATTGTACAGCAAAAGACAAAGAAAAGATATGCTTATGATTTTTCTCACAACTTAGATACCTTATTGAGCAATCAAATTTATATAAAAATCTTAATATTTGTTAGCATTTTTGGGTTTAAGTAATTGAGCGATTTAGTGAATGAGTGATTTAGTGAATAATATATTTAAACTGCGACGGGTAGCTTACAAATATTCTTTTGAATTATGTCGTTTTAGTTGCTCCATTCCTTATATACTAAGCACTGTAGCAGAAGAATCTGAGGTTAACTTTCGATTAAAATAAAAGAAGGAAATAATAATTAATACCATTGAAATCAACGGTAAAAACAAGGATAAATCAGTCAATAAGTTCAACCACGATGTATTTTTAGTCCCAAAGTTTTGGTAAATCAAAATCACCACACTGCCTACATATCCACTAAAATCGGCTAAGTAAAATAAAAATCCTACATTGGCTTTTTCTTTCAATACAGCCAAGAGACGGTCGAAAAGCATTCCGTTAAAAGGCACATAAGCCATATATAAGCCTATTCCTAAATAAACAGACCACCAAAACGGTGAGATGGTATGATTTAAAAAAGATAAGGTAGCAATCAGTATCAAGATTACTCCTGCAAAAATCATCAAATGATTCAACCAAAAAGCTTGTTTATGATTCTTCACAAAATACATGAAAGCAGTAAAAGCACAAATTACTAATCCTATCAAAGATTCTGTTTTGGCAAAGATAGAAGCATTCGTTACACCAATCTCTCGCCAGATTTCTACGCCAAAGTTATCCCTGATGTCTCTGAGGATGGTCATCAAAACATATATCGTAATTAAAGCTATTAGTCCAAAACCATGTTTTTTCAAGAAATTCTTTCTGTCTTGTGTATTCATAGGTAAGCGTTCCGACCGTTCGTTTTCATCTACTTTACTTGGTTTAGGAGCAATAGACATGGCATAAACTGATATCAGTAATAGTGGAAAAAACGTTAACCCTGTCAAGAAAGGCATCCAATATTCGTTCACACCCACATTAATAAAATACTTCCCGATAGATTTTACCATACCAGATGCTACAATAAAACTCACTGCCAAACCAGCTCCTAAAATCTCAGTGATTTGTCGGCCTTCTAAAAAACTAAACACTAAGCCATAGACCATTCCTAAGCCTAAGCCATTGAAATACAAGAATGCCCAATTGTACGGAGGGGATACTAATCCAAACAGCAACAAGTTGAGTTCAGCAAATAGAATCATGCCTACAATGTATTTGGCTCTTTGATGGGGCTTCACTTCTGATACTATTTTGATACCCAAACCTTTGGCAGTTGCATATCCCAACACTTGCGATATAACCAACACAATTTTATAATCTATTCCTAACAAAGTAACGTCGTGAAAATCACCAGCAGTAAAGGGTTTTCTGAAAGCATACATACAGAAATAAGTACTGAAAGCGGCTATGCCTAAATAGATGGCAAGAAATATTTGAGATTGGCGCTGAAGAAAATTTTCTAGTTTGTTCATGGACGAAAAACATCTCTTTCAGTATATACTTTATGCTAAAAGATGACTTTTTAATCACAACATTACGAACAAAAACACCTAAAAATCAGCATTTTACAAAGCCTTAATCAAGATTTAACGTATGGTTAAAATGAGACTACTTATCTTTGATTTCATTAAAAATGACACTCAGATAGTATCGTAATTTTCATAATTAAAGCTTTGGTTGTCACTAAATCCAACATTAAATGTCACTCATTGAATTAGTCACTTTTGATATGGCGGG
The DNA here is from genome assembly GCF_034928825.1 of Arcicella aquatica. Lineage (NCBI taxonomy): Bacteria > Pseudomonadati > Bacteroidota > Cytophagia > Cytophagales > Flectobacillaceae > Arcicella > Arcicella aquatica. The sequence goes on along the minus strand of NZ_JAYFUL010000017.1, from coordinate 103,830 downwards.
AACAACCGTTCAAGATCGCCATGAGGTAGAAATGTGCTTTATTGAAGCCGCTACACAAACTGGTTTAACCGTATCGCCCGAACGTGTTCTGGCACTACAGGGGTATTCTAAAAAATATGTTTTTGAATTATTATGGTCGGAAATGATTGGTGATAATCATCCTGATCTGCGTGAATTTGTGAATAATTCATACCATACTTTTTGCGAAATTTTAGAGAATCATTATATCAACAATGATATTTATCCTACAGAAGGGTGCTTGGAAATATTTGATTATCTCAAAAGTAAAAAAATAAAAATTGCTCTTACTACAGGTTTTTATAGAAAAGTAACCAACATTATCTTACAAAAATTAGGCTGGCTTGATGGTTTGAATAATAATTACGTTGGCAACGAAAATACAATAATCCAGCTTTCTATTGCTTCAGATGAAGTACAGAAAGGTCGCCCAGAACCCTTTATGATTCAAAAAGCGATTCAGGTATTGAATGTATCTGATGCTAACAGGGTCATCAATATTGGTGATACGCCCTCTGATTTAAAATCAGGTGTACGGGCTGGATGCAGAATGTCGTTGGGTGTAACCAATGGTACACACACTCGTCAACAATTGAGTATCCACAGAAATGATGGACTATTGAACAAAGTTTCAGACATCAAAGAAATTATTGAAAACATTGAAAATGAGCGCTTGGAGAGCGATACGCCATTCCCATTCTTAAAGAAACTTAATTTCTTGCTATAATTCTATTCTCAATAAAACCACTATTCAACAGAACGTTATCTAAATATAATTGGCTTTTAGATACGCTTTTTTAAGAACCATTCGATGAAAAAATATGATTTGATAGTCATTGGAGCAGGAAACGTAGGTACTTTTCATGCTTATCATGCTTTAGCACAAGGCAAATCTGTATTAATGATAGACAAAGATTCCGAACCAATAGAAGCTACGGTTAGAAATTTCGGACAGGTAGTGCCTTCTGGACAAGCCTTAGATACTTGGTTTGAATATGGTAGAGAGTCGTTAGGTATTTACAAGAACATTCAGGCAAAATTTGATATTACAGCCCGTCAAAATGGTTCATACTATTTTGCTTCTGATGATGAAGAAATGTTGCTTTTAGAGGAAGCTAGGGCATTATTTAAAATCAGAGAATATCCTTCTACGCTACTTTCTAGAAAATCTTGTTATGAACGCTTTCCTAACCTGAATTCTGAATATTATAAAGGTGGTTTGTTTTTTCCTGAAGAGGTTTCTGTAGAGCCTAGGACGATGGTTCATCAAGTAAGGAAAATGCTTATCCAAGATTTTGGATTGGTATTTATGAACAATACGGCCGTTATCGGTTGTGAAATAAAGAATGGTATTTGTGAAATCAGCACGGCCATTAATCAAAAGCTATTTGCCGATAAAGTAGCTGTTTGTAATGGTCATGAATTCAAAATTTTATTCCCTGAGATTTTCAATGAAAGCGGTATGAAAATCTGCAAACTGAATATGATGCAGACCTACCCTTTGCCAGAATTAAAATTGAATGGAAATATTCTGTCTGGACTTTCTATTCGTCGTTATGATAGCTTTAAATCATGCAATTCATATCAATATATTCAGACACCCGAATGGCAAAAAGTTTATAAAGAGTGGGGTATTCATATTCTTTTCAAACAGGCATTAAATGGTTCAGTCATCATTGGCGACTCGCACGAATATGCTGATGTACACGAGAACGCTAAATTGCCATTAGGCATTGATATGTCGATAAATGATTTGATTTTGAAAGAAGCTAAAAGAATTATGTCTTTGCCTAACTGGAAAATTCAAAATTATTGGGCAGGCTATTACTCTCAAACGGCAGATGGTGGTTCGTATGAATACCAAATAGAAGATAAAATCTATATTTCAACAGGTATCGGTGGCAAAGGGATGACTACCGCCGCAGGCTATAGCCGTAAACGAATTGAGGATATTTTTGAGTAAGGGTATTCGTGAAAATAAATCTGTTAGGGAATAGCTAGTTTAACCAATCCTACATTTATTTGTTTTTTTATTTATCTTTGACTATCAGATAAATATCAAACTTTCCTCGGCAATTTTCATCGCTTCAGAGACGTTATATTGCTAATATTAAACAACTTCTATATTTATTAAAACTAGCATTAAACCTTAAATTCACGACATCATGAAAAAAACAGTTTTACTCTTCATTCTATTTGTTATCACATTTTCGATTAGCTCATGCGATAGTGACAAATGTGGTTGTACCTATCCTGCCGAATTAAACTTTTTAAAGTCTTGGCGCCTAATTTACACTGACGTTAATGGTAAACAAGTGCCTAGTGATAATAAAGAGATTATTACTTTTGATAGTTTCAACAAACGTATACCTGTTTACAAAAAAGAAATTGATGATGTAGTGGTGGAACAAACAGTAGTTGATGCCATCAAAGAAACTAGTGATAGAGATGAGGTGGTTGTAACAATGACTTTAGACAATATTGCTTATAAACAAAAGCTTAAACTTGTTTACATTGCAGGTCAAACACAAACATTAGTAGCTACGCCCAAAGTAAAAGCTAGTGAAAATTTTGGTAATTATATTTTACACTACGAGTTGTATCAACCATAATTGAAAGCAATTATGGTTAGTTATATTTTTACATTCCAACCCAACTTCCAAAAAAACAATCCCCTGATAAACACGTTTGAGACGTTCATCAGGGGATTTTGTATAAAAGAAAAGAGTGTTATTTCATTGTTTGTTTAACTACCTCTCCGATTTCTTTGCCATTCTGGAAATCAAATCCTAAGAATTTAGCCAATGTCTTTGCTATCTGATTTTGGAAAAATTGACCTTCTGTTTTTATTTCTCCTAAGGCTGGAGTATCTGGCCCGATAACGCCAAACCAAATTTCATAACAATCTGGCACTTTTTGTCCGTGGCTTGTCCACTGACTTTTAACTTTATTGCCACGTCCGTGATCTGTTGTTAAAATAATAGTGGTTTTGTCTTTATACTTTGGGTTGCTTTGGCAATAATTCCATAAATCACCCACGAACTTATCAACAGTATTGGCAGCAAAAAGGTATTCATCATATTTGGCTTCGTGCGCAAATTCGTCGGTTTCATCAAAGGACAAAAAGAAGACATTTGGATTGTTCTTTTTGATATATTCCTTAGCTAAATAATACGTAATAAAATCGTGGCGGTCACTAGCCAAACTTGGATAATTACTTTGAATTTCATTCAACATTTTTTCCTTTTCTGTTAAATTGCCTTCTACCAATTCTTTACCGCTATTGACAGGAATACCGCTTCTTTTTTCGTTAATAATATAAGGAAAAACATCCCAAGTAGAATACGCAGCAACTTTGCCTTTATATTTTGGTTGATTGTTCAGAAACTCTAAAACCGTAATATTATCGTTCAGAATTTTATCATTTGAATTCACTTTATCATCAGCATAACCCGTCAGAATTTCATTATAGCCCGGATATGAAAACCAATAAGGATTCTTTACATTTACTTTATTGCCAGCCCAGCGGTTTCCGTACAATTGCCCTTGCTTAGCCATCGTATTCCATACAAAAGGCATTATTTTCTTGCGACTCACAGAGGCTGTGTCAGACCAAAAGGTTTCTTTTATCCTATCTTTATTTTTAGTATATTCCTTATTATTCAACAATACGGAATCAACCCCGCCAAATACTTCTTCCCAACGAAAGCCGTCTGTGGTAATCAAAAAAATATTCTCTGTTTTATGTTGTGAGAAACCCTGTTGCGAAAAAGCTAACGTAACAAATGCAGTTAATACAAAAGCGTTTTTCAGTATTCTCGGAAAAAACATTAACACTTTTCTTATTTGAAAAACATAATCGCTCACCATTAGTCTAATCATGGTTGAAGCATTGGGTAAAATATTCATCTATTGTTTTTTTGAAACTATTTTCTGTTGGGAATACTTTAAAAAGGAATCAAAAGTAGCAATTTATATTAGTGAAAAAGTTATTGAAATATTAACAATAAATTATACTTTATGCTCCAATATTAATAAAAATGTGTCTTTAGTTACTTTTAAATTTCTTCCATAGACCTTTGCTATTAATAGTTGATAGTTATAAGACATTCCCCAAAAATATAAGTACTAAAATAATAATAGTAAACATACTTGACTTTTATATTATCCCTCCTTACTTTTACATAGTCAATTTAGTTTACCATTATTTATTGGTACCAGAATTATTGTTATTTATCCTAGAAAACCTGTTGTTCATCATTTATTTCGTTTGTTGAACTATATTGATTCATAGTTTTGTTAGGATTAAAATGCGTATTTTAAATCTATTTAACCAACAATTGAACCTTTTAGAAGTAGCGTTAGTTTTTTTGAATATAGTTTATTCCATTATTGATATTTTCGGTTTTCCAAGACCGTTTCTTAAAATTTTCACCAACATACTTTTGGTTGGTTTATTAAAAAATGTTGATTTCTTTTTTTCAAAAATATTCTTAAGTTAATCCTTATTAGATGTGGCTATTTCTGATGGTCATTCCTATATAATTCAACTGCTTTATTTAAATTAATTTTATAAAATGAGTGATTATTACAAAATACTCAAAGCCTGTTTACTTCTACTTTTTGTAGCTATTACACCAATTATATATGCACAACAACTTACCCGTATTAAAGGAAAAGTAAGTGATGCTAAAACTGGAGAAACGTTGCCATTTGTAAATGTAAGTATTATGGGAACTAAACAGGGTACTCAGACAGATATGAATGGGAGTTTCTACCTAGAAACTCCTGTGTTAAAACCTACTCTTCGAGTAGCCTTCGTAGGTTATACCCCTGAGGTCAGAGAAATAGATGGTGGCAAAATTGTAACTGTAACTTTCAAGCTTAAAACCCAAAATACGGATTTACAAGAAGTAACCGTAAAAGGCAAAAAAGATAAATACCGCAACAAAGACAATCCTGCTGTGGTATTGATTCGCAAGGTTATAGAACACAAAGACCAAAACAGGAAAGAAGCCTTAGATTTTTATCAATATAATAAATATGAAAAATTAGAATTTGACCTTAGTAATATTTCTGAAAAATTCAGGAATAAACGCTCTTTGAAAAAATTCGACTTTGTATTTAATCACCTCGACACTTCACAAATCACTGGTAAAGTAAATTTACCAATGTACCTAAAAGAAACTATATCAGACGTTTACTACAAAAAATCACCAGAGAATAAAAAGGAAGTAATTAGCGGTGAGAAAATGACGGGCTTGGGGAACTATGTAGATAACAATGGTATAAAACTATATCTGGAGGCCTTGTACCAAGACATAAATGTGTATGATAACAATATTCTACTATTAGCCACACAGTTTTTAGGACCCACTGCTCCTGTTGCGCCTCAGTTTTATCGTTATGTAATTATTGACACCACCAACTTTAAAGGAACCAAGTGTGTCAATTTAGGTTTCTCTCCAAGAAATTCTAATGACCAACTTTTTCAAGGAACAATGCTGATAGCACTGGACTCTAGTTATGCGATTAGAAAGGTACAAATGGGCTTTTCTAAAGACATTAACGTGAATTTTGTGACAGATTTAAGAGTGGCTCAAGAGTATGATTTTATTGAAAACGAAGGCTTGATGCTGACTAAAGACGATTTGGCGATTGAGTTCAACCTATTGAAAAAGGAAAATGGTATGGGGCTTTTTGGGCAAAGGAGCGTGTCGTATAATAGGTACGTTATCAATAAACCCATCAGTGATGAAAAGTTTTCAGGTCTAAAAACAGACATCTTAAAAGATGCCGCCAATAGAGATGATAGCTTTTGGCAACAAAACCGACATCAGGAACTGTCATCAAAAGAATTGGGGATTTACACAATGGTTGATAGTGTAAAAAAAGTGCCTGCTTTTCAGCGTTTCATGAATACCGCCACTTTTTTACTGGAAGGTTATAAGCCAATGGGAGGCTTTGAAATTGGTCCAGTAAATACATTTTACAGTTTTAATACGATAGAAGGATTTAGACTACGAGTAGGCGGGCGAACAACACCTACTTTTAGTGACAAAATGGCTTTTGAGGGCTATGCTGCCTATGGTTTCAGAGACGAACGTTATAAGTATTTTGCTTCTGCCACTTTCTCCTTGACAGACCATAATACCTATACCTATCCTATCAAACACCTTAGGATTTCTTATCAAGATGAAATAAAAATTCCCGGTCAGGAATTACAGTTTGTTCAGGAAGATAATTTCTTGCTTTCCTTTAAAAGAGGTCAGAATAATAAAATGACCTATAATAAAGTAATCAATCTGGATTATTTAAATGAATCGAGGTCAGGGTTAACGGTGAACGTCAATTTCAAAAATATCAGACAAACGCCTACTGGTGCACTTACTTTTAATACTATCAAAGATGGTAATATTACGCCTACACCAGAAGTGATTAGTAGCGAGTTGATGATTGGGCTAAAATATGCACCTAACGAACAATTTTATCAAGGCAAAAATTATCGTATCCCGATTATTAACAAATATCCTACCTTTCAAATACGATATACATTAGGCGTAAAAGGTTTATTAGATGGGCAATACAATTTCCACCGTTTAGTAGGCTATGCCCATAAACGAATGTATTTACCTCCTATTGGCTACACCGATTTTACGTTAGAAGGTGGCAAAACGTTTAATACATTGCCTTATCCATTATTAACAATTCATAGAGCTAACCAAAGTTATGCTTATCAACCAGAGGCCTACAACCTGATGAATTTTTTAGAATTTGTTAGTGACGAATATGCTGCTCTTTTTGTTGATCACCATTTTAATGGATTTATTTTCAACAAATTACCTTTGATAAAAAAATTAAAGTTAAGAGAAGTGATTACCTTTAAAGGGTTGATGGGGAGGTTAAGTGATAAAAATCGTCCAACAGCACAAAATGGATTAATGTTATTACCTGTCGATGAAAATGGTAAACCTACCACTTTTTCGCTCGAAAATAAACCCTATATGGAAATGAGTTTTGGTATTGAGAATATCTTCAAAGTACTTCGACTAGATTTTGTAAAGCGTTTAAGTTATTTAGAAAATCCAAATGTCAGTACGGGAACAGCAATTAGGTTTAGAATGAGGTTTGATTTTTAATCTGATGTAAACCAAAATATCATACCTAAAAAGGCTTAACATTAATATTAAAACACCTTTTTAAAATACTTTAATATCAATTTCATCCAGATATAGTTCAAACTCACAAACACTTAATTTCGAGATAATATTGAATTAATACTTGCTTGATAATTTTGCTTTAAATAAATCAAAAGATAGTCTATGAAAAAGAAGATTTTATTCATAACTGGTTCAATTAATCAAACTACTCAAATGCATCAAATTGCGGATCAACTTCCTGAATTTGATTGCTGGTATAGCCAAATTTTTACAGATTCACCCTTTATCCAATGGGTTATTGACAAAACTGAGTTTCTGAATAAAACTGTATTGGCTGGGCAGTTCAAAGAAAATTCTGAAAAATACTGTTATGAACATCATCTCCAATTGGACTATAAAGCTAGAAAGAATCAATATGATTTAGTGGTTTATTGTTCAGATATGATTATTCCTGATAGAATGCTCCAAAATAAAACCTTGTGGGTACAAGAAGGTATGATTGACGAATATACTGGAATAAGTAAGCTTATAAAAACATTAAAATTACCTCCTTATCTAGCTGTTGGGACATCATTAAATGGATCTTCAAATATCTGTGATGTTTATTGTGCAGCTTCCGAAGGCTATAAAGAACGTTTCTCAAAAATTGGCACAAACAACAACAAGATTTTAGTAACAGGTATTCCAAATTTTGATAATTGTGAACAGTATCATATAAATGATTTCCCTTTACACAATTATGTTTTAGTGGCTACTTCTGATGGACGGGAATGCTTCAGACCTGAAGACAGAGTCGGTTTTATCAAAGACTGTGTGGCAAAGGCAGCAGGAAGACAAATGATATTCAAGCTTCATCCTAATGAAATTGTTGAAAGAGCTACTAACGAAATCAAAGAGAATACGCCTGAGGGAACTAAAATTTATACTACTGGTAATATCAATCCAATGATTGCGAACTGTGATGAATTTATCACGCAATATTCATCAGCAGTATATGTAGGAATGGCACTTGGCAAAAAAGTACATTCGTTCTTTGATAAAGAAGAACTTATCAGACAAATGCCTATTCAAAACAAAGGTACTTCGGCTAAAAATATCGCTCAGGTTTGCAGAGACTTTTTAGCATTTAAAGGAAAGAAAGAAGATTTCGTTAAGTCGTACGACTATAAAGCTGTTAGCGAATTGGTATATGAATAGACTGTATTATAAGTAATTGAGTGATTGAATGAATGAGTGATTAACACATTTAAAATTACTCTTTTGCAGATGTGGTTTAGTTTTTACCCGTTTCTTACAGACATTTTGTTTCAAAATAATATATTAAAATAATGTCAGAAATTACGATTGTTGTTCAAGCGCGCATGTCGTCTAGTAGATTACCCAAAAAGGTATTATTACCCATTTTGGGCGAAAGTCTGCTATATAGAATGATAGAACGTTTACAACAAATTAAACATCAGGCTACTATTGTAATTGCTACCTCTGAAGACCAACAAGATGATGTGATTGAGCAATTTTGTCAAGAAAAAAACATCATCTGTTACCGTGGGAGCCTGAATAATTTATTAGACAGACATTATCAGGTTGGCGTATTGACTAATGCCAAAATTGTGCTGAAAATTCCTTCTGATTGCCCACTTATCGACCCAAGGATTGTGGATAAAGTATTGGATTTTTACGTTGAAAATGAAGGAAAATATGATTTTGTAAGTAACCTTCACCCTGCTACTTATCCAGATGGCAACGATGTAGAGATTATGACGTTTGAAGCGTTGAGCAAAGCTTGGAATGAAGCCAGTCGCCCGTTAGAATTAGAACATACTACCCCCTACTTTTGGGAAAATCCAGATAAATTTCGGTTAGCAAATGTTACTTGGGAAACAGGATTAGACTATTCTATGTCTCATCGTTTTACCATAGACTACCACGAAGACTATCTATTCATCAAGCGTGTTTTTGAAGAATTATATCCACAAAATCCTGCGTTTTCATTGGATGATATTCTTGGGCTGCTCCAACAAAAACCTGAAATATATACTATAAACGAACGTTTTGCTGGTGTAAACTGGTACAGAAATCATTTAGATGAATTGAAAACCATCACGCCTGAGCAAACCAAAATTAGTATTTAGCATAAATTCCAAATAAATACAATGACTGAAGAAAAATTAGAAACATTAAAAAGTATCGCATTACGTGTCCGTGAGCACATCATCGGAATGTCAACGGATGGCGGTTGTTTTGTAGGAGCTTCCCTTTCGGCTACCGATTTGATGGTTTACCTCTACAACAATTTTTTAAATATCACCAAAGAAAATCTTGACGACCCGAATCGTGACTATTTGTTTCTTTCAAAAGGTCATGATGTTCCTGCTTTGTATGGAACACTGGTTGAAATGGGTATTTTAGAAGCCGAGCGTCTTCAAAATCATCTTTCTACTTCAGATAATATTTACTGGCACCCTAATACTAAAATTCCGGGTATCGAATTTCATTCAGGTTCATTAGGACACCTACCGGCCGTTTCGCTTGGTGTAGCCTTAGATTGTAAAATGAGGGGAACTGACAACCGAATCGTCTGTATTTTGGGCGATGGTGAATTAAACGAAGGGTCTTGTTGGGAAGCTGTTTTAGTAGCCAATGCGTACAAATTAGACAACCTAGTTTTTGTGATTGATCGTAACCAGTTCCAAGCAAATGTTGCTACAGAAGATTTGATTCCGTTAGAGCCTTTGGCTGATAAATTCAAAGCTTTTGGCGCGGATGTGGTAAGAATAGATGGACATAATTTTCTGGATTTAGAAGAAGCTTTTTCAAGTTTAGACGAACGCAAAGGCAAACTTCATGTAGTGATTGCTGATACAGTCCGTGGAAAAGGATTACCAAGTATAGAAGCTCGTGCTGACCGTTGGTTCTGTAATTTCTCAGCCAATGAGGTATCACAATTGATGGAAGAATTACATGGTGTTCATTCAGCTAATATCGAATCTGAAGTATTAGTAGTTAGATAGGTAGCTTTCAGCTGTGAGCTATCAGCTTTGAGATTTTCAGAGATAATATTAAAAGAATCCTCAAGGCTCAAAGCTCACCGCTCGAAACTCATAAATATATAAAATTATGTACGAAGAATTATTAAAAAATACAGCCCTTAACGACGAACGTTTTGTAGTAATGACTGCCGAAAACCGTGCATTAGTCAAAAATCTACCAGCTGTTTTGGGTAAAAGATTTATAGATACAGGTATCACAGAACAAACGATGATTGGTGCGGCGGCTGGCTTAGCACTTCGCGGACGCATTCCTGTGGTACATGCTTTGTCGGCTTTTTTGTCGATGCGTGCTTTTGAGTTTATCCGCACTGATGCAGGTATTGCTAATTTGCCTGTGAAATTAAGCAGTTTTATCCCAGGCTTTTTATCAGACGGAAACGGTCCTACGCACCAAGCCATTGAAGATATTAATATCATGCGTGGTATTCCGAATATGCAGGTTTTTGCTCCTGCTGATGAAAATGATTTAGTAACGATGTTGCCTCAAATCTGGAATAGCCCTAACCCATCTTATGTACGTATTTGTACAAGACCTGCTCAGTATCAACATGAAACCAATTTTGAAATTGGGAAGGCTGAAATCATTGCAGAAGGAACAGATGTAACTATCTTGGTTTACGGTTTTATGTTTGAACAAGCTATGATTACAGCAGAGATTTTGCGTCAAGAGGGAAAATCTGTAGGTTTGATAAACATGAGAAGCCTTAAACCTGTAGACGAACAAGCCATTGTAAAAGCTGCGCTACAATCGGATTTAGTGGTAACTATCGAAGACCACTTCTTAACAGGTGGATTATACACCATTGTTGCCGAAACGCTATTGAAAAATAGAATCACGGCCGATGTATTACCAATTGCTTTAGTAGAAAAATGGTTTAAACCAGCACGTTTGAACGAAGTACTAGCATATGAAGGATTCACGGGAAAACAAATGGCTGAAAAAATATTGGCTCATGAGGAAGCTGTAAGCCTTGAGCAATGAGCCTTGAGTTGAGGAATCAAATTCTTCTGAATCTTGCTTCCTCAACCTTAATCATCTCTTGATTCTTTCATCCTAAAGTCTTAAAGTCCAACGATCCTAAATTCCAAAAAAATGCCAAATTCAATAAAATCTAACGATAATTATCCAACTATCACCGAGTCTGATAGTTTGTATAATAGAGCTTTAAAAGTACAAAAACCAATTACGCAAACTCTTGCCAAGGGACCAGGTCAGTTTACGAAGGGCGTAGCTCCTAAGTATTTGAAAAAAGGAAAAGGTTCGCACGTTTGGGATGTTGATGGCAACGAATACATCGACTTTAATGCTGCGATTGGCCCGCTTTCATTAGGTTATGCTTATCCTGTAGTAGATGAAGCCATTAAGCAACAGTTAGAAGATGGAATAACGTTTTCATTGATGCACCCTTTAGAAGTAGAACTTTCTGAATTGATTCAAGAAGTAATTCCTAATGCAGAGGCTGTAAAGATTTCAAAAACTGGTGCAGATGTTTGTTCAGCAGCTATCCGTGTTGCACGTGCTTTCACTGGTCGTGAAAAGATTTTCTGTTGTGGTTATCATGGCTGGCACGATTGGTATATCGGTATTACAAGCCGTAATGCGGGTATTCCAGAGGCTATTCAAAACATGACCTATACGTTTGAATACAACAATATTCAAGCAATCCGTGAGGCGTTGGATGAAGACGTAGCTGCTATTATCCTTGAACCTTTCATTTTCGAAGCCCCACAAAACAATTTCTTACAGGAATTGGCAACTCTTTGTCGTGAAAATGGAACATTACTCATTTTTGATGAAATGTGGACGGGCTTTCGTATTGCATTGGGTGGTGCTCAAGAATACTTCAATGTTGTACCTGATTTAGCTGTCTATTCAAAAGCTTGTGCTAACGGGATGCCAATTGCATTATTGACGGGTCGTGCTGATGTAATGGAATTGTTCAATAGTGATGTATTCAGCTATACAACTTTTGGTGGTGAAGCCCTTTCTTTAGCAGCAAGTATTGCTACTATCAAAGAAATCAGGGATAAAAATGTACCTGCTTATTTAGATGCTAAAGGGCAAATTATCAAAGATGGTTATAACGAAATCGCAAAAGAATTTGGCTTAGAAAACCTTACTAAGTGTATTGGTTATAACTGCCGTTCGATGGTGACGTTTGCACCCGAAGCTGGTAATGGCTTAGAAGTAAAAGCCTTGGTACAACAAGAAATGATTAAGCGTGGTATTTTATGGGCTGGTTTTCATAATATGTGTTTTAGCCATTCAGATGAAGACATCAACTATACACTTTCGGCCTATCGCGAGGTAATGCCTATTTTGAAAGAAGCTATCGAAAGTAATGATGTAAAATCATATTTGAAAGGTGAAGTATTAGAGGCAGTTTTCAGAAAAACTAGCAATTATAATATTAAGCCTGCTTTGGCTAAAGCCTAAGTAAAGCTGTGAGCAATGAGTTGTGAGTGATGAGCTAATAATTTAAGATATAGATAAACAATATCTTAACACATTCACATTTTTATTTTACATAAGCTAGTTATAAATAATCTGCTTGATTTTAGATACGTTAAATTATTTATGGAAAATACAATCACAAGTCCTGATTTGAACCTCTCTCAATTATTTTCTTTGGAAGGGAAAACGGCTATCGTAACGGGTGGCACTGGACTTATCGGTAAAAAGCATTGCGAAGCGTTAGTAGCGGCTGGAGCCAATGTAGTAGTGGCTGACATCGCACAAGCTAACCCACAAAAATTTGCGGAAAGCTTAGGCGACAAAGCGATAGGCGTAAGTATAGATGTTACTGACGAAGCCTCTTTAGAAAATGCTAAACAAGCAATCATCGCTCGTTTTGGTTCGATAGATGTTTTGGTAAACAATGCTGCTATCAATGATATGTTTGAAAATCCAGAACTAGCAGCAGAACTTTCGGCTTTTGAAAAATACCCGATAGCATCTTTCCGCAAATCGTTAGAAGTAAATGTTTTAGGCGTGTTTTTATGCTCACAAATATTTGGTTCGGTCATGGCTGAACAAGGTAGTGGAAGTATTATCAACATCGCTTCTACTTACGGAATTGTTGGACCAGATCAAAGCATTTACCGCAACGAAGCAGGCGAGCAATTATTTTTCAAATCGCCGTCGTATCCTACTACTAAGGGAGCTATTATCAATTTTACAAGATATTTAGCGGCTTATTGGGGAAACAAAGGCGTAAGAGTAAATACGCTTTCGCCCGGTGGCGTAGGAAATGCACAAGACGAATATTTTGTAAAGAATTATTCAGCCAAAACTTTATTAGGTCGAATGGCTACTGCAAACGACTATCAAGGAGCTTTAATTTACCTAGCTTCTGATGCCTCTGCATACATGACAGGCGCAAACTTGGTAGTAGATGGTGGTTGGACGGCTATATAATTATGATTGAGTGAATGAGTGATTTAGTGATTTTTTAGTTGTGAATTGTTGAATCAACACATAGTTAATTAATAATTATTAAAAAATCACTCAATCACCATTCACTAGATCACTCAATAAAACATGAATATACACGAAAAAGCAAAGCATATAAAATTGCTCATTACTGATTGTGATGGTGTGCTGACAGACGCAGGCGTTTATTATGGCGAGAATGGCGAGGTATTAAAAAAATTCAATATCCGTGATGGAATGGGTGTAGAAAGACTTCGTAAATCAGTCAATGTAGAAACTGCTATTATCACAGGCGAGGTTTCTCCTTCAGTGGTGAAAAGAGCTGAAAAGCTAAAAATCACAGAATTGCACCTAGGTATCAAAGACAAATTGGCTATTCTAACACAGATAATGGTTAGCCGTAATCTTACCAAAAACAACATTGCCTACATCGGTGACGATGTAAACGATATTGAAATTATGCAAAATGTGGGACTAACTGCTTGCCCCAATGATGCCATTAGCTTTACCAAAGAAGTAGCCGATTATATCTGTGAAAACAAAGGTGGCGAAGGCTGTTTCAGAGAGTTTGCAGAATTGATTATTGCGGCACAATCTTAATTGATTTTAAAAATTAAACAATAATGTCTTCCAGAGATTGTATAAATCTAATAATTTATACAATCTCTTATCCCCAAAGACATCAATACTTTTCTAACAAACCCTCCTCGGGGGTCAGGGGGTTTTTACGTCCATTACAAATGAAAAACGTTACATTATCATCAGGAAAAGTTATCGGTAAGGGTCAGCCATGCTACATTATTGCCGAAATCGGAATCAATCACAATGGCTCTTTAGACGTTGCGAAACAACTGATTGACGAAGGGGCAATTGCAAAAGCAGACGCTGTAAAATTTCAAAAAAGAACACCTGAATTATGTGTTCCACTTGACCAATGGGAAATTCAGCGTGATACTCCTTGGGGAAAAATGTCGTACATCGACTACAAACGTAAAACTGAATTTGGCAATTTAGAATATTCAGCCATTGACCAGCACGCTAAACAAAGAGGTATCGACTGGTTTGCATCACCTTGGGATGTTGAGTCGGTTGATTTCTTAGAGCACTTTAGCCCAGTGTTATACAAATTAGCTTCGGCTTCTCTAACTGACTTAGAATTAATCGAAAAAATTCTTCATACTGGTCGCCCATTAATGATTTCAACGGGTATGTCAACCGTAAAAGAGATTGTTGAGACAGTTGCTTTCATTAAAAACTTTGATGAAAACTATCCATTGATGATTGCTCATTCTACTTCGGCTTATCCATGTAAACCAGAAGAATTGAATTTAAGCATGATTAAAACGTTGGGTGAAATGTTCCCAGATACACCTATTGGTTATTCTGGCCATGAAACAGGCTTGGCTACTACTGTAGCGGCTGTGGCTTTAGGTGCTACTTTTGTAGAGCGTCATTTTACACTAGACCGTGCTATGTGGGGTTCTGACCATGCTGCTTCTGTAGAACCTCAGGGCTTATCTCGTTTAGTAAAAGACATCCGTGACGTAGAAATCTCGGTAGGTGATGGCGTTAAAAAAGTATATGAAGCTGAGATTTCTCAGATGAAAAAGCTTAGAAAACATATTTCAGCAGAATACTCTGCTTAGTGTTTATTAAATTAATGTTAAGCTTATCAGTAAATGTCGGTTTTATTATCTAATATTGATTAGAGGAAGTAGATTTTGTTCAAGAGGTAGAAGCTTTTGTAAAGTTTCTACCTCTTAATTTCTATAAAAATTCAGACAAGTAAAGTAATTAAATGGAAATTCCTTTTCCGCGTAATATTATCATACAACCAATATGAATCTCTTAACAATAACCACTTCAATATTAATATGTTGGATAATTTTTATTATTCTGATGGAAAGGTTATATCCATATCGTAAAGGTTTAAAGCTTTTCAGAGAAGGCTTTTGGGTGGATTTAGTTTGGTATACGATCATTCAGAGTTTCTTTCTTAAAATTCTTATTTTCGATTACATTATTCAGCCAATCAATACAAGTTTCGATTGGTCTGAATACCAATTTGTTAAACATTGGTCGGTTCCAGTACAAGTTCTCTTTTTTCTGATTACACACGATTTTTATATCTATTGGTTTCATCGCTTTCAACACTCCAATAAATTTTTCTGGAGAACACATGAAGCACACCATTCTGGAAAAGAAGTTGACTTTTTAGAAGGTTCGCGTTCACATGCTGTAGAAATTATTATTAATCAAACCATTGAATTTCTACCCATCATTGTGTTAGGAGCAGACCCTGCCGTTCTACCGATTAAAGCCTTATTAGATGCTATGTTTGGCATGTTTATTCATGCTAATATTGACGTGAAAATGGGTAAATGGAAGTATATTTTTAATTCACCAGAATTACATTTATGGCATCATTCCAATTATCAAGAAGTGTTTCATGCTAATTTTGCAACAAAATTTGCCTTCTGGGACTATCTTTTTGGTACAGTGTATTTCCCTGGGTACAAGCCGGGCAATGAGCGGGAAAATTGGGGATTATATTATGACTATCCGAAAGACTATTTCTTACAGCACGCTTTTTCGGTTAAACGTTTTGATGAAAAAAAATTATTACGCTTTAAATGGTTTGCATGGTATTATAACCTTCGCCCTAACATTTTGAAAAAAATCACACATTGGATTGAAGATATTGAACATTATTTTCTGATTGAAAACTCGAGTATGAATTATCGTAGAATAGAACAACATGAAATAGAAGAAAATAAAGATTCAAATAATCATCACCCCTCAGACCTTACTTAAATGGCTTGGATATACCTTATTATTGCTGCTTTGTTTGAAGCAGCATGGACTTTCTCTTTAAAATTATTTAGTTTTAAAGATATCAAAGCACTTCCCTTAAACAAGTATTTCGCTACAGAAGGGATTCTAACACTGATGCCATTCTTGGGTTATATCGTTTTTGGATTAGCCAATGTTTATTTTTTCTCCGTTGCGCTTAAAACTGTTCCCACAGCTACGGCAATGGCGGTATGGACAGCAGCCACATTGATTTTTATTAAAATAGCCGAAATAGCCTTCTTTCATGCAAAGTTAAATTGGGCTGAAGTCTTTTTTCTTTTGTTAATTACGGTAGGAATTATTGGCTTAAAGGTTGTTGGTGGTAAAGTGTAAGGATATTATCACTACCAAGCTTTTCGCTTACACTGGCAACACCTTTAATTTTTGGAGCAGCAATACCTCCCTCTAATATTTTCTTACTTTGTAATACAATTGCTTCGTCCCATAGATTGGCATCAATAAAACTTTGCAATAATTTACTACCTCCTTCCACAATCAACGATTGTACTTTTCGTTGTGCTAAATCTTGTATAATTGTCGATAAAAAGCCTTTTTCTTCCGCTATTTTTACAAAAACAACATTGTTTTCTTCTTTATTTACTAGTAAATTATAGCAAATAGTAGGCTGTGAGCCATCAAAGATATGCAAGGATTTATCCAAGGCGAGGTCTTTATCTATTACGATTCTTAAAGGACTTTTACCAGTCCAGAAACGGGTATTCAGACTAGGGTTATCATACCGAGCCGTATTAGTGCCGACCATGATGGCATCTTCTTCACTACGCATTTTATGAACAACCCTTCTGGAAAGTGCATTAGATATTTGAACAGCTTCAAAATTTTCTTTAGCAATAAACCCATCCGCAGTTTCTGCCCATTTCAGGATAATATAAGGACGTTGTTTTTCGATAAAAGTGAAAAACCGTTTATTCAATGCTCGTCCTTGTTCTGCTAAAATACCCGTCTCTACCGCTATTCCCGCAGCTTGTAGCTTGGCAATGCCCTTTCCTCCTACCAGTGGGTTTGAATCTACATTACAAATGATTACTCGTTTGACGGCATGCTTTACCAGTAAATCTGCACAGGGAGGTGTCTTGCCAAAATGTGAACAGGGTTCAAGCGTGACATATACATCAGCTTCTGTCAACAAAGATTTATCTATTACCGAATTTACAGCATTTACTTCTGCATGGGCTTCTCCATATTTTCTATGCCAGCCTTCGCCTATTATTTTTTCATGATGTACAATGACACAGCCTACCATTGGGTTGGGCGAAACAGTACCTGCGCCTAAACGAGCTAATTGCAAAGCACGAGCCATCCACATTTCAGACTTATTAGCGTAATTTTCTTTGTAACTTTGCATAAATTTTATTGATCATTTTATGTCTGCAAAAACCCTTTTTCAACAATTAGTATCCGAAATTAGTGCTGTTTATGATGAAAACGAAGCAAAAAGCATCGTTTATTTGGTATTAGAACACTTTCAAGGTATTTCTAAAACAGATATTTTGCTGGATAATCCACTGAATGAGGTTTTTGATTATCAAGAGATTATCACCAGACTCAAAAATCATGAACCTGTTCAGTACATTATTGGCGAAACGGAGTTTTATGGAAGAAGATTCAAAGTAAGTCCTGCTACTTTAATCCCCAGACCAGAAACAGAAGAATTAGTTGAACTAACATTAAATACTTTTCAGGATTTAGTAAAAAACAAGTTGATTGTATCGAATCCGAAAATATTAGACATTGGCACAGGTACGGGTTGTATTGCTATTTCTGTGGGAGGGGGTATTGATAACGCCTCTGTAACAGCTTATGATATATCAACGAAAGCACTGCAAATTGCGCAGGAAAATGCAGTAACCAATAAGGTAAAAGTAGATTTTGAAGAGGTAAACTTTTTGGATGAATCTAAGCATGAATCCCTACCTATGTTCGATATTATTCTTTCTAATCCTCCTTATGTTACCGATTTTGAAAAGCAGGAGATGGAGCAAAATGTATTGGCTTATGAGCCACATCTCGCTCTTTTTGTAGAAGACGACAATCCCCTGATTTTTTATATAGCTATCGCCAAATTTGCAAAAAAACATTTATCGGTAAATGGATTTTGTATCGTAGAAATTAACCAATCATTTGGTTTAGAAACAGCAGCTTTATTCTGGGACGAAGGGTTTAGCAGTGTTGAGGTAGTGAAAGATTTTTTTGGAAGAGATAGAATGGTGAAGGCGCACTTGTAGCTGTCAGCTTTCGGTCTTCGATTATCAGCTAAAACGCCGAAAGCCGAAGACCGAAAGCTGATAGCCAATTAAAATGCAAGTTGTGCAAACACTGCATGATGGTCTGATGCGAAACGACCATTCCAAGTATTACTTAGTGTGCCGTGTTTCAACACTTTGATTTTATCAGTATTCAGAAAAATATAGTCTATCAATTTTCCTTCTATTTCTTTAGCCTGAAATCCATTAAAAGTACTTATTGGGCCGAAGTGTGGTGTTAAAGTAACTTTCTCCGTATCAATTAATCCTGCATTGATGATAACGGTTGGCTCTTCTGTTGGAGTGCTGTTGAAATCTCCTGTTAGAATCACAGGAATTTTAGCATCAACTGCTTTGATTTTAGCGACCAACATTTTAGCACTTTCACGACGTGCTACCTGACCAATATGGTCAAAATGAGTATTGAAGAAATAGAATACTTTCTTGGTTTTATTGTCTCGGAATTTGGCATAAGTAACAATACGATTCAACGCTGCATCCCAACTTTTGCTTGGTACATCAGGCGTTTGGCTTAGCCAAAAAGTATTGCTTTCTAATATTGTAAACTTATCTTTTCTGTAAAAGATGGGCGAAAACTCTCCTCCTTCTTTAGCATCATCACGCCCAACGCCTACATAGGCATAATTAGGAAGCAATTTGGTTAAATCTCTAATCTGTCCGACTAATACCTCTTGCATTCCACAAATATCTGCTTCATAAAAATCTAGCATACTACTAAGATTTTCCTTACGCTTAGCCCATTGATTTTCGCCATCCTGCACAGTTTCCATGCGGATATTGAAAGTCATTACATTCAATTTTTGTTGTGAATAACTGCTCATAGAAGTACTTATTAAAAGTATTAATAGCAGAGAATAGAAAGATTTTTTCATTTACTGACTGTTTGAGATTTTTTCAGCAAAGCTATTCATTTTCGATGTTAGACCTGACCTGATGTAGATGAAATTTGTGTAAAGGAATTTGGGGAGGGGGACTTTTTGGAAGAAGGACTTGAGGATTATTAGACTTGAGGACTTTAAGATACTAGACGGAAGATTCAAGACATAAGACGCTAGACTGGAGAAACAAGATGCAAGACATAAGATTTTTTGTGTTCTTGCCTAATATCACCCGAAAGCTGAAATCTGACTTCCAAAAGCCTATTACTACGACACTTCCGCTTTTAGTTCTTCTAAACATTCATTGCACAAGCACGCTCCATCAAACTCCCACTGACTAATGTCTGAAATGTGTTCTATTTGTGTTTTGCTCAGGTTGATTTTCATGCAGTCGCACTGTAAGATATTATTTACCTTACAGATAAAAACTTTCCCACATCTCGGGCAACCTTCTTGAGCGTGCTTTTCCATGATAAATTATTTAAGAACCTTAACCTCACAGGTTTATGAATTATAGCTAATAGCTATCTACGTTTCCTGCATACTGTTTAACTTCTTATAAAATCCATTTTCGTTTTCTAAAAGTTCACTATGGGTTCCTCTTTCTACAATCTTTCCATGATTAATGACCAAAATTTCATCTGCATGTTGAATCGTGCTAAGTCTGTGAGCAATTACTAGCGTAGTACGATTTTTCATCAAATGCGTTAAGGCTTCTTGCACCAATTTTTCTGACTCTGTATCGAGAGCAGAAGTAGCTTCATCAAGAATCAAAATCGGCGGGTTTTTCAACACTGCTCTAGCAATACTCAATCGCTGACGTTGTCCGCCCGAAAGCCTTCCACCACGGTCGCCAATAAAGGTTTCGTAGCCATCAGCCAATTGTGTGATATACTGATGAGCATTGGCAATTTTAGCGGCTTCCTCTATCTGTGCCTGACTAGCCACAGAACCAAAAGTAATATTATTGGCTACGCTATCATTGAACAAAATAGATTCTTGTGTTACAATGCCGATTTGTTTACTTAAAGATGCTAATCGAATATGTTTTAGGTCTATGCCATCCATCAAAATTTGTCCTTCCGTAGGATCATAAAACCTTGGTACTAGGTCGGCTAGGGTTGATTTCCCTCCGCCTGACGTACCGACCAAAGCAACTGTTTTCCCTTTCTGGATTTTGAACGAAATATTATCCAATACTTTTCTCCCAGTTTGGTATTCAAAGCTTACATTTTTAAATTCTATTTCTTCTTTAAACTCAGGTATATCAACAGCATCTTTCGCATCTTGGATAGCAGGTACTGTATCAATCAATTTCAGAATTCGTTCTGCCGAAGCTATTCCCCTTTGTATGCCACTAAAAGCATCTGCAATTACCTTAGCAGGTCGCATTACTTGTGAAAACAAAATGATAAAAGAAATAAACGTTGAAGCACTTAGGCTTTCGTCATTATTAATGACTAAAGTACCTCCGTACAGTAAAATCCCAGCAATAACGGTTACTCCCAAAGCCTCGGAAACTGGGGAAGTCATTTCCTGACGATACACCATGCGTAATACAGCAGCTTTATATCCATAATTCTCTGCTTTAAAACGTTCAGCAACTACCTTTTCAGCATTAAATCCTTTTACGATTCTCATTCCTCCAAATACTTCGTCGAGTGTACCAATCATAGCACTTTGGCGTTCTTGTACATCACGAGCAGCACGTCGTAATCTTCTACTGATAGTCGCAATTACCCCCCCTGAGATAGGCAAAATCAACAAGGAGAACAATGTCAATTTTACCGACATATTAAACAAGAAAACAAAGTACATAATGAGTGTAAAAACCTCTTTGAAACTTGCCGTAAAAGCTCTACCAACAGAGTTTTCAACTTCTTGAACATCCGTAGTCAAATGAGCCATTAAATTCCCTTTGCGTTCATTGTTAAAAAAACCAAAATGTAGGTTAAGGGTTTTCTCAAAAATAGCCTGACGCAAAGAAGCAATGGTTTGTGCCTCTACTGTTTTGAGGATTCTTTGAGAAAAATATCGAAAGATATTTGAACATACCACCGATACGACGATAGCGATACAAGCAAACTTTAATGCCCCCATTCTACCATACAAATCAATGATTTGGTAGAAGTAATAATTAAAGATTTCTTTGAAGTAATCTGATTCAAGCGAGAACTCAGGCTTTTTGCTAAACTTCTCTAAATCAACCGTTTGTACTTTATCAAACAATACATCAAGCAAAGGAATCAGTAAGGTAAAGTTTAAAATGCCGAACAAGCTCGCCAATAATGAAAATAAAAAATATGGAAATGCAAAGACCCTTAGAGACTCAGCATATTGAAGAATACGAAAGTAAGTTTTCAATGAAAATTGTTTCAGATTTGAAAGTAAAAGCAAAAATAACTGCTACAAATTTAGTAAAATGTATTGACTATTTCTGCTTTGATAAATATCTGCAATATAGTACTTGAATGATTAGGCAAAAAACACTAAATTGTGAAAGATAAATATTAATTTTGTTTAGAAGCTCCCACTAAGGCTTTGAAACCTCTTTAGAATATATACTAATTGCTTTTATGATTAAATCATTAAAACTATCAAACCCTTTTTCTGTAATTGGAATAAGGATTTCTCAAGTAGAATATGTGCTCAACACTGTCTGCTCTTTCTGGCAAAAGGTTTTCTTGCTCCCTGTGTATCAGCGCAATTCTTCTCAGAATTTGTCTTGTCATTTTTGTTATGTCCAATCCAACCTTATTCAACCAATTAACGTCAATAATAGCACTTTGTCGTTTCTATCCTAACAAACTTCAAGTTTGTTAAAAATAGCACGATTATTGAACATAATAGGGTAAAACTAATTGCTCAAAGGAAACATATACAATAGAATGACATTTTCTGTTCTGAAAGACAAAAGAAAGCTACTTCCAATTTTGTGGTTTTTACTGCCTGCAATCGCTGGTTTCATGAAATGGCGCTTGCACTCGATAAACAACTATGATATATATAAAGGTGTGTTCACACACTTGGTACAAAAGGTTAATTTATACGAACTCTATCCAAAAGAATATTTTGATTCTAATCATTATGGTCCCTTGTTTAGTTTGATAATTATGCCTTTTACTTATATACCCGATGTAATTGCTACTCCACTTTGGGTGTGTTTTCATGCTTTTGTACTCTACAAAGCCTTAGCTTTATTACCTATAAAACCTGAATTTCAATGGATTTTATTAGCTATTTGCTTGGTTGATTTAAATACTTCATCGCATAATGTACAAGTAAATCCGAGTGTTGTCGCTTTGATAATACTTTCGTGGTATTATGTAAAAAAAGACCAAGTAATATGGGCAACACTTTTTGTAATGCTTGGTGCTTTTGTGAAGTTATACGGTATTGTAGGATTGGCGTTCTGGGTATTTTCAGATAGCAAGCTAAAATACATTGGGTATGCTATTATGTGGGCAATAATCCTTTTTGTTTTACCCATGGCTATCAGTTCACCTGAATTTGTAGTACAATCATATTATGATTGGTACGACAGTCTAGTGCATAAAAACATTCAGAATCAAGGCGTTGAAAATGGTGTTGGTACGAGTATGCAAGATGTTTCGCTGATGGGTTTTGTCAGAAGAGTAGGCGGTTTCCCTAACCTCTCTAATCTGTTCTTTCTTGTACCTGGTTTTATTTTACAAGTACTTCCTCTATTAAGATTTAAACAATATAAAAACTTACTCTTTCAATTAAGATACCTTGCCTCCTTATCCATTTTTGTAGTCATTTTTTCATCATCATCCGAATCCCCAACTTTTATTATTGCGGTGGCTGGTGTGGCAATCTGGTTTATTCCACAGGCACATCCTGTGGAACGATGGGTTTGGATTTTACTTTTTACAGTTGTAGCCTTTACTTCGCTTTCAGCAACAGATATTCTGCCAGCTTGGTTGCGAATGAAGTTTATCGTTTACTCAATTAAAGCCTTGCCGTGTTGCTTGGTTTGGTTTGCTTGTATTTATCAACTTTTTTTAAGTGAAACCTCAGAAATTAAATCATTATGGATCAGTCAAGAATAAACATTTGTATCCTGTCTGCGGCATACAATGAGGGTGAAAACCTCTTAGTTTTTTACCATGCCGTAAAAAAAGTAATAGATAAATTACCTTATAATTTTGAGTTTTGTTTTGTCAATGATGGTAGTAAAGACGATACGCTTGCTGTCATTAGAACACTAGCGCATAAAGACGAATCTGTAAAATATATTTCTTTTTCAAGAAATTTTGGACAACAAATAGCCTTAAAGGCGGGTATTGATAGCATCAATGCTGATGCCATTATTATGATGGATAGCGACTTACAGCATCCACCAGAGATGATTCCAGAATTGATTGATATTTGGCTTTCTAAAAATGTAAACATGGTCAATACGCTTCGTGAAGAAGACCAAGATTTATCATGGTTCAAAAGGCAATCAAGCAAAAATTTTTATAAAGTCCTAAATAAAGTAAGTGACTTAAAGCTTGAACCCGGACAAGCTGATTTCCGCTTGATTGACAGACAGGTAACTGAAACTTTGAAAAATACCAAAGAACAAGATGTATTTTTAAGAGGGATGATTCAGTGGATTGGCTTTGACCAAGCAACGATTAAATACAAAGCCAACAAGCGTTTTGCTGGAGAAAGTAAATATACTTTTTCAAAAATGTTGCGCTTAGCATTAGCAGGTATTACATCGTTCAGTATTAAGCCATTATACACTGCCATTTACATAGGCTTCTTTTTTGCTCTTTTATCATTTTTGTACTTACCCTACGTAATGTATAGCTTTGCGGTTGGTAAAGCCGTTGATGGCTGGGCATCGTTATTAATGACGGTTGCATTTTTTGGAGGATTAAATTTAATCGTATTAGGGGTTTTAGGAATTTATATTGGCAAGATTTTAATCCAAAATAAAGAAAGACCTTTGTACATTGTTCAAGAACAGAATATTCATGAAAATAGCCTTGTTGAGTTTTGATGTAGAAGAATTTGATATGCCCTTTGAATATGGTGGTGTTCCGCCTATGGAAGAGCAAATCGCCACTTCTAATCAAGGTTTACAGTCCATTGTTTCAGTATTAGATAAATATCAAGCTACTGCCACCTTTTATTGTACAGGTGTATATGCTTTGGCAAAAACAGCACAGATTAAGGAATTAAGCAAAAAGCATGAGATTGCTTCGCATAATCATTATCATTCTAGCCATAAAAAAGAAGATTTAAGTACGTCAAAAGTTATTCTGGAAAACATTACCCAACAAGAAATTGTTGGGTTTAGAATGCCTAGGATGGCGCCTGTTTCGGATACAGATTTGTTGGATGCTGGCTATTTATACAATGCCTCTATCAATCCAACTTATTTGCCAGGGCGATACGACTATCGTCATATTTCTCGTACATTTTTTACTCAGAACAACCTGATTCATTTCCCTGCTTCGGTTTCACCTGCTTGGCGAGTACCTTTGTTTTGGATAGCCTTTCATAACTTTCCGTTGTCATACTTTTTCTCATTATGTAAAAAAGTAGTGGAAGCCGACGGCTACTTGCATTTGTATTTTCACCCTTGGGAATTTACAGACTATACAGCCTTACCCAATGGCGCAAAATATCCCTTCTACTTACATAGAAATAACGGCAAAAAAATGTTGGAGCGATTCGATAAGCTGATGGCTTTTTTACAAAAAGAAGGTTTTGAGTTTAAAACCACTAAAGATTTTTTGCTTCCTTCAGTTTAGCATATTTAATCACGGGATTCATTGCGGCAAGTAAAGCCCACATAAAACCCGCGTAACCATCTAAACAAGAGCCTTTCAGCAGGTAAATCTTTAAGAAAGTAATAGGAAAACGAGTAACGATGGTGGCAACAGAGGCTTTTTTGCCACGTTCTGCCAGCGTTTTTGCTCCTAGTGAAGTATATTTATTGAATTTATTGAAGTAGTCTGTCAAATCACGGTAGCTATCGTGTAGGATGTGATTTTTCAATACGCCTACCTTTCCTTGAATCTCTACGCTTTCGTGTACGTGTTCGGTGTTCCAATTACCAAAATTTCGGTTGAAAAGTCTTAGCGTGAGCCTTTTATATTCTCCGCTAAAACGCAATAGCTTCCCTAGAAATATTAAAGAACGAGGAATTTTATAGGCTTGATAAGTCGTCTCCCCTAGCGAAATACTTTGTATTTCTTGTTGTAAAGCAGGGCTTAGTTCTTCGTCATCATCCAGTGAAAGTATCCAATCGTTGCTAGCTTGCAGGGTAGCAAAGTTCTTCTGAACACCATAGTTATCAAACTTTCTGTAGATAACTTTTGCATTAAATCGCTCGGCTATTTTAAGCGTTTTATCACCACTGCCCGAATCGACTATCACGATTTCATCTGCCCAAACTACTGTTTCCAATACTTTAGCCAATGTTTTTTCAGAATTAAAAGTAATCAGTACAACACTTATTTTCATGTGATAGGAGAATGAATCAATATTTTACTTGGATACCATGATAGTATTCTTGGGCCTGATAATCTTTTCGAAGTGGATGTCCATCCCAATCTTCGGGTAATAAAATCCTTCTTAAATCTGGATGCCCTGTGAATTCAATTCCCATTAAATCAAAGGTTTCTCTTTCATGCCAATCAGCTGTTTTCCAAATATTACTAACAGTAGGCACTTTTGGCAAAGCTTCTCCTTTTTCATTTCTCGCAAAAACTATCTTCAACATCAGTTTATGTTCGTAAGGAATAGAATACAGATTATAGATTACCTCCATCGTTCCCTTTTCAACACCATTATCCAACCCTGTCAGGCAAGATAGCATATCAAAGTAGCAATCTTGATGTTCAAGCATTAATTGACACACTTCCGCAATGTTTTCCGTAGGCACAGTAATACATTGGTGGTCGGCTTGAAGAATGATGGCTTCTCCAAATTTCTCTATCAGAATATCTTTAAAGTTTTCTATGTTCATCTTGCTTAGGCATTAATGGCAAATCCTGGTTTTTGATTTCTGGCTTCTTCCTCTTCCATGTCTAATAATGCCTTCGGAGCTACTAAACTTTCACTTCTGATTTTTTCTTGCAGTTTCAAAAAACCACCAATCAAAGCCTCGGGGCGAGGCGGACAGCCTGGCACATATACATCTACTGGGATGATTCTATCTACCCCTTTCACTACATGATAGCCGTGTTCCCAATAGGGTCCTCCGCAATTTGAACAGCTTCCCATCGAAATTACATAACGAGGTTCAGGCATTTGTTCATAAAGACGACGAATACGGTCGGCCATTTTGAAAGTAACTGTTCCTGCCACAATCATTACATCCGACTGGCGAGGGGAAGGTCTCGGAAAAACTCCAAAGCGGTCTAAATCATAGCCAGAAGCCATCGTCTGCATCATTTCAATAGCACAGCAAGCCAAACCAAAGCCCATAGGCCAAAGCGAGCTTAAACGTGCCCAGTTGATAAGGTCATCTACTTTGGTAATGACAACGCCACCTTCATTGAACTGTTGATCGAGTAATCCTTGCATAATGATTTAGATTTTTAGGGCTAAAAATGTTGTCCCCGACTGCAAATTTAATCTCATTCCAGCATTTTACTGCTCTCACCCCTAAAATTATCTAACAATGGTTAAATATCCTGTGATGGGACGGATGTCTGCATCGGCTTTTATCACGTAATAATAAGTCGCTGCTGGTAAGCTAACATTATCTATTCGCCCATTAAATGGATTAGAGCGATAACTCAGCGTACTAAAAATTTCGTTTCCCCAGCGGTTATAAATTTTCACTTCTGCATTTGGATATTCTTCGATACCTTCTAATTCCCAAACATCATTTACATTGTCTTGATTGGGTGTAAAGCCTGTCGGCACAATAATCTTGGCTTTCACTTTTACCAAAATATTATCGCTATTAGTACAACTACTTGTAGATGATTTTACTTTTAAAACGTATTCGGTAGTGATACTTGGTGAAGCAATAGGACTAGCGATACTCGGATTGTTCAAACCATTGGTTGGAGACCATTCGTAAATCAAATTATTATCAAAACCTCCGCTCGTAATACTTTTTAAGGTAATAGTATCGCCTTTGAAAATAATCTGGTCGTTACCTAATAGCACTTTCGGAATTAAATCAACAAAGGTTATTCTATTGAGTTTAGATACACAGCCAAAACCATTGGTGTATTGATAGGTAATTGGAGCATATCCATAAATTAATGGTTCAAAGGTAGTACCATTTACACCTCTGCCTATAAATTTAGCTTTAGTGGCATCATAAGGGCTAACATAGTTCAATAAGTTAACTTTTAGGTTTGTAGTACCACAAAAAGGGTAAATTGTATCAAATTTGATGGGTGTTAATGGGTTTACTGTAAGTTTTAGGGTATCTGACATCTTTTTACATCCGTTGTCGTCTGTCACTAATACTTTATAAATCCCAGATTTTAATACAGTTAAGGTATTATCAGCTGATTTTTTGATTGATACATCATCTTTAAACCAATCGTATTTCAGGTTGTATCCTAAATTGGCTACAAGCGGAATAGTATCTGTATCACAAATCACTTTTTTACTAATCGTATTTGTTATCAAAGCATCTGGCAGCGCATAGATTGTTACTTTCGATGAAGGTTCATATTCGCAAACACCTCCTATTTGTTTCATCCGACCTAAGTAGTCTCCAGATAAAGTAGCCTCTAATATATGGCTATTATTATTGGGAATGTCAAAGCCATTACGAGTCCACTGATAACTATAATCACTCGGCGAAAACGCACTACCATTTTGCTTTTGAATACTTAATTTAATTGGAATTTCATCAAGACAAGCCTTTTTTTCATCGGGATTAATCACAAATTGTTCCCCAGCAACTTGACTAACAATTGTTTCATCAGAAGTTGTCGATTCGCTACAACCAGTATTATAACCAATTATTACAGTATATTTCCCTGGTTCATTAATTCTGATTTTATAACGATTTTCGTTAACAAGATTAACATTGTTTTTTTGCCATTGATAATTATATCTCGTATTGATTTCTGTAGCAATTTCTACAAATCCATAATCACAAAAATCAATAGTAACTGTATGAGTTTTAATTGGTGATAAGTCTTTAAAAATGTCTGGCTTGGCTGGTGCATCAAAACAATCTATTACTTTCAGTTGGAAATCTCTTCTGGAAACACCAATTACTACCCCATTCCGAATTTCCTCTACCATTACAGAATATACAAAAAGTCCAAGTTCGGTAGCGGTTAGCGTCATTATTCCTTGGTTGTCGATTTTCATACCAGGACTTTCAGCTGGGATAGCGTTAGTGGCACTATAACCACTGTTCCAATTAATCAATGGAATGGATGAAGACCCGATAGGATTATTTATATTATTCCCCCCTACGCTGAACCCCCTATAAGGAGTTACGAAAGAGTAGCGTAATTGATCTCCATCAGCATCTGTAGCAGAATTATCAAACCTAAATGGCTTACCTTTACAAATATATTCACCATTAGGCGTCGTGAATTCTGGAGAAGAATTTACAAAATCAACACCATTTATCTTTAATGCTGGAAATTCCAGATAGAATAACATTCCTGTATTTGCTGGATTGCTAATATTATTGGCTGCATTTCTACAGCATCTGTCATAGGTAAGATAATAACCTTGTGCATCGTTATACTCATCTGGATTTAAGTTTATGTTTTCAGAAAAAGTGATGTCTGTAATATTCAATCCCTGATTAGTAGCACAAGCCGCATTACTATAGACAAAAGGGCGACCAGCTAAATCAGCAGTGAATAACGTAAGTGTTCTCATTAAAAAATTATCTCTTTTCCGAAAAATACCTACTTTTATACCATTGTCTTGTGCAGTAGCTGATCTAACGGCATTGTCGAAATAGAGGTGCATAGTCAAAGTAAATGAACCATGGGTATTCCCTCGGACAAGACTAAAATTACCCCCTAGAATGTGATTGGCTCGGAGCTGGAAGCTACTTAAAAAGCAGATAACGCAAAAAAATGCAACGTAAATTTTCTTCATAGTTTTTGGATTGGAGAGTATCTTTTTATTCAAAAAGCGTAGAGGGGAAGTATTAATTAGTATATTTTCTTTAGAGATTCAGCAGGCTTAAAATTAATATTTTGATATAAAAATCAGTATTTTCACATAATTGTTTATCATCTATCTAAAATATTGTATTTCTTTTGAACAACAAGAGGCAAATGTGTTCATGCAGCAATTCAATATAAGACTACTAACTTACTAATAACGTTGCGATTAAGAGCAAAATTATGCAAAACAATTTTTTCGATACCCGTATAGAAATTCTCAAGGGTGTAGGTGCTGCAAGAGCACTACTACTCAATACTGAATTGCAAATTTTCACCTATGCCGACTTAATTCAATACTATCCTTTCAGGTATGAAGACCGTACTAAATTCCATACAATAGCCGACTTATATGAGGGAATGGAGGTAGCACAAATAAAAGGAAGGCTACATTTTATGGAAAAAATGGGCGAAGGTCATAAGGCTCGTCTTACTGCCCAATTCTCTGATGGAACGGGTACGATGGAATTAACGTGGTTTCAGGGAGTAAGTTTTTTAGAAAAAAAGTTAAGACCTAGTTCAGAGTATGTTATTTATGGCAAACCTGCTTTCTTTCAAGGTCGCCCACAAATGCAACATCCCGAAATGGAATTGCTTAACCCAGCCAATGAAAAAGGAGGATATTTTCAGCCAGTATATGGTTTAACCGAAAAACTAAAAAAACGCTACATTGATTCTAAAGTAATTGCGATGATGCAACGCAATTTATTAGATATTTCTTATTCACAAATTCGAGAAACACTACCTGAAAATATCAGACAAAAATTTCGTTTGATAGAAAAGAAAGATGCTGTTTATAATATCCATTTGCCGATGTCAGAAGCTTGGTTGCATCAAGCTAGACGCAGGTTGAAGTTTGAAGAACTTTTCTATAATCAACTCAGACTTATCAAACAAAAGCTGAATAGAAGGACTGATTATAAAGGACAAGTTTTTAAGAGTACTACTTTAGTAACAGAATTTTATAAAAATCATCTTCCTTTTGATTTAACCAATGCCCAGAAACGGGTAATCAAAGAGATTTTTGAAGATATGAAATCGGGCAAACAAATGAACAGGCTTTTGCAAGGTGATGTAGGTTCTGGCAAAACCATTGTTGCTTTCATTTGTATGCTTTTGGCAATAAGCAATGGCTGTCAGGCATGTATTATTGCCCCTACCGAAATTTTAGCAGACCAGCATTATCAAGGCTTAAAAGATTTTGCAGATTCATTAGGCATTAAAATTGATAAATTGACAGGGTCGGTTCGTAAAAAAGCGCGGGTTGGGATTCATGAAGGGCTTTTGGATGGTTCGTTGAGTATCCTCGTGGGAACACATGCCATTTTGGAAGATATTGTACAGTTTCAAAACTTAGGTTTTGTAGTTATTGATGAACAACATCGTTTTGGTGTAGCACAAAGAGCCAAACTTTGGGAGAAAAACTCAGTTATTCACCCTCATATTCTGGTAATGACGGCCACTCCTATTCCTCGAACTTTGGCCATGACGCTGTATGGAGATTTAGATGTTTCTATCATTGATGAATTACCTAAAGGTCGAAAGCCTATCAAAACTGTTCATCGTTACGATTCGCACCGCTTAAATGTATTTGGTTTTATGCGTGATGAAATCAAAAAAGGGCGTCAAGTATATGTGGTGTATCCATTAATTGAGGAATCTGAAAAATTAGATTACAAATACTTGGCTGATGGCTATGAAAGCATAGTAAGAGCCTTCCCAGAATACCATATTAGCATAGTTCATGGAAAAATGAAGCCAGCAGATAAAGATTTTGAGATGCAACGCTTTATCAAAAAAGAAACGCAAATTATGGTAGCAACTACCGTGATTGAAGTTGGCGTAAATGTGCCGAATGCTTCTATCATGGTCATTGAAAGTGCCGAACGTTTTGGGCTATCACAGCTACACCAATTGCGTGGGCGAGTAGGACGTGGAGCAGAACAAAGTTATTGTATTTTGATGACGGACGTAAAGCTTTCTAAAGACACCCGTATCCGTTTAGAAACCATGGTACGAACAACGGATGGTTTTGAAATTGCTGATGTAGATTTACAATTACGTGGGCCAGGGGATTTATCAGGGACGCAACAAAGCGGCGTAATAGATTTACTCATTGCAGACCTAGCTAAAGATGGCGAAATATTAAGGGTAGCCAGAGAATGTGCTACAGCCATCTTGGAAGAAGACCATGACTTAGACCTACCCCAAAATGCGATGGTTAAAGAACAAATAGAACAGCAAAAAGCAAATGCTAGCAACTGGGCTAGGATTAGTTAATGATAAGTAAATAGAGTTGTTCAGAATTTAAAATCATAAAAAAGTGGTCAAAAAACTAATTTTGACCACTTTTTTATGATTGATGAACACCGAATTCCTACTGTTTGAGCGAAGCGAGTTTAGGAATTCTTGATTTTCTTTTGTTACTTTTCTTTCATCAAGGAAAGAAAAGTAAGGACAAGACGGTAATAAATTCAAAAACTCTAATAACTCATTATATCAAAGGAAATTTGGAATGACTCATGGTTATTATTTTTATATCGCAGCTCTACTAGTAAGCTCTCATCTCAACACCCTTCATAAAGTTTACAAAAGCAGTATTTACTACTTTGTTTCCTCCTGGTGTTGGATAATTACCTGTAAAGTACCAGTCTCCTGTATCATTCGGACAAGCCTTGTTTAAACTATCAACTGTTTGATAAACAATTGCTAATTCAGCTTTCAAGTCTTTTGGTTTTACTAACTCAGCAATTTTATCTGAAATCTCTTCTGTTGTAAACGGTTCATAAATAGCTTTTACAAAGTTCTCTTTATGAGCAGTTCCTAATTCTATTGCTGTTAAACAACGTCCTAGTGTATCTTCTAGCACATCGTCCATATTTCTTTCAATCAGTAACTGATAAGCCGCACGGAAAGCTACAAATTCTTTCATACGCGACATATCTATACCATAGCAATCAGGATAACGAATTTGTGGTGCCGAAGAAACAATAACGATTTTCTTAGGGCCTAGTTTATCTAACAACCTCACGATAGAACGCTCTAAGGTAGTTCCACGAACAATAGAGTCATCAATCAACACTACATTATCAACGCCTTTCTTGATTACCTCAAAAGTAGTATCATATACATGAGCTACCATGTCATTACGGTCGGCATCGTTGGTAATGAATGTTCTTAGCTTAACGTCTTTAGAAATCAATTTTTCAACCCTTGGACGGAAAGTGAGCAAATCTTCAAGGTCTTTTTCAAACAAAACACCTTCCATGATAGCCTTTTTACGTTCCTTAGCAAGATAGTCTTCCAAACCTTCAATCATTCCCAAAAAGGCTGTTTCGGCAGTATTAGGAATGTACGAGAATACCGTATTCTTTAGGTCGAAGTTTACCTCTTGGAGTACCTGAGGAATCACTAAACGTCCTAATTGCTTACGTTCTGCATAAATATCTGGATCTGAAGCTCTTGAGAAATAAATGCGTTCGAAACTACAAGATTTTCTTTCGATGGGATCGATGAATTGTTTTTCGGAATAATCTCCATTTTTATTGATAATTAAAGCGTGTCCTGGTTGCACTTCTTTAATATCGTCATAATTACAATTGAAGCTAGTTTTAATCGCTTGTTTTTCTGAAGCTACTACCACTACTTCGTCGTCGGCATAATAAAATGCTGGTCTGATTCCTGCGGGGTCACGGGCTACAAAAGCTGCACCGTATCCAGTCATTCCACACATGGCGTATCCGCCATCAAAATCACGACAAGAACGTTGTAGAACCCTTTGTAAATCTATATTATCCTGAATAACATCCGATAATTCTGGATTATGATATTCACTTTTAAAATACTCGAATTGGCGTTGGTTTTCTTCGTCCAAAAAATGTCCGATTTTCTCCATTACCGTTACTGTATCTACTTTTTCTTTTGGATGCTGTCCTAACGAAACCAGTTTATCGAATAACTCTTCAACATTTGTCATGTTAAAGTTTCCAGCCATTACTAAATTTCTGCTTCGCCAGTTACTTTGTCTCAGCATCGGATGGCAGTTCTCTATTTCGTTCTGTCCGTGTGTTCCATAACGAAGGTGTCCTAAAAATACCTCGCCTGAAAAAGCCACATTCTCTTGAATCCAATGAGCATCTTTAGCTTTGTCTTTGTTGTCCTTCAGAGCCTTTCGGAATTTCTTGTAAATCTTTCCAAAAATATCAGGTACAGCATTTTGTTCTACAGAACGATAGCGACTGATATAACGGTGACCCGGAGGAACATCAATCTTGATGTTAGCAACTCCTGCACCGTCTTGTCCACGGTTTACTTGTTTTTCCATCATCAAATACAATTTATTCAAACCGTACAATGGCGTGTTGTATTTGTTGATATAATACTGATAGTCTTTCCGAAGACGGATTAGCGCTATCCCGCACTCGTGTTTAATTGCGTCAGACATGACTTTAATTATATTTTTTTTGAATTATTAGAACTTATTTTTTGGAAAATAAAGTTCCCTAAACCAATGTATTAAATGTCAAATGGTTTTGGTAAGAATTCGCAATAAATCTCAGATTAAAAAAAAATTAAAGATGGGTTATTTTTCTGTAAGCAAAATTACAGATATAACTTTGAAAAAAGCAAATTTTAAGGACTCATTAACACTATTTTTTACAATCATTTTCAAAATTGTAACTATTCTTAGATTTAGTTAAAATATTAGCGTTTATCTGTTAAGACTATAGGACTGGAGGATTTAGGACTTTAGGACACTAGACTTAAAGACACTAGAATTTAGGACTTGAAGATTTAGGACTAAAGGATGCTAGATTAAAGATACTAGAATTTAGGACTCTAGACTCTAGACTTTAAACTTTAGACTTTTATTGAAAAAGACTGTCTTAATAGTAATACTTCCAAATTTCATTTAGATGGATAATATTGCTTATTAAGACAGTCTCTTAAATTTTTACTATTTACTTCTTCTGATACTCTTTGTCTAAAAATAAATAACGATTATCATTTGGCGTTTTGATGGCCTTTGATTGTACTTTAATAATCATTACATCTGGATTAGCCTCGTCTTTAGCCACTGGCCAATTTTCTAAACCTGCTCCGTTCGGGTTACCCGTTTTGATAAAGTTAGCAAAGTAATTTTGCATCGTTTGCGACACTTTATAATCGTCTTCGTTCCAATCGTACGTAGTATTGCCTGCTAAGTTGCCCATCGCGTACTCAATCTCTGCTGAGTGAACAGCACCTTTCGGCTTTGCTGGTTTCGGTGCATTCTTATCTCTCTTTACTACTCCCCCAGCCAAGGCAGCCTCAAGGTCTTGCGCTTTCATGTCAGGTCTAGGATGTGCATAAAAATAACGATATACTGGCTGTGTGCTATTTTTGCGGTGTTCGTCAAACCATTTCCAAGTAGAGTAAGCAATAAAGCGGTCGCCAGCCAATGCCGTTGCCGACTGTTCTGTTTCTTCGGCTGTACCTACAGGGTATAATTTCAACACTTCCTGTGCTTTGTCTCCGTACAATTCTTTTACTGTATTGGTATAAACTTCTGTAGTGGCTTCTTTGCCTTTTGTTAAAGCCTTATAGTTCATTTCTTCCGAATTCCAGCCAAGTAATAAAGGTACATTGGCGTGTTCTTTACTCGCATAAATCTCAGGTAATGTTTTTGGTAAGAAATATCCATCAACTGTTGATTTAAAATTCCATACTCCAAATTCCATCATTTTCTGATAAATTTCATAAGTAGTCATCGCACGCAATTCTTTCAAAGAATTTGCTCCTGCTTTTTGTGCAAAGCCAACACCTGTTTTTTCACCATCTTGCAAAGTAGTAGCTGCAAGTGTAGGAAAAACTAATCCACCGCTTTCGCCAATGGCACCAGCAATTAGACCTTTAGATAAAGGTGAGATTACTTGGGCACTTACTGAAACTGACCCTGCCGACTCGCCTGCTATCGTAATTTTGTTAGGGTCACCGCCAAAATTAGCAATATTAGCTTTTACCCATTTCAAGGCTGCATTTTGGTCTAAGTAACCATAATTACCTGATGCTTTATGAGGAGACTCTTTTGTTAATTCTGGATGAGCAAAAAAGCTAAAAATACCCAATCTATAATTTAAAGTAACGGTAACGATTCCTTTTTTCGACATACTTTCGCCATCATACCTTGGTTCAGAGCCATCG
Source organism: Arcicella aquatica (assembly GCF_034928825.1). NCBI lineage: Bacteria > Pseudomonadati > Bacteroidota > Cytophagia > Cytophagales > Flectobacillaceae > Arcicella > Arcicella aquatica. Next base: position 67,837 of record NZ_JAYFUL010000017.1, on the reverse strand, counting down.
CCTGCAATAAAACCTCCGCCATAGAAATACACTAACACTGGCAATTTTTCTTGACTGCTTACTTTAGGTGTCCACACGTTTAAGTATAAACAATCTTCACTCATGCCATTACTTCTAAAACCCATATCTCCAAAAATAGCTGGTTGTACGGCTTTAGAGCCAAACTGTTTGGTTTCTAAAACGCCTGTCCAGTTTTTTACAGGTTGCGGTTCTTTCCACCTTAAATCACCAACAGGAGGCTGAGCAAATGGAATACCCTTGAAACTATGGGTATTGGTACGAACATCAAATTCACCTTCCACAATGCCATTTACCGTTTTGGCTTGAATTGGCAATACATATCCGTTTTTGAGCGATTGAGCAGTAATGTTTAGATTCATTAATACACAGAGTAAGCATAACAGTCTGATGCTAAATTTCATTTTATTTGTTAGTTTTACGAAAGATTGAACTTATTGTCTCATTTTGTGACAATAATAAAATGATTTACAGAAAAATACAATTAAATCTTATTATTTTTTAAAAATGACAAAAAGGGCTATTCATAAAAAGTATGCAAACACCGCAAAAGAATCAGGCTTTTTGCCTCATATTGCCTACGATTCAGTCATTTTTGGGTTTGACGGAGAGACTTTGAAGATTCTTATTTTAGAGTATCACAATACCAAACTGTTTGCATTGCCCGGAGGATTTGTCAAAGAACACGAAAGCTTAAACGATGCTGTAAGAAGAGGTTTGCACGACAGAACGGGTTTAGAAAATATTTATCTCGAACAGTTTCATACTTTTGGTTCTTTAGAAAGGTTTGTTCCAGCAACCATAGAACAGATAATGTTAAATAATGGACATTTAAACTCGGGCGAAGAGCATTGGCTTTTAGAGCGTTTCATTTCGGTGGGATATTATGCCTTAATCAATTTTAATGAAGTAAACCCACAACCAGATACATTATCGGATAGGTGCGAATGGTATCCCGTCAATGAATTGCCTCCTCTGATGCTAGACCACGATGAAATGGTACAGAAAGCCTTGCAGACGCTTCGCGACAACATCAATAAAAAATTGGTTGGGGCTAATTTATTACCCGAAAAGTTTACTATGAAACAATACCAGCAGGTTTATGAAGCGATTTTAGGAGAAAAGATTCGTAGAACTACTTTCCAACGACAAATATTGGGTTTGGATATTTTAAAAAGGCACGAAAAACAATTTTTAGGCAAGGCTCACAAAGCTCCTTTTCTATATAGTTTTATTAAATAAGGTTTTATTCGTTAAAAGTACTATACTAAGAAACAGACTTTATTGCTATTTAATATTATATTAGAAATTACTAGTAGCGGTAACCCTTGCGGTTACCGTTTACAAAAGGACGATAACAAAAAACGGTAACCGCAAGGGTTACCGCTACTAGTTTTATACTCAAATAAACTACTTGATTTCAAGTAGTAAGTTGCTAGTTATTCCTTCCTTCACATAAGTAGTCAACCAAGTATTCATTTCCCAAAGCATGTGTAAAATAGATTCTTTGGCTTGGTATCCGTGGCTTTCATAAGGCAATTGAACATAACGCACCGTAGCCCCTAGTCCTTTCAAGGCATTATAATATCGTTCTGACTGCATCGGGAAAGTTCCCATATTGTTATCTGCTTCGCCATGTATCAATAGCAAAGGCGTTTTCATTTTATCGGCATAATTAAATGGCGACATTTTGTGATAGGTTTCAGGGGTTTGCCAAATCGAACGTTCTTCTCCTTGAAAGCCAAAGGGAGTCAATGTTCTATTATATGCCCCGCTCCTAGCAATGCCAGCTTTGAACAAATCACTATGTGATAATAAATTAGCCACCATGAAAGCCCCATAGGAATGCCCCATTACACCTACCCTATTTGAATCCACTACTCCTAACCTAACCCCTTCGTCAATAGCTGCTTTTGCACCTGCGACTAATTGTTCCAGATAAGTATCGTTGGGTTCTACATTTCCTTCACCCACAATCGGAATCGAAGCTCCTTCTAAAATAGCAAAGCCTTGGGTTACCCAAAAGATTGGTGAACCCCAATAAATAGAGGTAAATTCATAAGGCGAACCTGAAATTTGCCCAGCATTGCTTTTATCCTTAAATTCTAAGGGGTAAGCCTCTAACAAACAAGGCAAGGCTCCTTGTTCTTTTTGATAATCGGCTGGTAAATAAAGATTAGCCGTAAGCTCTACTCCATCTGGTCGCTTGTATTTTAATACTTGTTTGGCTATTCCTTTTAATGCTGGATAGGGATGCGGGAAAAAAGTAAGCTGTGTGATATTTTTATTAAGCAAATCTCTGACAAAATAATTGGGATTATCTTGCTTGGACTCTCGCACAGTCAGCACAATTTGTTTGTCATTATCCAGAATAGCAATGGGTCTTTCATAAAATGGTGCTTCTGAACGCCACAACCGAGTCGTTTCCTTAGTAGTCAAGTTTAAAATATCCACAAAAGGTCTATCTCCCTCCGCAGATGCTCCGTCGCCTGTCATAAATACGGTATTGTCCTTTTGTACATCCATCACCAATTTACCATACTGGTTTTTTTTCGTAGATGGATTACCCGGCTCATTATATTTATCTTCAGAAGAACGATCGAATAAAATTTGGGCTTCTTGTTGTCCGCTGGGGTCAATAATTTTTGTAATTACTCTTCTGGTTTTATGCCAATATTCTTCCATCAAGGCTAATGTTTCATTAGCCCAAATAATGCCCGCATAGCGATAATTCGTTTCAGCAATTGTACTATAATTCCCCGTAAAGGGGGCAGATAAGGCAAAAACTTTATCCCGAATAGCTACTTCATTTTTAGGGTCGCCACCATCTTGGGCTTCAATCCAATATATGGTAGCTGGTACGTCGGCTCGCCAGTTGAATCCACGAGGCTCTTTCTGAACGGCATCAAATAAAATCGGAACGTTTTCTATCAGCGGGTTATCTACCAAAGTTTTTACCAATACACCGTCTATCCCAAAAATTTCTATTTTTTGAGGGAAACGGTTGTAAGGAACAAGATAAGAAAAAGGTCGATGAATAGTTTTCACCAAAATATATTTCCCGTTTGGTGAAGTACTGGCCGTCCGAATAATGTTTGCTTTAATGATTGTTTCGGTTTCTCCTCCAAGGTTTATCTTCACGATCACAGACGTAGCGTAAAACTCAAAAAGCTTTTCGTCGCTTTCATTTTTAAGTAAATCCTGATAGGTCCTGCTCGGATTGGTCTTCCCTAAATTTTCAACAATGGTAGGTCCTGTAGGTATTGCGTTTTTCTGCGGAGGATTTCCACGATTTGGATCAACAGTTTTGGCAATCAAAGATTTGCCATCAGATAACCAGACGTACGGATGCCCAAAGACAGCATTCATTCCTAAATCAGAGACTTTTCTAGCCGTTGCCGTGGAAATATCAAGCACCCAAAGCTCTATTTTATCAGGTGTTGAATTACAAAAAGCTATCTTAGAATCATCTGGCGACCAGCTTGCATAGCTTAATAATGGTTTTTCAGGCAATCCTTTAATCATGACCTCGTCTGTCCCTAGCACTTTCCTTAATTTGATACTCACAAAATAAGCTGTTCTGCTTGGCCCATTATTGGTAGGATTAATTCTTAGTCCTGCTAATTTAAGTTCAGGTTGGGCTAATTGTTCTATCGATGGCTGAGCCGAACGTTGAAGCAACGCCATCCATTCTCCTTTTGAATCAACACTTACACTGGGTGTAACGTTTGCAGTCACTAAATCTGCAATAACTTTTGGTGGCATTTTGTAGCCCTCATTTTCACAAATATCCATATCGTCACAAAGTGTTGAAAAGTGTAAAGTTTATTAAAAACAACTCACTTATTAGTTATTAGGTTAATCCATGAATGTACAAATAAAATTTTATTTTCTTTATCAAAGCTTACAATGCTTTAAAATAGCATCTTCATCAAAATTCCATGAATAAATAATATTAGTATGTTTTTAGAAAAAAAAAGACATGACCGCATCCATCATACGTTGTAATTATACGTCGTATGTTCATATTCGTCATTGATTATACTCTGAAGGAGTATTGTAAATATGTAACAATTTTAAAACATGAATCATCAAATTAACATTTGATAATTCATAAACACGCCTATTTAATGAATATTTTGCTTCTGCGATTAAACATTTTACTTTTTTGAAAAGTGCAGTTTTTGATGATTAGTGATTGTTTTTATGTAAAATATTTGTTGAATAAATTATATTTTCCTTATTTTGCATATATCATTTTTTCCCATTCATTACTAGCCATTGCTTAATACTAATTTTGATTTATTCATAGATTAGATATTTTAAGTATCATTTAATACGGTATCTATTTAATTTTCAATACAAAATAAACTTCACAAAAGTTTATTTGTCTAAGTAAGCATTTTAAGGCTAAACAAATTCGTTTAAAAAATTGAATAGCCATTTACCATGTTTCATTCATATTAAAAATGGATGCATTTATGTACCATTGCTATTTAAACTAAAAAAATTGTTTTTAACCTGAAATTCGCCATCAATTTTAAAACACATGAAAACAAGTATTATTCCGGCCTCTGTAGTTATGATTGCCCTTATTTTAAGTCAATCTTCTTGTGTTAGTAGTAAAAAGTACAAAGAACTTGACGGATCAAAAAGCAGACTAAATGAAAACTTTAAACGCTCACAAGTTGAAGTAAGAGATTTACGGTCTAGAACATTAACACTTTCTGATGAGTTGCTTGCCCAAGAGAAAAGATATCGCTCTTATTTTGTTGAAATAGGCAATATCAGAAACAATTATAAGCAAGATTCTTTAAAAATGGTAAATATGTTTAAAGACGTAGATTTAAAAGTTGAAGAGTTTAAGGCTTATAAAGTAGAAACGCAGAAAAAAATTGAAGGCTATGAAACGCAAGTAAGTACCCTAAATACTTACATCAAAAAGCAAGATAAAAATATTCAACTATTATCTAGCAAAATAATGAAAGAGCGTAGACTTCACGCTAGTCAGAAACGTGAAATTATTAATCGTTACGAAAGAAGAATCAAAAATTTGAATGCTACCATAAAGTCTTCTAATGGTATTTAAACTAAAACAGCCTTTGATTTTCAATATAATTGCAAAATCAAAGGCTGTTTTATTACCCTCCGCTTACAGGCGGAATCAATGCTATTTCGTCTCTGAAATTCAAGATCAAATCCTGCTCTGCATACTCGCTGTTTACAGCAACCAATAGCGATTTTATCGCCCTCAGCTTTGGATAATCGTCTTTTAGCTTTTCCAGTAGTTGCGCTACTTTAATAGACTCTTCCATTTCTATTTCAATCAATGTATTACCAATTATTTCTTTAGTAATACCAAAAAGATTTATACTGTACTTCATATTATTGGCTAAATATTACCTTTTATCCTATAACAATTGAATGTTTTTATATTCGCTAAGGTTATTTACTTAAATTTGTTCAACAAAGAGACGAATTTACGGAATGATCACTCAAAACAAAAAGCAACCCAACCAAACCTTGATTTACGATAATCACGGTAGGCCAATTACGTATTTGCGTTTGGCCGTAACTGACCGGTGTAATTTGCGTTGCTTTTATTGCATGCCTGAAGTAGGTGTGAAGTATCTTCATAAATCAAAATTGATGACTTATGAAGAAATGCATCGAACTGTTTCTGTGTTATCTGAATTAGGCGTTTCAAAAGTACGCATCACAGGGGGCGAGCCTTTTGTTCGCCACAATATGATTGATTTTATGTATATGCTTTCTGAAATTGAAGGCATTACTGAACTTAATATTACTACGAATGGTATTCTTACGGGACAGTACATTCGCCAAATGAAAGAAATAGGGGTTCGTTCTATCAATTTGAGTTTGGATACTTTAGATAAAAAACGTTTTTTTGAAATTGCCCGCAGAGATGAATTCGACAAAGTATATGAAACGCTTTTTCAATTATTAGACGCTGGTTTTGAAGTAAAAGTAAATGCTGTAGTAATGGACGGGCAAAATACTCAAGACATTATTCCACTAACAGCGTTGACGAAAGATAATAACGTTTCAATTCGTTTCATTGAAGAAATGCCTTTTAATGGCGAGGGTGCCCACTATCCAAAACTTCATTGGAATGCTACCCGTATCTTAGAAGAAATCAGAAGCGAATATCCTGATTTACAAAAATTGGTTGATGCTCCCAACTCAACCTCATACAATTATCAAATTCCGAATCATCAAGGTAATATCGGAATTATTGCGGCATTTTCACGTACCTTTTGTGGCACTTGCAACCGCATTCGCTTAACCGCAACGGGCGAGTTGAAAACTTGCCTTTACGATGATGGTGTATTGAATATCAGAGATTTACTAAGAAATGGCATTTCTGATACAGACCTCAAAGATACTTTTATCCATGTTTTTAGCAATCGCCCTAAAGATGGTTTTGAGGCCGAACGCAATCGCAAAAGTATCATTACTGAATCAATGACTACTATTGGTGGATAAACCGAAAAATCCTTTTCCGTTTGATTCTATACTTGACACTCATATATTTTTTCTAAGACATACAAGCAATATAGTTTTTATCTAACTTGCAGATTAATTGAATTTACACTAAAACCGCCCTCACACTTGGAAAAAATCACAAAACTTATTGGCATTGATATATTTAGTGGCGTTGGAGGCATGAGTATCGGTGCTGAAATGGCTGGAATAAAGATTGCTTTTGCCATTGAGAATAATATCCATGCTGCCGAAACCTTTAAAAGTAATCACAAAAATACAGAAGTAATTAGAGAAGATATTAGAAAGGTTAATTTTAAAAATCTTTTGAAAGATACCCCCTTTATCCTTTTCGGCGGACCGCCCTGTCAGGGCTTTTCATTGTCTAACACTAAAACTCGCACGGAAGAAAATCCTAATAATGCTCTTTTTGGAGAATATCTAAGAAGTGTTGAAGAATTGAATCCAGAATGGTTAGTATTTGAAAATGTTCAAGGTTTTCAAAATTTTGAAAAGGGTAAAGTTGTACAAGAACTAGAAAGACGTTTACAAGAACTAGGTTATGTTTCCAAGAAAAAAGTATTGTGGGCATCAGATTATGGTGTACCTCAGAACAGAAATAGATTTTTCTTAATAGCAAACAGAATGGGTATTGACTACCATTTTCCTGAACCTTTGCAAAAAAAGGTTTCTGTATGGGAAGCTATAAGTGATTTGCCTAAACTTAAAAATGGGGATTATTTTAACTCTTTACCTTACCATTCTGATAAGCTAAACGACTATACAAAACAGGTAAGAGCAAATTCACAAGAGGCAACCCAAAATTACGTATCACGAAATAAAGACTACGTTTTAGAACGATACAGACATATTAAAATTGGTCAAAACTGGCAAGCCATACCTTCTGAATTAATGACTAATTATTCAGAAGTTAAAAATACTCATAGCGGTATTTACAAAAGACTTGACCCAAATCAACCTTCAGTCGTTATCTCTAATTATCGAAAAAATATGTTAATTCATCCTTTTGAAGATAGAGGGCTTTCTGTACGAGAAGCGGCAAGATTACAAAGTTTTCCTGATGATTTTATTTTTAAAGGTAGTATATCGCACATTCAACAACAAATAGGAAATGCAGTTCCGCCTTTATTAGCATATCGTATTTTCAAAAGTATAATTTCTTTTACCAATGCCAAACGACGAATTAAGCAACCAATCCGAAGCTCTTTATTGGAAGTTTGACATTTCAACTTTTCAATTACTTGGTCGAGAGCTTATTACAGACAGAATAACCGCTTTATTTGAGTTGGTGAAAAATTGCTATGATGCTAATGCAACAAAAGTTTATGTTGAGTTTCACAATATAAATCCGCTATCTCAAACGAGTAAAATTGTTATCAGAGATAATGGATTAGGAATGTCCTATATTGAGGTAAAAGACAAATGGATGGTAATTGGAACTAGCAGTAAAAGAATAAATAGAACCTCTCCTCCTCCATTTAATAGAAAACTCGTAGGAAAAAAAGGGGTAGGTAGATTTGCTGTTGATAAATTAGGGTCTAAATTAATTATGCGAACCAAGCAAAAAGACTCTGATATAAATACATATTTAGAACTTAATTGGAAAAGCTACGAGGATTTGTCTGTGAATGCTGATAGACAAAATGAAATGAGTAAAAAAAAGTTATTTACTGATATTCCTAATAAATTCTGGACAGAACCTACAGAAAAGAAAGAATTACAAGGCACAAGATTAGAAATAACCGATATTAGAGATGTTTGGACAAAGGATGATATAACCAGAGGATATGAAGAACTTTCAAAATTAGTATCACCATTGCACAAACCTAAATATCCATTTGATATTTACATTGATGCACCAGAAGAAGGTTTTTATAAAAAACCTGTTGTAAATAATGCAATTAAGTTTGCAACCGAGGAAATTACTCTTGTATTTGATAGTGAAAATCAAACACAAGAAATATTGAAACATGAGAATTCTATTTTAAAAAAAATAAAGATTGGAAAACCTTTATTTGGTTTTGTAAAGTTTAAACTCTATTACTTTAATCAGAAGGCAAAAGGACTCTTTAACTCCAGTTATCAAGGAGCAAATATTGATGGAATAAAAATTTACAGAGACGGAATTATAACGACCCCATTTGCAGAATATGAAAAAAATGATAACAAGAAGAGAGATATCTTAGGAATAGACAAACGTAGATATTCAGGTTTTTTTGACAAGGTTAGTTCAAGCGATTTAGTTGGAATTTTGGAAATAACTGACTCAGATAACCCAGAGATAAAAGATGCCACAAATCGTCAAGATTTTGTTGATAATAATGCTTACAAGGAATTAAAGCAGTTTGTTATTGACCAAATAATTCAATTGGAAGAGTATTTAAAGAGTCAACGAAATGAGGCTAGAGAAAATACTAAATCAGAATTAAAAGAAAGTTTTAGTGATTTGAAGAATATCTCAAGCATTGTACGAGAAATAAAGAAACAAGCTCCTAAAGATTTAAAACCACAGTTAGCCTTATTAGAGACCCAAGCAAGAAAACTAACTATTGATGTTAACAAAGGAATTAAGGCTTTTAATGAGTTAGAAAAAGAGAAAAACGAAGATAAGAATCTCTATCTAAGTCTTATGTCACTACAAGAATATGCTTTAGAGATAGCTCATGTTATTCGTACATCTTTAGGTAAAGAAATTCGTGCTGCAGAATTTTTTAAAAGAAACTTTCCTAATCCCAATTTTGATGCACAATTTGTAAAAAGTGCAAAAAGACTTTACAATGAAATGATTCGATTGGACAATGTTGTAGAATTTTTACTAAGTTACTCTCGGTCGAATACCAATTTTGTTGAAATAAATATCCGTGAATTAATTGAAAATTTATTCCTAAACTCTTACAGACATATTTTTGAGGATAATCAGATAAAGGTATTATTAGAAATAAACCAAACATTTAAAATAATACATAATCAAAAGTTTTTTGAAGATATTTTTGAAAATCTTATTTCAAACTCAATTAAAGCTTTAAAGGGTGTAAATAATAAAATCATTAAGTGTACAGGAAAAATAGAAGATGATAAATTTATAATTTTATTTTCAGACAATGGGGTTGGAATATCTGAGGCTGATAAACATAGAGTTTTTAATATCTATTTTACAAGAACAGCAGAACAAGGAGGAGCGGGAATTGGATTATATATTGTAAAAACAAGGATTACATCAATGAAAGGGACCATAGAGGTTGTAGAAAATGAGTTTAAACCGACTGGTACGACACTACGCATAGAATTACCTTTTATAAACAGTTAAAGATATGAATAAATCGAATGTTAATATTATCATTATAGATGATGAATTAGACTTAGAAGACGACCCACTCGTTTTTGAACTAAATCAGATACATAACAGTGTAAACATACTTCATACTCCTGATGAGGGAATCGAATTTGTCAAAAACAACCTCAATCAAAAGAATATAGTTTTATTAGACTATCGTTTTACTGCCGATACTCACAATGGAAGTTTCGTTTTAGATGAAATAAGAAAAGTTAGTAAATCAATACCTGTAATTCTATGGACAGCTAATGCAGATAAAATTAATGAGTATGTCGAAATCATAAATAATCAGGTCTTTGCAGTTATGGCAAAAGCTCCATACGAGCCTCTTCTTGAAAAAATAAAAGAGGCTGAAATTCTACTAAACTCAAGTATTGAAGGAGCTTTAGAAGAATGGATTTTAATACAAGAGGAAAATCAAGACCAACCTTATATGATAACTGCAAATGGAGAACAATATACATTGAACGACCTTTTAAGGTTAATTAGATTGGAAGACCCTATTGGAAAAGAAATTGAAAAAGATTTAATTATGCTAACAATTGATTTACTTTTACGCCAAAAAGAAAAATTATAATGGTAAAGGTTATATTAGCTTATGATGAAGATAATTATACATTAGGTCAATACTTTGCCTATTGTTATTCTGATATTTCACAGTATTTTGATGGACTACAACATGGAATAGTTGAAATAAAAGGTAGAATATTAAATTCAGCATACATTGATTTTGAGTTAGCCAAATATGAAGAAATTCCATTTATATTTATAGCTTACTCCCATGGAACAAATGTTTCATTAATATCTGATGAAGAATATTTAGGAATAAGTAGTAATCTAAAACCATTTAGCAACTCTTTTATTTATACCTTCTCTTGTTCATCTGGACATACTTTAGGAAATCATCTTATTCAAAATGGAGCAAGAGTATTTATTGGTTACAATAAAGAAATACACATAATCACTACCTATCAACAGATATTTGCGGAATGTGCTAATGAAGGAATGAAACATTTTTTAAGTGGCGATAATATCAAATTGGCATTCCAAAAAATGAAAGAAAGACACAATCAAGAAATAGACAATATTTATAGCAAAAATTCACTTGTGGCTTCTACAATTAGAAAAAATAGAGATGCCTTAATTATGAGAGGGCATCAAAGTAATTGGGACATAACACACTTTCATTAAACATTAATTCATAATGATCTATCACGACAATTATATATTTGATTCCACTAAAAGTAAAAGGTATATTGTTTCGTGATAATATTAAATCAAATAATGACAATCTCTGAGATATTCAATCAATTTAATCAATTAAAAGTTCTTATTATTGGCGACGTAATGCTTGATTCTTACACGTGGGGAAAAGTAGAACGTATTTCACCAGAAGCTCCCGTACCAGTAGTAAATGTATTGAATCGTGAAGTCCGCTTAGGTGGAGCCGGTAATGTTGTAATGAATGTACAAAGTCTGGGTGCTGAAGCGATTATTTGTTCCGTAGTTGGCAAGGATGCTTATGGCAACGATTTAATCCATCTTTTGAAAGAACAAGGTTTATCAACAGAAGGGATTATTCAATCTGACACCAGAATTACTACTGTAAAAGAAAGAATCATAGCAGGTTCGCAACAAATTGTGCGCATTGATACTGAAACGGATGCTTTGATTAATGACACTGAGAACGAATTACTCACAGAGAAAATAAAAGAATTGGCCAAAGATGCCGACGTAATCATCTTTGAAGATTACGACAAGGGAGTCTTATCCAAAGGGCTCATTGCCGACATCATTGATTTTGCCAATAGTCACAATATTCCTACCGTAGTCGACCCTAAAAAACGCAATTTTCTTCATTATCAACAGGCGACTCTTTTCAAGCCCAATTTAAAAGAATTGCGCGAGGGCTTAGATATCACTTTTGATGTAAAGAAAACCGAAGAGCTAGAAAATGCTGTGAGTAAACTAAAGGATACTTTGCAGTTAAAAGGTGCGTTTATCACGCTTTCCGAAAGAGGTGTTTATATTGATTTTGAAGACGAGAAAAAACATTACCCTGCCTACTTCCGTAAAATTGCCGATGTTTCTGGGGCGGGCGATACCGTTATTTCCATTGCAGCTTGTTGTATAGCGTTGGGGTTAACTCCACAGCTAGTGGCAGGTTTGTCTAATCTAGGCGGCGGGTTAGTCTGCGAATCATTAGGCGTGGTGCCGATTGACAAAGCTTTGTTACAAAAGGAAGCTAGTTTAAATTTTGAAAACTAATTTTAGCATTTTCCAATCATGTTTGAAGTACAAAAGGATAACTTTTTGATTTCTACGGATAAATCAAAATTGCAAATCAATGTCATTCATGACTACCTGAACAACCACTCATATTGGGCTAAAGGTATTCCTGTCGAAATCGTTCAACGTTCTATAGACCATTCAATGGCTTTTGGCATTTATCATCAAACAGAGAATCAGTTGGTGCAAGTAGGGTTTTGTAGAGTCACTAGCGATTTGGCAACGTTTGCTTACCTAGCCGACGTTTTTGTATTGGAAGCATACCGTGGCAATGGGCTATCTAAGTTCTTGGTTGAAACTGTGTTGAAACATCCTGATTTACAAGGACTACGCAGATGGATATTGGCTACTTGGGATGCCCACGGCCTTTATGCACAATATGGTTTTGAAGCCCTAGACAAACCAGAAAATTTCATGCAAATAAAAGCCGTAAACCCGTATAATATTTAGTGAATGAGTGAGTGAGTGATTGAGTGATTTTAGTACTGGAAAAAAAATAATCACTCAATCACTCACTCACTCATTCACAATTAAAAATAATCACTCAATCACAATTCACTCAATCACTAAATTACCTAAGGTTTCTCTTCTATCCCCAACATCGTCAAAGATGGATTTATGGTTCTGGGCGTAATTACTATTTTAAAAACCTTATTGTTGGCTATTCTAAACTCTGTGGTGTATTTGCCCTTCTCTTTCAAACTTCTATATACAGCTGTATAATTTATTTTACTTTCCCATCCATTAATCACTAGTGATGTTATCACTTGGTCTAAACATTTACTGAGGTTCGAGAAATAGCTTACAACAGTCTCTTTTTCTCTAATAGCATTCAACGACCCAATCGGGATTACGGCTACTTCATAAATAGTTTGTTGTTTCATAAAATTTTAATGAAAAATAATCAGACTATTTTTCAAACGTAAAACTTTTCATAAACGTTCAGCGTTTTACTATCATACGCTTCAATAAAGCAAAAAGCCCCGATTATTATCGAGGCTTTTTTTATGTCCATTTCACCCAAGTTATTATTGGGCAATAGCTGTAAATTCAATCTCTACTAAGTAATCTGATGAAACCAATTTGCTGATTTCATATATACCTGTAGTTGGTTTAATGTCTTTGAAATAAGCTCCGTGTGCTTTCGCAATATTATCAAACTGAGTAATGTCTGTCGTAAAAATTCTTGTTCTTACTACATCGCTCAAACTTGACCCTGCTTCTTCTAATACCTTTGCAATTCTTTCAATGATATTATTGGTTTGTGCATAAGCGTCGTCAGCCTTTACATTTTCGCCATCAACGATAGCTACCGTTCCTGATACTTCAATAATATTTCCGATTCTTACGGCACGGCAATAGCCCATTTTATCTTCCCAAGGTGACCCTGTAAGGATATTTTGTCTTGACATTTTTTGTATTATTTTTGGTTAAGCTACAAAGATAATTTTAGCTCCTCAAAATACTAATGCTTTTGTACTCAATTTTATAAAAGACCATATTTGATTTCATTACAACATTTGTCGTAAAGATTGCCAACTACTATCTATTTAAAGGATAACTTAGCTAAGAAATCTCCAAATCACCACACATTGAAAACAGTCATCATTTATTTCATTACTACGCTAATAAGTTACGTGGCTACTATTCCACCTGGTCCACTCAGTGTTTATGTAGTACATAGTACTTTACAGAAAAATATCAGTGTTGCCATTACAGTAGCCGTAGGTGGAGTTTTATGCGAAAGCACCTATGCCTATTTGGCGATAAAAGGGTTAGTGATTTTTGATAAATACCCCATGCTAGCACATTGGATGCAATGGGCTATTATAGTACTTTTATTTACAGTAGGTTTGTTTACTTTTTTTCAGCAAAAACAGGAGATTGAATACCAAAGCGTATCATTGAAAAACCCTTTCTTTTCATTCATCAAAGGTATATCGCTTTCATTGTTCAATCCTGCTTTATTGCCATTTTGGGTTGTAATACTGCTTGCTTTTGATAAGTACGAATGGTTGAAGATTGTTTCCCCAATACAAAAAATTAGTTTCGTATTGGGTGCTGGTACTGGTACTTTTTTATTGGTGTACACCTATGCTTTTTTGGCCAATTGGAAACGAGATTTGATATTTAAATACATAACCGACGAACGCCTCAATAAACTGATTGCCTGTATTTTTATTGGTCTTGCTCTTTTGCAATTGACCAACCTACTAATGAGTCTTTAAGCTAGTTGATGAACATCCTTTACGATGATTTCGCTGCGTGTATAATCTATTAAGCCCGCATTCTTTAATTCATTAAATAGCATTGTTACGGTTTGACGGGTACTACAAATTAAGCCTGCGATGTCGCTGTGGGTAAGATAATTCTTTACAACAATATCCTTGGTTTGTCCATTGCCTTCTTTCATCACCCAATCTTTTAAAAATAAGACAAACCTTGTCCGTACATCTTTAAACATTAGATTCGTATAATTATTAGTAATGCGTTTGAGTTTAAAACCTACCAGTTTGGTATAACGAATGGCCAATTGTGGGTTACTCTTCACAATGTTCTCAAAATCATTTATTTTAAAACTACATATTACTACCTTTTCTGAAATTGCTATTGCATATTCATCTTCGTTTTCATCTACTTCATCAAAAGTATATTGCCCAAATAAATCACCAGACCTTAAAATTTCCTTTACTGTTTCATTTCCTTCAGCATCTACTGAAACAATCTTTAATGTTCCGCTTTTGATGGTATAAAGTCTTTGCTCATCATCATGCGAAAAATAGATGATTTCGTTTTTCTTAACCGTCTTAAAATTTGGAATCAAACACAAAGCACGGTTTTCTTCTCTGCTTAATACTGAGAACAACTGATGGTCGTGGAGATACCAATATTTTGCTTCCTCTTGCATGGTTATTAATTAGATTAATGTATAGAAAAAGGCGAAAAAATCACCTTTTCGGATGTATGCTACTACAGAACAACAAAGCAACGTAATCAATGCTAAGATAAACAAATATCCACCATCTCCGTCGCTTTCTATACCTAATACTGTAAGATGGGCCAAAATTGCACCAGACATTACTCCTATCCCTAAAAAGGCTCCTAACCATGCCTTTCTTGGAGTCAACAATAAAACAACCGTTATTAGCTCTACAATGCCAGCACCATAACGCCCAAAAGGTTCAACCCCTAGTTTGGTGAAAAGATGTACGCTTTCGGTTGCACCTGAGAATTTGAAGAAAAGTGTTTGGAATAAAATCACTGCTGCAATGATTTGAGCTATCCAACTAATATATTTTTTCTGACTAGTCATGTTTTTATTTTTTTAAGGTTTTCTCCCAATTAATATCTGCTTTGGCTTTCAAATTAGCCTCATCTTTGTTCCAATCTGTTAGGGTATTATTAAAAAAGGTATGATAAAACAGGTATAATTTGCCATTGATAATTTTATATGTTTCTGGGTCAACTACTACTTTCTCCCCCTTACTTCCCATAGCGAAAGCACACCAACCTCCATACTGCGGTTCGTATTTTACAGGATTTTTTTTGAAGTTTTCAAGATTACTAGCATTAACAAACTGGTAGATAATCCCTTCTTGATTATACGAAAACTCTTTTTTCCCTTGCTGAGGTTTTCCTTGAAAATAAGCCACTGGGTCATACCCATTAATGGCGATGCCTTTGTCTGTTAAATAATGTTTTTTTCGAGTAGCAATATCTTGCGAAAAAACATTTAAACTAATGATACTGAATAGAATAACTAGAAATTTCATTGTGCTTTTTGTTTGATTACCTTACAAATTTGGCAATTCTTACTCTCACAAATTGTCAGCTAACTTACCTATTTATATTTTTTAGCTATTACGCAAAATAATTCTATATAATATTGACAATATTATATTTTTATTATAAATTCAATAAACTAAACGATTATCAATATGACTACAATTGAAAGCATAGAAAATTGGGGTGATAGACATCATCCAGCATGGCTTGACATTATTCGGATTGGGTTGGGATTGTTGCTATTTTTCAAAGGAATGAGCTTCATAGGCGATACTTCCTATTTATCAACGCTTGTTGAAGGACTGCATTTTAATGCATGGACTTTCGTAGCGGTGCATTATGTGGCCTTCGCCCATTTGGTTGGTGGCTTGCTGATTACTTTAGGATGCCTTACTCGATTAGCGGCGGCTTTCCAAGTACCGATTTTGTTTGTAGCAGTGTTTTTTGCCAATATCAGCAATGGCTTTACTTTCGTCAATTCTGAGCTTTGGTTATCGGTCGTTGTATTACTACTTCTATGTCTTTTTTGGTTAATTGGTTCTGGTAAATTTTCGTTTGATGAATACGTAAAAAATCATCCTGCTTATAAAATGAAGTAGATTGTTGAATTGGAAGAGGTATGAATTTGAAAATAAAAAAGAGGGGTACCAGCATGAATAACACTGAGACTCCTCTTCTTAACATTAATACTCAATATCGCTAAACACTTTCAGTTAACTCTTTTACCTTGGCTTCTACCCCACTCCAAAGCTGGTTTCTTACTTCTAATGATTTTAGTGAATATGCTTCGGCTTCTTGCCATTTTTCAGCATCATCTCCACAAAGTTCTTCAACCATTTTCAATGCCAAATGACTGTGATGGTCGCCATCTACTTCAATATGTCTTTCTAAATAATAATTGAATATCGAAATCCTTTCGGGCATACTTTGATTCAAGTCTTTCACCATCGATACGAACATATCAGGGATTAAATCTTCACGACCAAAAGTAAATACAGCTGCCATAATGTGTGGTTTTTGTGTGTTGATTACTTCAAACGTAAAGGCTACGAATTGACGAATGCTATCAGATACTCCTACCTCCGTCAATGCTTCTAATACTGGCGTTTTCTGAGTGATTAACTGAATAAATTGATTGATTTGTTCAGTGTTTGCCCCTGCCTGTTGCATTGCTTTTAAATAAAGCTCAAAATGGCTCATGGTATTACCTTCGGTATCAGTATCGCTTTCTTCACCAATCACAATTTCATTGATTAAAAAACGAGTACTTGCATTCCCTACGGGAACCCAAGGAATATCTACACAAGTAAGATGACGTTGCAAGCCTTTTAGTAAAGACATAAAATCCCATACTGCAAAAACATGGTTTTGCATAAAAAGCTGTAAATCTTCTAATTCATGAATATGTTTATAAACTGAATGTGAAGTAATTTGTTGACGGATGGGGTCTATTGCTGATTGAATCTTTATAATATTGGGGTTCATTCGCTATTTTTTTAATGGTTTTAATATTTACGGATTTTATGGCGCTATCAGTTTTATTGCAACTCAAAATTAAAGCATAAAGTTTAGTTTATCCCATTATGTTTTCAGGTGTCCATTTGATTTTCAAGAATACAAACCACAAACTTAATAATGTTAACTTTCATTTAACATACCATTAATCATGTATTAATATCTATATCTGATTTTTGTATAGTACAAAACTATTACAAAATGAAAAAGATATACTGTATTTTATGTTGTTTCTGCTATCTGGAAAGCACCGCACAAGATGGTATTTATCTAACTGCTCACGACTTTGCAACCCATAAACTTAGTGTGACCAATGTGGGAATTTTGAAGGAAAGATATAGCAGCGTTAAAGTACAAAATGATACTAGCTGTATTTATAATTTTAAAAATGCGTTTGGTTACCACAAAGGTGATAAAGATTGGCGTTTCGTAGGAAATAAATCCTATGAAATAATAAACAGTGAGGGTATATACATTTATCGCTTAGACATTAGTAACGACATCTCTACGCAACTCTATTACTTTAGTAAAGAAGCAGACGGAGAGTTAATAACTTTGTCTAGAAGGAATTTAAAGAAGGTATATGCTGATAATGCCAATTTCATAGCGTTACTAAACAGTATCAATTGGCGATTGAGTTTGGAAGAAGAGATTCCTCCTTTCCATGTAGTTAGGGTTGCAGAACTTTATAATTATACCTTGGCTAAACAATAGAAAAGCCGAAGCGATACGCTTCGGCTTTTGCATAATTACACCAATATGAAAATCCATTTCGGACTTTCTCCCCGTTTCTCAACGGAGAGAAAACCTTAGTAAGGCTTGACTGTTACCCACTCATGAGTAACTTTGTTGTATTGCAAGTGTTCGTCTGGCCACTCTATATATTGTTTCATGGGCATATATTTATCTATGTTCCCATTTTTAATTAATTCTCTGAATAAAAAGCCACCTCGCTCTTTCACTTGTTCTTCTCTTAAATGTGGTGTGTTAATGATTTCTTCAAAAGATTCGGGCATTAATGACCCTTCTTTCAACTTAAATTTTGCCAATACTCCTCTTCTGAATACAGGACTAGAAGATACAGGACGAATTAAGAAAACGTAATTCCAACCATCCTCTGTTTGATAATAATTTTGGATTTTAAAAAAAGGTAAGGCTTTAACGTAGAAACTTCTGAAACGTGTTTCAAATTTTGTGGTATTATTAGCACCTGGTGCAGGTAAGTAGATATAAGTAATAATGTTTGTTAAAAGTGTATCTTGTTCGATACTAGAAAAGTATTCACTGGTTTGGTATTTTTTTGAGTTACAAGAAAAAAGTAACACGAAAACAGAAAGAATGATAAGTATGTTTTTCATATTGGTAGTTGATGCAATCTTAATATACTTCAGTCTGATATTTAAAAAATATACAGACTGAAGTATTGAATTGTACTAAGTATTTTTATTTAACGTAAGTAATACCTTGTGGGTTAAACTCTGTCCAGCCAGCTGTCCAGTCTGTATCTTTGAATGCACCAACGTAGTCAGTTTTAACAAAGAATGCAGGTAGAGTAGTTGGTAGATTAACACCTAATAAACTAGAACCAGTAGCTAAAGTAAATGTAGGACGACCAGTTAAGAATAAAGAAGGACTTAAACCAACAGTTGAAGAAGTAGCTAATATTTTGTTTCCTGTTTGAGCAGCAAACCAAGCTGAAGGCTTCACTCCACCAATCAAAATTTCAGCTAAAGCACCACCTTGTTCTTTTTCAGAAACAGCACTAGTACCGAAACCACCTGTTCCCCATCCTTCTAATCCAGCTAATACGACGTTGTTAAGTACTAACTCACCTCTTTCTGCATTACCTTTTGCATCACCTAATTGGCTATCGATATAAACACCGTAAGGATAACCTGTAACAACTGTATTGTAAACTTTCAATTTGTTGTTACGACGTAACTGCATACCATTTTGGAATTGAGAACTGATAGTTGTAGTTAAGCTTCCTTTTGGTCCGATGATACTCATGTTAGCCAATGTAGCTGATGTATATGGAGTACTGCTTGTCCCTTTGCTATCGTTATCAACTTCAAATCCATTTGATCCTGAGATATCAGCCTGAGTTGCTCCACGAACACCAATACCGAACTGAATGTTTCCAGAAAAACCATTATCCATATCAAAATCATCATCTAAACCTTTGTAAGCAACTAAATATTTAGCGTTTACATTACCACCGAACCATTCGAATGAATCATCCAAACCAAATGAAGCTTGAAGATATTCTAATGTTGTACCTGAACCTACTGAACCAAATGTGAATGAGTTAACCTCTTGGTTTGGATTGATTGGAATACCTGCATATTCAATACGTACATATTTTAATGAACCTGAGTTATCAGCATTATCAGTTCCTCCGTGGAATGCACCATAACCACCTTCAAGTTCACGATTTAATTGTAAATCTGGCAAGTTGTTTACAGCACGACCACAGATTACTAAACCGCCCCAGTCACCTGGTTCACGCTCACCTACTGCACGTTCAGAAGTCATAATAATAGGCTTTGCAGCTGTACCTTCCGCAATGATTTTACTTCCTCTTTGCACAACCAAAGTTCCTTTTGAAACACGGTCACCAATAATAATAGTACCTGGTTGAATCGTTAAAGTACCAGTTTTAGTTACTGTTCCAAATACTGATTCTTGACCAACACGAACAAAACCAACTAATTTGTAGATTTTGTCTGCTGTCCAAGTTACGTTTCCTTCAATAATACCTTGAACCGTTACTACAGTTGGAGCAGGAACTGCCGAAACTGTAACAGGAATAGTTGTTAAAGCTGAAACTTGATTTGATTGATCCGTTACTTGAACTGTAAAGTTAACTACAGTACCAGCTGCAACATTCTCAATCACATAGTCTTTGGTATAATCAAGTGTTTTTTCACCTGTACCAGTTTTTGTATCAAAAGCAGCTCCATTTTTCAATACTACCACAGATTTAACACCACCTGGAGCATTGATTGAAGCTTTTAATTGAACTGTTGCACCTGGAATACCAGCCAAAGTTCCTGACACTGAAATAGTCGGTAAAGGAACAACTTCAGCCGTATCGTCTTTACAAGCCTGAAATACCGTTGCCATTGATAGCAACAAAGCAATAATTCTAATAGCTTTCATGTTTAAAAATTTCATTGATTTAATTTTTAGATTAAGAAAAAATGTTTTAGAAATTGAAACTTATTTATGGGTTATTAATTTTTTCTAAGTGTGTAAACCACTCCCAAAGAGTAAGTTCTTCCAGGTGAATAAGACTGAATAATCTGGTCAACATTACTGTCGAAAGTATTATCCTTATTTCCGTCCTGAATAATTAAATTTCTTTGATTTAAGATGTCTGTAATACCACCTTTCAGCATAAGATTTTTTGCTATTTCTTTAGAGAAAGTAAGGTCAACTACATTACGTGGCATTTCGTACCAATCTGGATAACCTGCTGCAAATGAGTTACCTACTGCGTAGATACGCTTACCGATTACGTTGAACAACAAGCTAATTTGTGTATTCTTTTTGGCATCGTTGTAGTTAAGACCAGCATTGATAATATATGGAGACTGCCCTTGTAATGGACGATTATCCGACTGGTTTTGAGCAGAAGAACCAATCTTTACTCGGCTGTAAATAAAAGCAGCGTTGAATACAACATTCATTTTACTTAATAATGCTGATGCTGTTAGTTTATCTAAAGATTTTTTAATTTCTACTTCAAAACCTGCACTATAAGCACTTTCAGCATTACCAAAGCTTAGGTTTGCATTAGTAACCCCGTCAAATATTACTTCAATTGGGTTTTTAAAGTTCTTGTAGAAAGCCGCAATCGAAATTACTTCTGCTGGTGTTGGATAGAATTCATAACGGAAATCATAATTATCAATCTCTGCATTATTCAAATCTGGACTACCAGTAATTACTCTGTTATTTACAAAATCGTAGAAAGAGAATGGAGCTACTTCACGGAATTCAGGGCGATTTAATGTTTTACCATAAGCAAGTCGTAAAAGCGCTTTTTCTGAGAAATTGTAGGTTAAATTCGCAGATGGTAAGATGTTTGTCAAATCACGCTTATAATTTACTGGCACATTTCTACTGATGTCGTAGCTGTTCAATTTCTGAACGTTCTTCTCTACACGTACACCAGCAATTAAGTTCAATTTTTTCGTGAAAGAATAGTTTCCAGAAACATATCCTGCTATTTGATTATTGCTTGCATCGTATGAATCTGAAGCGTTAGTTTGCTCATCAATTTTTACACCGTTTGTACTATTGATATTTTGAAGAGCAAAAATTTGCTCAATTGGTAAGCTACCAATATCAAACAATGAACTATTAGCACGCACATAACCAAGGTTACGAGCGGTAAAGGTACGTTCTTTCTTTTCATAGAAAGCTCCCGCCTTCAATTCTAGTTCTTTATTTCCTTCTGGTGTTGTACCTTTTACTAACGTTAATTTTTGTACTAAATTAATTCCTCCTAAAATAGCGTGTTCGTCTAATACAATATTTGTTCTACCTAAGTTTACAGTTTGTGCTGCACCAAAAGGCACTAATAGTACTGGCGTATTACCTCCATCAATTGAATACCTAAAACGCTTATAATCAGGTCGGTCACTATTTGATTTATTATATCCAACAACCCAGTCTAATTTTGTTTTATTATCATTGAAACTATGACGACCTAACACTTGTCCTGTATAAATTCCACGATATACCTGATCTAAAGAACGAATATTCCAAGTTCCACCGTTTTCTAAACCATTTCTATTCACATACTGAGCGTTGCTCATTTGGTTATACAAGTTTTTGAATTCAAACGTATGGTTTTCGTTCAATCTCAAAGCCCAGTTGTGTAAGAAACCTGCTCTGATTGAATTATTATATTGTAAATCCCTGAATTTAGTATCTTCATTGATAGTCTCTACATTATTTTGATTAATTGAATAACCAAAATCACTTCTAGCCATTTCAAATATTGTACGTGTATTACTATAGTTAACAGCTGTAATGTTTGCTAACTTCAAATCCTCTCTATCAATAAACTTATAAGCACCTGTGATTGAGAAACGTAAATCAGGAATAGCTGTCGAAGATTCTGGCGTCCAAGTATTTCTTAACATTTGTCCAGCTTGTGCTAATGCTGCTTGATTAGATACCGCTATTTGTTTTAATTCGGCAGTACTAGGGAAAAACTTAGGTAAATCTGAATAACCGTTATTGAAGCCTGTGTAAGCATATTTTCCTGTTTGCGGACTAAAAAATTCTTTTCCAGTTGTACCATCACGGTATGCACCACTTACATCAATTGTTAAATAGTTTTCGTCTGGGATACTTTTAGTAAAAATTTTCACAACCCCTCCTGCAAATTCACCAGGTAATTCTGCCGCCGGTGATTTATATACAAGAATACGGTCTATTTGTCCTGAAGGAATTACATCAAATGAAAACGAACGCACGTCCGACTCCATACTTGGTGTAAATACGTTATTTAACATTACAGTGTTGTAACGTTCGTTCAAACCACGAATATTGATAAAACGATCACCAAAGATAGTTACACCAGGAACACGTTTAACTACCTCAGCAGCAGTACGGTCTAATGTTTTTCCGATTTGAGCGGCTGAAATACCACTAACAATTTGTTGAGCAGCTTTAATTTCTGAGATAACTGAAACTTCAGTATTAGTAAGTTTCTGTGCTACTACCCTTACTTCAGAAAGTGTTGTGGCTTGGTCTTCTTCTACAAAAGTGTTGATTTCTGTAACGCTACCATCAACAACCTTAACGTTTTCAATAAATTTTACTTTGTAGCCAACAAATGAAATCTTAAGTTTGTAAGTTCCTACTGGTACGTTAGCAATTGAAAAGAATCCGTTAATATCTGCGGCAGCACCTTTATTGATTCCTTCAATAAAAACGGTTGCTCCTACTAAGTCTTCTTTAGTTACTGCATCTTTGATTGTACCACGAACAGTTCCGCCTTGAGCGAAAGTGAATGAAAGTGAAGAAAATAGAATAATTAATGTGTAAAGTAATTTGTGCCTCATCATACTGGTTTGTTTTTTGATGGCACAAAATTAGGTTGGCTATTTAACCACAGTATTACGCTTGTATTATGCTTAGGTTATGTTTATGTTACCGTAATGTTATGTAAATTAAAATTTGGAGCTATTTATTCGCAAAAACTAGGATACTATCACTACTTTTTACTTTTAATTTAATAATCTTGCCAGAAATGGAACTTGACAACAATTAGTAAGATTTCCTGATTTATCCCCTGTGCATCTGAATGTTTTGTTTAATTTTCTTTTATAAAATTTCCTCAACGATATTCAGCATTAAATTTGGACATTTTACTATTTTTGTAAAACACATCTCAAAATAAGTATTTTAAAAGCAATCATAATTTTTTGCATTCAAACAACATTCATAAGTTAGGTTCATTGCTTGCCTTAAAACATTAAGTAAATCTCCGCCAACATTCATGAGCAACCCTAAAGAAGAATTATATAGCCTTATCAAGAGTGATTTCTCGATTTTTGATTTTATCCAAGAATCAGCATTAGATGGTTTTGGGTATCTTGATATTGAAAATCCTACAAACGATTGGATGAATCCTAAATTTTGGAATACATTAGGTTATAGTGAAAATAAAATTATAGGCAATCAAGCTACTTGGAGAATCTTGATTCACACTGAAGATACTGAAAATTTCTTTGAACACTATAAAAACCCTCATAAGCCTTATAACGAAATTATTCGATTTAAACATCAAAACGGTTCAACTGTTTGGTTTCGTTGCCGTAGCATGGTGATAAGAAATAGCGAAGGACAGGCAATTAATACCATCATTTCTTTTACCGATGTAACGGAATTAATGAGAAAGGATGAGTTCTTGGAACGATGCAATGTAGCTGCGATGGTAGGTTACTGGGAAATTGACATGAAAACCCAAATGCCATACTGGAGTAAAATCACTAAACTGATTCATGAAGTTCCTAATGACTATCAGCCTAATTTATCAACTGCCATCCATTTTTTTGAAGAAGGAGAAAGCAGAGAGCAAATCACAAAAGCGGTAGAATTAGTCATCTCAACTGGACAGCACTATGATATTGATTTAAAAATTGTAACTGCTAAAGGGAATATCAAATGGGTTAGGGCAATCGGACAGGCGGAATTTCATGAAGGAACTTGTATTAGAGTTTATGGTACTTTTCAGGATATTCATAAACATAAACTAGCGCAAGAAGACCTCATTAAAGAAAAACAAAAACTGCAAAGTGTTATTGAAGGTACCAATGCAGGTACCTGGGAATGGAACGTGCAAACAGGTGAAACCCTTTTTAATAAGCGTTGGGCAGAAATAGTGGGCTATTCTTTAGATGAATTAGCGCCAATCAGTATAGATACTTGGTTAAATTTGGTCAATCCAGACGATTTAAAATTATCTGAACTGAAAATTCAAGCTTGTTTTGAAAAACAAACTGAATATTATCAATGCGAATGCCGAATGAAACACAAAGCGGGTCATTGGGTTTGGGTATTTGATAGAGGGAAAGTCGTAAGTTGGACAAAGGAAGGCAAGCCTTTGATGATGTATGGAACGCATTTTGATATTAGCGAACAAAAGAAAAAAAATGAACGTAATATAATATTCATTGAACATACACCTACCGCCATTGCAATGTTTGATATTGAGGTGAAGTATTTGGCAGTATCAGAAAAATGGAGAACAGATTATCATTTAGAAGGTATTGATTTAATCGGGAAATCGCATTACGAGATTTTCCCAGAAATCGGTGATGAATGGAAAAAAATACATCAAGAGTGTTTAGAAGGAAAATCTATTAAATGTGATGAAGATAAATTTGTTAGACAAGATGGTTCTGTTCAATGGCTGAAATGGGAAGTGAAACCTTGGTACACTGAAGATGATGACAAAGTTGGTGGCATTATTATGTATACTGACGACATTACAGAACGCAAAAAAATTGAACAAGCCCTTCTGGAAAATCATACTCTTTTGCAAACTATACTTGAAAGTATAGATGTAGGAATTGTGGCTTGCGACCAACATGGTAGTCTCACGTTGTTTAACAATACTACTAAACGATGGCATGGCTTACCCATCAACAATATTTCTCCAACAGAATATTCCAGTTATTATGGACTTTATCAATTAGATGGTGTAACTCAACTTTCTACAGAAGAAATACCGATAATTAGAACTTTAAAGTCAGGAAGTATTCATAATATGGAAATTATTATTGCTCCCAACAATGAACCAAGCCATATTGTATCTACTTCTGGCTCTCAACTGAAAGGACCTAATGGTGAATTGTTTGGTGCTGTAATAGCCATGCACGATATTACTGAAAGAAAAAAAGCACTAGAACAACTACAAATTAGTGAAGAATCTTTTAGAGGGAATTTTGAAAATGCTGCTATTGGGATGGCCTTACTAGAGCCCGATGGACGATGGAAGAAGGTTAATCAAACACTTTGTAATATTGTAGGTTATACAGAGGACGAATTATTCTCATTAACTTTTCAGGATATTACTCATCCAGAAGACCTTGAAGCAGATTTACATTTACTGAATGAATTAGTAAATGGCGAACGGGCATTTTATCACATGCAAAAACGATATTTCCATAAAAAAGGGAATGTAGTGCATGCTATCCTGGCAGCATCGTTAGCAAGAGATCAGGCTGGTAAACCGCTTTATTTTATTTCTCAAATAATAGATATTACTCAGCAAAAGAAGGCAGAGGAAGAAATTCAGACTCTTTTGGATGTTACAAAAGACCAAAACGAAAGGCTGAAAAACTTTGCACATATAGTTTCGCATAACCTGAGGTCGCATTCTGGGAATATTTCAATGATGATGGATATATTATTGGAAGAATACCCAGCATTATTGGATAACGAATACATCACTTTATTAAAAGCGGCATCTACAAATCTTAAAGAAACTATCATTCATTTAAATGAAGTCGTGTTGATGAATACCACTATTATTGACAATTTGAAGAGTGTCAATCTGTACAATGCGATAGAAAATGCTATTCAAAATGTTTCAGCTTTTGCAAAAGATTCAAATGTAAATATTAAAAACACAATTGGTAAAGATGAACGAGTTTTGGCTGTTCCTGCTTATTTAGATAGTATCATTTTAAATTTTTTGACAAATTCAATAAAGTACAGCACAGAAGAGAGAGATAGTTATGTTAAATTATCGACCTTTGTAGATAAAGGATATGTTGTTTTAAAAGTAGAAGATAACGGACTGGGCATTGATTTAAAACGCCATGGTGCAAAATTATTTGGTATGTATAAGACCTTTCATGCGCATAAAGATGCACGTGGTATTGGTTTATTCATTACAAAGAACCAAATAGAAGCAATGGGAGGAAAAATAGAAGTGATAAGTGAAGTAAACAAAGGAACGACATTTAGTATATATTTTAAACATGAGAAAATTTGATATTGCCTGCATCATTGATGATGACCCAATTTTTATTTTTGGTACAAAAAGAATCATGCAATTAGCTAACTTTTGCGAGGGGTTTTTAATATTTCACAATGGCAAAGAAGCTTATGATAAACTAAAGGCTATTATTATTACTGGTGAAAAACTTCCAGATTTAATTTTATTAGATTTGAATATGCCTATATGGGATGGTTGGCAGTTTTTAGATGAGTTTATCCAGATTCCTAATGAAAAATCAATTACAATCTACATTGTAACAAGCTCTGTGGACCCTGAAGATATTAAAAAAGCAGAATCGTATGAAATCGTTAGTAATTATTTGGTTAAACCTATTAAGATGGAGGATCTCAAAAAATTAATGGAATAAACTAAACATCAAACAATTGGTTTTCAAACACTTAACCATTTACAAAGTAAAATTTTTTACAGTTTAAATCTATTTTTTATATCATACAAATAAATTTTCTACTACCTTTGCAACAGTTTATGGTGCATTAGGCTCGTTTCTATATGAGTTTAAAGCTTAATAGGGAATCAGGTTTTAAGTCCTGAACTGTCCCCGCAACTGTAAGTTTCAATAAAATTATTACCACACTTCGATAACCACTGGTTTAATGGTGATTGAGTGAATGAATGATTGAGTGAATGAAGAAATTCAACAATAATCCTAAAATCAATTGGCTTATTAATCACTAAAATCGCTAAATCACTAAATCACTAAATGAATTGGGAAGGTCAAGGTAATGATGAAACAAGTCAGGAGACCTGCCATTAAATCATTCTTAATTGTTTGCTTACGGAGGATAAGCATCATTGAGCGTTCGATTATTTCTTTTAAACTTTCTTGGTCAATTTTTTCGGTTTATTTCCGTAGGTCAAGACCTAACTATTCAGGTTATGTCTGCTATTTTCACGTATTTGTTACGTTGTAAGCCTATATTTTCGCTCATCTGGATATTTGTATCCTTACATTGCTATGCCCAAGAAATTTCTAACAGACAGATTGATGAAGTAAAAGTAACAGGCTTCTCAAACGAGCATTTTATGGCTGGCTTGAAAGTTAAAAAAATAGATTCAACTACTTTAGCTCGTTTTCAATACCAAACCTTAGCAGATTTCCTGCAATACCAATCGCCCATTACTTTCAAAAGTTATGGAAATGGTCAGTTAACTAGTATTTCTTTCAGAGGCACTTCTGCCATGCACACAGCCGTACTTTGGAACGGTCTGAACATCAATAACCCTATGGCTGGGCAAACAGATTTTTCTACTGTGCCACTCTTAGGCTTCGACCAAATGGCTATCCAATACGGTTCGGCGGCTTCTTGTGTAGGTTCTGATGCTGTGGGTGGGAGTATATTATTGGGTTCTGTTCCACAATGGAAAAAACCTGGCGTAAATCTTACAGTAGGTGGTCAATACGGAAGTTTTGATAATTATAATGGTCAAATAGGATTAAGATTTGTCAGCAACACTAAAAATGGCTTACAACTTTCAGGCAAAACGTTGCTATATGGTAGTATGTACAATAACCATTTTTCAGAAACAGAAAGAACAGATAATATAGGAAGAACTTATCAGATTGAACCATCTGAAACTGCACAGAAGGGGTTAATTCAAGATTTGTACCTAAAACAACAGAACGGAAACCTGCTCTCGTTGAATATTTGGTTGACCGACAACAAACTAAGTATTCAACCTGATATAATTGACTACCGAGAAATTACCCAAACCAAAGCTTCTCGGTTTCTATCTTCCTATCAATTCGGTAATACGAATGTAAAAATGAGCTTTGTAAAAGACATTATTGACTATGGCACTGGCGATTTTTCAGCACCTAGTCATTCTGAAACAGATCGTTACATTGCTCGTGCCGAACATGAAATTAGCTATAAAAAGGCAAATTCACGATGGAATACTAATATCAAAATAGGTGGAGAGTTTGTGCATTATGTTGCCCATGTAGATGGCTATGACAGTGGTGCCATTAGCGAAAACCGTCAAGATATATTTGCACTCATCCGTAATCAATTCACTGACAAGCTAACGGCTTCACTTAATCTTCGTCAAGCTTTTTCAAATCGTTATCAAGCTCCCTTTACGCCCTCGTTAGGGATTGAATACTTATTGCTTTCTGCCAAGAAAAGCCAAATGGCGGTCACAGGTAATGTAGCGAGAAGTTATCGTTTACCGACCCTTAATGAGCGTTACTGGAAAACACTTGGGAATCCAAATATTCAACCCGAAAGTGGTTTCAACAAAGAAGTAGGTATTAATTGGAAACAAGTAATTTCCGAAGAACTTAATACCTCACTAGGCGTAAATGCCTATCATAATTTAATTGATAATTGGACCTACTGGAACCCTGACAAAGGATATCGTGTGGAAAACCTACAGCAGGTACTAACAAAAGGATTTGAGGTTACGGGCAATATAAAATACCTCAAAGGGAAAATGCTAGCGGGTATTACCACTACTTATGCTTATACCCATGTTTCTCAACAAAAAATGTATGCTGCTTATACCGAAGACATTATCGGCAAGCAAATGATTTATGTGCCTCTGCATACCGTTTCGGGGACTGCCTATGTAGGTAAAGGAAACTGGACATTAAATTTTCAAGGCTTATATAACTCCGAACGTTATATCACTTTTGATCATTCTGGTCGTCCTTTTCCTCCATATTTTATATTGAATGCTACTATTTCAGGGAAAATATACGTAGGGAAAACACAAGCTAATTTACTCTTTCAAATGAATAATCTAACAGATACTGTGTATCCAAGTGTGAAGAAAAAAGCCATGCCCGGGCGAGGCTTTTCACTGGGGTTAGTTTTTAATATTTAGCATCTGATAGGCTTTCGGTCATCGGCTATCAGCTTTCAGATGAAAGCATTAATACTTAAAGCCGACGACCGAAAGCTGAAGTCCAAAAAAATATTTTTTTCAATTTTAATCCATTAAAACAATGCAATTTAATTCTATTATCATTCGCTCATTAGTGGCAAGCACGTTGTTCTTGTCATTAAATGCTTGTAATTCAACCTCAGAACCTGAACCTTCTCAACCTTATGATACTGGTATTTTTGTAGTAAATAGAGGCAATTTCACGGATAACAATGGCTCAATCACGTTCATCAACCCCACTACCAAAGTTAGTAGTTTTGATATTTTCCAGAAGGAAAATCTTAATTCAGTGGCTGGTGGAGTAGCTGACTACGCAGATGTTGATGGTTCAGGGGTAATCTTAGTAGATAATCAAACTGCTGGAAAAGACTATATCCAAATCGTAAATGCTCGTACTTTCAAAGCTATAGCAAAAATAGATTCTAATATGGTTGAAAACCCTAGTGCTGTGATAAAGGCTGGGACTAATAAAGCATATATTTCTTGTTGGGATACTTTTAATGCTGATTATTCTTATAAGCCTGGTACTGTATTAGTAATTGATTTAACTAAAAATAAAATAACCAAAAAAATTACGGTTCAACAAGGTGCAGACAAAATGGTTGCTATTGGCAATGAGGTGATTGTTTCGTCAACTACTTACAGTGGGACAAAAAATATTTCTATTATCAATACTCAAACAGATGCTGTTTCTCAAACAGTAGAAATAGGTTCTAACCCTCGCTTGATTGGTACAGATGCAAATGGTAAATTATGGTTCTATGCAGGTGAAAAATTTGTAAAATTCAACCTAAGTACTAAGACAGTCGAAAGTCGTACTGCTTTTGCTACAGAGAGTACTCTTGATCAATCGGCTAAAAGTTTTACTTTCAATAAAGATAAAAATACTATTCTATTTGTATATTCTTATGAAGACCCTGCTGATGACTGGAAAGCTAAAGGAGAAACTTATAGTTTTAATATTAATGATGCTAGTATTTCTACAGCAAAGCCATTCATCAATAAACTATTTACAGGTTTAACAACTGACCCTGCTACGGGTAACATTTACGCTGGTTTTACCCCTTCTTATAAGCAAGCGGGGTATGTATTCAGATACCAACCAAATGGAACATTAATTGATTCTTTAAAAGCTGAAATAAATCCTGTAGGATTTATTTTAAAATAATTCATCTTCAGATTGGTCAACCTTTAAAAGTTGACCAATGTATGAAACAACTATCCAAGTATGAAACAAACTATCAACCCTCGCTTTTTAACCTTGCTTTGCTTCATACTAGCCATTGCCTTGTTAAGAATTGCCAACTCGGCACAGCTTACGCCTGTTGCTAACTATACACCACTAGGTGCTATGGGGCTTTTTGGTGGAGCATATTTTACTAGTCGATGGAAGGCATTTGCATTTCCTCTTCTTACAATATTAGTAAGCGATATTGTAATCAATAAGGTAATTTTTCAAGGTAAATATGGAATGATGTATGAGGGTTGGTATTGGATTTACGGCATTTTTGCAATCGTTGTATTGTTCGGCAGAATAATACTCCAGAAAATCAATGTGCAGAATATTGTATTAGCAGCGGTGATTGCTTCGGTTTCACATTGGGTTTTGGCAGATTTAACCGTTTGGATTGGCGGAGGTACAGACTTGAGAACAAACCTACCATTAACGCGGGATTGGGCAGGCTTACAACAATGCCTTATACAAGGTTTTCCATTTATGAAAAACTTTTTGGTAGGAACACTTGCCTACTCAGCCTTGCTTTTTGGCAGTTTTGAATTGTTACAAGTTCGTTTTCCAAGCTTGGCAAAAGCCTAATAGATGTGGAATTTCGTATTTCATTTGGCAATTATCTCTACTTCTAATCACTAAATTACCAATCACAAATCACTCATTATGAAAGTCGTCTCTTTTCTTCCAGCCGCAACGCAAATGATTTACGACATGGGTTTGCAAGACTTACTCTATGGCGTAACCTTTGAATGTCCGCCAACTTCAAGAACTGAAAATGAAATTTTGGTGCGTTGTGTGCTAGAAGGGAAAGACTATTCGAGTACTGAAATTGATAAAATTTTTTCAGCGTCTAAAGCTCAAGGGAAAAGCTTGTATTATGTAGAAGAAGATAAATTACAAGCCATAGCTCCCGATGTAGTAATTACGCAAGATGTTTGTGAAGTATGCCAGATTGATACAAAATGTACGCAAGCAGTAATTGATAATCTTGAGAAAACGCCTCTGGTTGTTACCCTTACCCCACAAAGCTTAGAAGATGTTTTTCAGACAGTAATTACCATTGCTACAGCGTTGGGTAGAGAAGAAGCTGCGTATCAGCACTTGGCGAAGCTTCAAATGAGAATTGATAATGTTATTGACAAACTCAGAGAACATAGAGCTTTACCCAAAAGAGTAATGTTGTTGGAATGGATAGAACCAATATATAATTGCGGACACTGGATTCCTCATCAAATTGCTTATGCAGGTGGAGTGGATATGTTAAGTAATCCTTCGGGAGACAGTATTGTAACCCAATGGGAAAAAATATTGAAGTACGACCCCGAAGTATTAATCATTGCTCCTTGCGGTTTTGATACGCAAAGAAGTATAGAAGAATTGCATTTATTAACCATAAAAAGCGGTTGGGAAAACCTAAGGGCAGTTCAAAATAAAGCCGTTTTTGTACTTGATTATGATTTGTTTACCCAGCCCAGTGCATCGACCTTAGTAAATGGTATTGAAATTTTGGCAGCATTATTTCATCCTACACTTTTCACAATTCCCCAACACCTAGTTCATAAAGTTTACCCTATTTTTAATCAAACTCTAGTTACATAATTTTTGAATTATGTTTCTTCATCTAAGAAAACTCCCTCTAATCTATCTAAAGTCTGGAACGAAAGTTTCAGGCTTTTTTTGTGCAGTATTAAATTGTCTATTATGAAGAATAATTTGGGTAAATACATTGTATTTTACTTAAGTCGTTTTAGATTAGAACAAAAGCTTAGCAAAGCTAAATGATTTACGCGTTCCATCTCATGAAACCTTCTAGGTATTATTTTTTTATTTATCTTTGACTTAAACATTTTTTTATAACTATGCAATTCCATATAGAAAATACGAGTTCGATTCATAAAGCATCCATTAATCTCAATGGCTTGACAGTAATCGGAGGGGAAAATGATACAGGAAAGAGTACCGTAGGAAAGCTTCTATTCGCTATCGTTAAAGGTATTAGTAGATTTGAACAAGACCTTTATGTTGGTAAGGAGCAGAATATCACTCGTCTTATTGAAAACCTTTACTTTTCAATAAGACGAATTACTAAAGTTAATGAAGAAATCAGAATCGCATTTTATCCACCAAGGTTTCTAAGAGAGCTAAAAGTATTTTCAAATGGTTTTAGTATTACTCTTATCAATAAAGAGTTAGACGATTTATTTCTCGCAAAAGAATATATCATTTATAGTTTTGATGTATCAAAAGATGACCAGAAAAGCTTAATAAAGAAACTCTTACTAATAAAAGAAGAGTTTCTTCGTGAAGAAGATAGAAGTGAAACGATAAAAAAAGCTCTTAGCCAAGCATTTTTTTCAGAGTTTTATGCTGAGATCTCACCTAAAAATAATTCTTACAAATCTCGCTTATATTTGGAAGAATCTAGCAATAAAATTTTTGAAATAGAGATAGAGAATAATTCTATTAAACGGTTTGACCTTTATGATGAATTTTTCTTCAATGAGGTCACTTTCATAGAGACGTCTATTGTTTTACAATTGCACGACATTATAAATTCAGCTCAAACACTATTTGATTATATTGACGATTTAAGTAATATAAACTATTCGTCCAACAAAGTATCACTGCACTTAAAAGATTTAGTGTCAAAGATTAAAACAGCTGAATATTATGCCCCTAATTTATTTTCTTCAAACTCAATAATTGATACTATTTCGCAAACTATTGGTGGAGAGTTTTCTTTTGAAAAAGAACAAAGTGATTTCAAATATTTAACTCAAAAGAATGATGCCATTAGGCCGGTAAATACTGCATCTGGCATAAGGTCATTTGGAGTAATACAACTCTTGCTAAAATCAAATATTTTAAATAATCGAAGTCTTTTAATTTTAGATGAACCTGAAACACACCTTCACCCAAAATGGCAAGTAGAATACGCAAACCTAATTATTGAACTCGTCAAAAATGATATATCAATATTAGTGACATCTCATAGCCCTTATATGATTCAGGCTTTAAATACATTTAGCAAAAAAAATGATATTCAGGGCAATACCTCATTCTATCTCGCTGAAAAAAATCCTGAAACTAATAATTCTGAAATAGTGGACGTAAGTAAAGATTTGAATAAGTTGTTCCAAAAACTATCAGAACCTCTACAAGAATTACTATGGCAATAGAAGTATTTTTAAACAAATTATATGAGGATGGATACAAATATAATTTCTTTCATTCTTCTACAATCGCTCAATTAGACAAATCATGCTGCTCTTCATCAATCACAGAAGTGATTGACTTCGATAGAACGAAAGAGTATATCGTAAAAGTAAAAGGCTTAGTCACAGTCAAATCTTGTGATGCAATAAAAATAATTCCTCGCCTTGAAAGAATAGATTTTATTGAGCTGAAAGGGTTTAAGCAATTTCTACGTTTTAATCCCCCATCAGATATTAGAAAAGCTCAACAACAAATTGAGAAGTATGATTTATTGACTAAAATTTATGATAGTGCTGATACCATTATGAATTTGATTATTTCAAGTAAGGAGTTTCAATATTCCCCAACCGAAAGAATAAAATACATAGATGTCCATAAATATTTTATAGTAGTAACGGATATATCTCCAAAAAAAAATTCCATCGAATCAATTGCCGTTTCACTCGATTTTTTAGCTAATTATTCTACCCCAATTGAATATCAAATCTTTGAAATGTTCAGTGACAACGTACAGAATATAAGAAAAGATGTTTTTGCCAATTTTAAAGATACCATACTTATTCCTTGTGAAAACCTTGATGAGTTTTATGAACGACTCAAGCCTTAATCAAACCATCTTATAGTTCCTGTACTCGCCAATTCTATAGCCTGTTAGCTTTTCAATTGTCATTTTTAGTTGGTTTTTTAAGCTAAGTTTTTTTTCGTGAATATCATAATCAAACATCCAATTTACACTATCAATTCTGGCTTGCATAACGGCAGGATGTGTGCCATCAAATAGTGTTAATGAATCTATTTCTGAATAATCAAATGCTTCGAGCACCTCCTTGATTTTATCAACATCGTGCCCCTCTCCCCAAAAATTAATCGAACTTTTCATTTTTTCACGCTGGATTTCTGGGGGTTTTACCCAACCATAATGATAGATATAAGCATCAATTAATTTTACTTTTAATTTCTGATTATCTACCGTTCTAAAACCTTGTGCATCCTTATAGGAATGTACTTTACCTGTATTTCTAATCACCCTGATTTCTCGTCGATACCAGCGATGTGCATTACCTACATAACGGTATGAACCATAAAAATGTGTATAGTTAAACAGCAAACCTTCTACTTCAGTTTTATGCAAATTATCCTGCATGGCTTTTTTAATAACAGGCAGGTATTTTTCATGTACTACTTCATCCCCTTGTATATAAAAACACCAATCAGCATCAGGCGAAACAGCAGCTAAGGCTTTATCTGTTTCAACGGCAAGTACTTGTCCACCTTTGCGAAGCGAATCATCCCAAACGGTTTCTATTATTTTTATTTTTGGCGAATCTATACTTTGTATCAACGCTAATGTGGCATCTTCTGAATTTCCCACGGCTACTACTACTTCATCGCAAATTGGCAATATTGAAGTAATGGCTTCCACAATGGGATAATCAAATTTTATAGCATTCCTAACAAAAGTAAATCCAGATATTTTCATAACGTTATTCAGAAAAAGGCAGAAATTTTGGATAGCTCTCCAAAGCCTTTGGTGTTTGTGAATTAAGTGGTTTTCCAGCTAAAACTGTTTCATAATAAGTAATATACTTCTCGGTCATTGCCTTTGCCGAAAATACATCTTGCGCATATTCATGACAAAGTTTAGGCGAAAAATGGTCAACATTCTTGAGTTGTTCTACCAATTCATGTTGATGATTTGACAGAAATCCTACTTCTGGATGAATCAATTCAGGTAATGACCCATAAGTGGTACCAAACACCGCTGAACCCATATAAAGGCTCTCAACAATGGCCAAACCAAATGGCTCGTGCCATAAAACTGGGAAAAGCAAGGCTTTGGATTGGTTCAATATTTGTAATTTTTCTTGTCCTCCTATCATCCCATGAAACCGTACATTGAGGTCGGGCGTGAAACGAAAACCCATTTTGAAATTTAAGCGACTGCCACCCATTACCACTAATTTATGATGACTCCGTTTGGCAATCTCAATTGCCCCTTTTACATTTTTCACACGCCAAGCAGCTTTTGCTAAAAAATGAAGATGTTTTCGTGGAAGGTTAAAATCTGGCTTTCCATATTCATCAAAGTCGATTCCGTTATATACAAAGGCTTCTCCACCATGGCGTTCTGCATGGTTTTTAGATACAAAAACGGTATTAATTGCTAATTTTTCGGAATTATGGGGATTACCATGAACAGTAACTATTTGAGGCTTTTGAGTGGCTTCATAAGTAGAATTTAGGTGTACGATATCAATATCATTAGGAATTTGTTCATTGATGCTCTTATTCTCATCATATGGTAATACTTTGGCAAAAGGGCAACTAGAACCCTCTTTTACTAAAAAAGTAACCTTGTGTCCTAATTCATTTAAGTATTTACCTAACCACCAAACCATCCGCTCTGTCCCTCCATATTGACTAACTGGCAATAAGGCATTATGTTGAATAAGTATATTCATGCTAAGCTATTATCGAGTTTTCACACGCTGAATATCTTCAGTAGGAAACAATTTTTCTATTATTTTTTTTAAACGAATTTGCGTATTAGGTATTCTTTTTTGAATGGGTATTTTAGCAAAATCCCATTTACTAACAACCTCTATATCTTGTTCAAAAGAACGAGAAGATAGAAATGAATCGGCTAAAAATCTTTGAATTACTTCATTCCATTCAAATTTATTTGCCCAATAATGTCCAATACTGCTACTAGCTGGCTTAATTTCTCCAAATTCAGACATTGCTACAGATATAGCAAATTGCTCTATCAATCTTCTACTGACTTTTGCTAAAAGCATATTATCACATATAATCAACGCCATTTTTACAATATTCATCCCTATTGGTGCTGGTAAAGCTACAACACCTGCATTCCACATACAATGTTCTGAATGAATAACTACTCCTCCAAAAGATTTTTTGCCTACTTGTCTCCACATAAGCCTCTCAGTTTTACTTTTGAGGGTCGAAAGTTTCCCTTCATTCAAGTGCATCAGAGGATGCTTTAAGCTAGCCTTTAATTGCCTTATATCAGCATATAAAAAAGTATCTGTATCTAAGTAAAGTACATCTTCATCAGGATGAATAGAACAGATATATTCAATCGCTTTAATTTTTACCCTCCAAAAAAAACTATACTCTCCCTCCCATTCTTCCAACAAGCCCTTGCTGATTTCTACAATATTCACTCGCGCTGATACGCGCTGATAATACCTTGGAGCATCAGTTAGAATATAAATTCTATCTGAAGTGCTCATCTGGCTCAGAAATGAACAAATAGAAAAATATGCTTGGGTATGGTTTCGTTGCTCTTCACCGAAAACCAAGTATAAAATATTCATAATTAGTTAAGATTACTCAGGACTTTTTTTACAAAAAACTTTAAATGATATTTCAGTTTTATTTCATCAGAAATATGCTTGTAGGGTGTCTTGAAAAATGCCTCTGGAATATCTAACTTATTAAAATCTATTACCATAATATTGTTAGGATGATAAAAATCATAGGCCTTCACTGATTGATTATTTGTAATAATTTTTTTATTCATTCCTAAACTTTCAAATATCCTAAAAGAAAGCCCATGTTGATTTGGCTTTGCTATATCTAGAATTATTTCGTAATGATTCAGCAATTTCAACATTTCTTGATAAGGTATAGATTCTTTTAAATACTCTATATAGGGGCTTTTCAATTTTTCCTTCGATTGTCTAGTTAGGAAACGATAGCTAATCTTCTTTGCTTCCAAATATTTACCCATAGCATTAAACATTTCAAATCGTTTTTTTTCAAGATGTGAAATACAAAATACTGTTTTATCTATAGGTACGGGTTGAGGCTCAAAATAGTAAAAATTAGTAAGCAATTCTAGGTTATATGTTTTGCAATCTTCAAGGTCAAAAGAATAGACTTTATCAAAATATGTCATAATATCTTTTTTTCTTGGGAAAAAAGACATCGTATCCCAATAATAAGCTATCAGCTTGGTGGTTTTACGCTTTAAAATTGACAATTCTGCATTGGTTAGTAAATCAGGCCT
Source organism: Arcicella aquatica (assembly GCF_034928825.1). Taxonomy (NCBI): domain Bacteria; kingdom Pseudomonadati; phylum Bacteroidota; class Cytophagia; order Cytophagales; family Flectobacillaceae; genus Arcicella; species Arcicella aquatica. The sequence goes on along the minus strand of NZ_JAYFUL010000017.1, from coordinate 29,448 downwards.
TATCACAAAAATCAAATCATAGTGATTTTCAAGTCTATCAAACCTTTTTTGCATTATTTTACGATGATAAACTTCTTTAATATTTCTGTTTAAAAATATTTTTGACAGAAAATTTATTATCCGTTGTCCTTTATTTCGATATCTATATCTTGGCGAAACATTGGATAAAAAATCCGTTTTTATACTATTCTGATATAAATTGAATTCGTCTAATATAACTTGATAAATATTGGCTGCCGTAGTAGGTGAAATAAAAAGTATATGTTTCATCTTTCTGTAAATGAATGTTGATTATCAAATATTTAAGTTTACAAAAAGCTAACTTTTTATTTCTATTTTACTAAAACCTCTATTATTTCTCTCCAATTTTATTTGGGTTGAAATTCTTTCTTTGATTGATTCTACGTGTGAAATAATCCCTATATTCTTTTGTCCTTCTTGCTGTAGTTTTTCTAAAGTACTCAACGCCAAATCAAGCGTTTCGGGGTCGAGGGTACCAAAACCCTCATCAATAAAAAGACTTTCAAGTTTTACATTCTTAGAGGCCAAATCTGATAAGGCTAATGCCAATGATAAACTCACCATAAAGGTCTCTCCACCCGAAAGTGTTTTTACCGAACGACGCTCATTTCCCATATACTGGTCAACAATCATGAGTTCATCATCCTCATTCTCAGCGGGTTTGTCCAATAAGTACCTATCTGACAGCTCCGCTAATCGTCGATTAGATAAAGCCACCAGTCTCGTTAATGTCAAGCCTTGTGCAAATGTACTAAATTTTTTCCCTTCTGCATCTCCAATATATCGGTTTAATAATTCCCACTTCAAATTAGATTTTTCTAAGAACACAATTTCTTGTGTTAAAACTGACACTTCGTTGAAAAGCGTGTTCTGAGACTGTATTTTTACCCTTAAATCTACCACTTCATCAGCCACTGCTTTTCGCTGTTCTTGCAAAGTTTTACTAAATGCTATAAGCTCTTCCAAGCCTATTCTTGGGTTATCTTCTTGCTGTTTTTGTTCAAACTCTATTCTTTTACTCTTCAATTCGTTTTCTAAAACTGTTATTCTTGTTCTGAGTTTTTCTTGTTCATCACGCAAGCTTTTACTTTGTTCTACAGAAAGCAATTGTTTTTGAGCTTCCTCTACACCGGTAAAACCTAAACTCTGCAAAGCCTTCAACAATTCATCTTGTACTTCTTTTACCGCTTCACTCTTTTCTTTAATTTCTGTACGAAGTTGCTGAATTATATGTTGATTAGCAGTGATTTTTGTTTGTAATTCAGAGAATTGTTGTTGTAGTATATCACAATCATTATTGATATTCTTGCCAGCATATAAACCTTTAATGGTATCAAGAAGGGTATTTTTCTGTTCTTGAAAACCTTTTGTTTCTTTTACAATTTTGTGTAAAGTCCTTAAATCTTCTAATACTTTAGCAGACTTTACCAATAGGTTCAAAGCTTCTGTTTGCCCTTCTTTCAATTTTATTTGGTCTTGCACCCACGTCCTGTTCCCTACTTTATCTAGCTGTAAATTCTGTTTTATATCCGTTATTTCTACATGCTTTTCAGTTAGTTTATCCTGAAATCCTTGCTTTTTCTGTTGTTCTTTTATTTCAATTTGTCGTGCTGAAGCTATTTGTGTTGTCAAAATATTCACTTCATTGCTTAATCCTTTTTCTGCTATTTTCTGAGCTTTTAAGTCTTGGTCTATCTCCACATAATTATTAGCATAGTGGCTCAGAAAAGGATGTTCCAACGAACCGCAAAGCGGACAAGCTTCGTCTTTTTTCAACAACGTAGCTCTATCTTTTTCAAAATTGTAAGACTTTCCTAAACGTTCTTTTTCACTTTCTAACTGCTCTATTTTCTTAATAAGTGTAGCTAGTAAGGTTTGTTTTTTTTCAAGAACAAGCGTGTTTAAATTTTGGCTTTCAAGCTGGTTTTTCTCCTCTTTTTCAGCTTCATTAAAAAGCGTCTTTAGGTTACTATACTCACTAATCAATTGGTTTAGTTGATGGTACAATTTCACCTCAAACTCTAACCGATATCCTTTTTCTTCTATTTCTTCTGGTGATGAAATCTCAGCAATTTCATACCATTTTTCCATCTGTACTTTCTGTGCCTGTGCGACCGATTGAATAAGTACTAAAGAACTATCAGCCAATTGATTGACTGACAAACTACTTAATTGAGGAATTCTCAGGAAGGATATTGACTCGTTAATTTGCTGTTGCTTAGCCTTCAATGTACCTTCTTGTTCGCTCAACTCACGCATTAATTCCGTTACTTTTCTACGATACTCTAACAATACCTCACGTGCATTCTCTGCTCCTACTTCTTGTTTAGTCAGCGCTGCAATGGCTTCTAGGTTTTGTTTAAATGCCTCTTGATTATTAAGTAAATCCTTCGTTTGAGTTTCTTGCCTATTTTGCAGATTTACAAGTTCTTTTTCATCATTCTTTACCTGTGCAATCTGCTCTCTGAAAGGTTCAACAAGTTGGTGTTGCTGTAATATTGGTAGCTTCTCCGTTTCAAATTGTTGCCAAATAGCCTTCGTACTAACAAAATCTTTTTCCTTCTGAAATATTTCTTGATTGATGATTGCCAAGGCATTTTTTACTCGAATACTTTCTGAAGTTTTTTCAATATTTTCATTCGCCTGACTAATCAATAATTCTTTTTCAAGTAAATCTTTTTCCCAGTTTTCAGCAATCTCTTTGGCTACTAATTTATCTGAAACACTTTTTATTTGATTACGCTTAAGCTTTAATTCTCCACCTTTTTCATTATTAATTTCAAAAGCTTTTTTACCTAATAAGCGATAAATTTGCATACCCGTGATATCTTCCAGCAATTTTCCACGCTCGTCTTTCCCCGACTTCAAAAACTTTGAAAATTCACCTTGCGAAAGCAAAATTGATTTTACAAATTGATCATAATTCAACCCTATCAGGCTTTGGTTTTTATCAGGTACATCTGTTTTTTTATTGGTAATAATCTGGTCTTTGGCTTTATCAATTAGCTCCATGCCATAATCATTCAGATTATTGTTTCTATTGACATTTATCCACCATTTAGACACATATACCCCCGACTTACAAACATATTCTACTTCAACGACACATTCTTTTTCCCCACGAGTCAGAATTGACCCGCCAGAACCCACTAAATCCTTAGAAATCTTTTTATCAAATCTTGGTACTCGGTTGAACAATGCCAAAGTGATGGCATCAAGCAAGGTAGATTTCCCCGCTCCCGTTGGGCCAACAATGGCAAAAAGCCCAGCTGTTGATAGTGGACTTGCCGTAAAATCAATACTATGCTCTCCTTTAAAAGAGTTGATATTTTTTAAATATATTTTATTGATTTTCATCGCCTAATTCTCCTCCTTAACTTTTTGTAATAATTCCGTAAAAGCTTCCATCAATAAAGCCTGATGTTCTTCTGAAAGTCCGCTTTCTTTTTCCAATCTTCTTTTTAAAATCTCGGTTTCATTGATATCATCAATGTGTTCTCCTTCATAAAAAAGCTCTTCGGTACTTTGTACTTCATTTTTAAACGTAATTCTATGTTTCAGCACAATGGCATTGTCGTCTTCAAAAACGGCTATGATGTCATTCAACTCTCTTGTTAAAAGCGGGTTATGCAATTCTTCAATTACTTCTATTTCTAAAAATGCTTTCAAAAGGCATTCATTTTGAAAACTACTCAGTTGACTTTTCACCTTTTCAAAATCTCCGCTTATTTTCTTTAATAACCTGTTTTTAGGAATAAGAATATCTTCTATCCGCGTAATTTTACCATGTTTCACTTCCAATTCAGTAATAACCTTCAAATCACTTTTTTCACTAAAACTCAACGCTATCGGCGACCCAGAATAACGAATATGTTCTTTCCCTGACACTCTCTGTGGTCGATGTATGTGTCCTAATGCTACATAATCAAGTAGCTCAGAAAAATCACTTCCTTCAAAAGAAGCCAGATTACCTATCTGGATTTCTCGTTCAGATTCAGACCCGATAGAACCATTTGCATATAAATGCCCCATAGCGATAACAGGTATCCCTGGGAAACGTTCATGACATATATTAGCTAATTGGTCATAATGATTTTTAATACCATTCCGTACTGCTTCAATACGTCCTGAGGGCGTTTCTCCCTCCACTGGCTGACGCAAATCCGCATCCCGCAAATAAGGAATAGCACAAACAATTACCTCCTTTAAATCAATTATTTGGTCTTCAATATTGGGCGTAACACCGCCAATAACGATAACATCCAACATCGCCAGAATATCCTTTGGTGCATTTAGCATTGACACAGAGTCGTGGTTTCCACCCGTAATAATGATTTTGCATTTCTGTACAATCATTTGTCGTAAAAACCAATAATATAGCATTCTGGCTTCGGCAGGAGGATTGGCAAGGTCGAAAATATCCCCAGCAATTAATAAGACATCAATCTCTCGTTCTTGGATAGTGGCTATCAGCCAGTCCAAAAACAGTTGATGGTCTTCGTGAAGGTCGTATTTATGGAGTTTTTTACCCAAATGCCAATCGGCAGTATGCAGAATTTTCATGGAATGTCATTCTTATTTAAAGAATGCAAAAATACGCCTCTTAATTGAATTATAGCTTAAAAATCAATAGGCTTTATAAAAGCATAAACCCCACGATATTGAAATGTTCAATAGTTGTGGGGTTTATAAAAATCAGTTTGCCTTAAAAACCTTATGTATTACTCAAATTAAAGAGCTTGAAAAAGCTAATTTTGCTAAACTTAAATGAAAACTCATACTCAAAAGGTCGTAAAAATAAGATTAGCGCACCAATCATGATTAAAGCAAAACTTACTAAGCCATGTACAAAGCCTATTAAAACATGAAATAATATTCCTAAAAATAATATCGTACCTCTATTATTTTTACTCATGAATAATCCTGCAAAAAGCAAAAATTCTAGGATAATTACCCACCAATTGATAATCGTTAATGAGAACGGATTTTGTAACACTGGTAGTACGATAGGTTTAAGCCAATTCGCCATTCCAAACATTGGGTCTGTAAACCAATAATAAAGCGCTGTTCCGTTTTGCCATTCTAATACACTACATTTGCCAACGGCCGAGTGTAAATAAATAACTGCTACTTGTATTCTCACTAAATCATAAAAAATAGAAGCCACTAAGTGCTTATATCTATATTTAGCACCAACCTTCGGATTCTCGGCAGTTTCCCAATGCCATAAACGACTATCTGTTAAAGTAATTGGAATTAATAAAAAACTAATTACTGTAGCGGCGTGTTCACCACCATCTACCAATGGAGCTGATGAAATTAAACTATAATTTATCCACCAATGTAACACCCCCATGATTCTAGGTCTCCAACCGATTGTTACTACAAATAAAATGACGATACTAATCCATCTTGCTAATTCAAGGTTATTGGATAATAGGCAAAAAAGACTAATTTTCCCACTTAATCCATTACACATTGGTATATCATCAACGCCCAATATTGGTCTGAATAGCGTACTTACATCATTCATTAATAAGGTAAGTAAAACACTCAACGCAATAAGCGACCTGCCTAAGCCATAAACATTGCTCCAAATATTTAGGCTTAGTTTTCTTTCGATTTGATTATCTATTTCTTGCCACATAACACTTTTAGAATTACATATTTAGCTGGCATCTCTTCACTCTTTTTAAGTTCAGACCATGCCCAAGGAACGGGAGAATAACTTACTATTGCTATTGTATCTTTCAAAATAGGCATTGGAGAGATATTTCTAACCTCTATTATTTTGGTCGTATCTTTTTTGATACAATCAACAAAATTTCCCTTACAATGCTGCCAGTCGTTTTCAGATGGCTGAGGAATAATCATAGCCATTTCAACAGATTGAGCTCTTACAAGTCTATTTAATCCAAATGAGTTACCCGGTTTTGAAAGTGGGGTAAGTGGATTTTGTATCCACTTACCATTTTCTTTATAATAAATTATCACTTCATCTTCTTTAGGATTACGGGTAAAAAATGCCCATCCTTCGGGTAAAAAAGACTGGAAAGTACTTGTTACCTCCGTGTTGTAAATCGACAATGGATTATGGGGCAAAGAGATTGTCATTGTCAGAATCACAAACATTACCACGAATAGTTGCCCCACGATATATAAGGCTCTCATATTCTGAATTGATATTGTTTTGTGATTGATTTCACTAATTGCTCTTGAAATAAAACCTCTTTTCCAAAAAGATCAGATGGCATAGGGGTATTATCAATGGCAAACAACACAACATTTACCGCTACTGCTATATTAACAGCTTCGTGCACATTCACATTTTGATTGATATTTACATTCTGGTTTACGTTTACATTCTTGTTTTCATTCACATTTTCGTTCACGTTAAACCAACTGCCTGCTCCAATATCTGCTAATCTGTTAAAATTTACATCTATGTTTCTATTAAAATTGAGATTTTGAAGACGATTGAGATTTCTGTCAAGCTGTAAGTTTAAGTTTTTATTGGTGTTCAAATTGAAATTGATATCTCTATCAAAATTCAAATCAAAGTTTCTGTTTTTATTCACAGCCAACATACTATTTGTATTCGGTCCTGGAAATAAATTCACCATTCTGTTCTGATTAATCTGGAGATTTGTAACCCTATTGGTCATAAGTCCTTTTAATAACCTACCTTCAGGGTCGGGCACATTAAGAAGCTCTTTTAACTTGGCAAAATCAGACACTTCAGCCAATTCTCTTAATTTCTTTTTATCTTCTTTTGAATAAAGGCTATCTATTAGCTCGGGATTTCTTTTTAAAATAAGCAAAGGCATCAGGGTACTTGTAGAGCCAAGTATTTTCTCGCCTGCATATTTTAATGCTGTTTGAACTAATACAGGGTCGCCACTTTGTACCATTGCTCTAAATTCCTCAAAAAACTCGGGAGATTGCTTCTTAATATCTGCGATGACAAATTCTTTGTATTTAGCATACGTTTTCTTTTGAGCAGCGTTAAACTTGTCGATACCGGCATAATCTCGAATCTTTTTCAATTCAGGAATATTCACACTCGCGTCTCCTTCGATAAACATGATATCAGAAAAGAGTTTTGCTCCATCCACTTTGGTGGTATTATTGGAGTTTCCTTTGTTTTCACAACCGCTAACTATCGCAAGCGATGTGACTAGCGCCCAATAAAGGACTACAGATTTGATTGTTTTCATCATTTAATTGATTTTGATAATGTTGTTTAGCAATAATTACTAGGCATAAAATTGTAAATAAATGAATTTAGAACAATCTGAAAATTATTGAGCGGTATCTAAATTTATTTAACGGTACATTATTTAGAATAAATTATTACGCTTTTAATTCTTTTATTCATCTTTAATAATTTAATGATGATAATTTTAGATGTACTTCTTAAGCACATAATCATGATTTTATTATTGAATTATCATATAAAAACAGAAGAGGCTTCCATTGCTGAAAGCCTCTTCTGTCGAATTATTAGTCTTCTTATAACATCGAAATAGTCAATGATTATAAGGGATTTTGTCTTACTAAAATCCTAGTGTTTTTTAAGTTTCACAATTTTATGTAGTGGCGTTTCTAACGCTTGTTTGAACGCACCAGTCGCATCAAATAAAAGTACTTTACGGTTTGTTCCATCACTTATAGCTACATAAATATTTCCATCAGCATCTTTACCAGCACGTTTTACAGTATAACTTGCGTAATTAGTAGTAATATAACTTGTTAGCGTAGCTGGCAATGTAGTAATATCTACTTCTGTTAGTTTCGCTTTTTTAGCATAATGCTGAAGTGTTTTTACAAATACACCATTGGCATCAAACAATAGCCCTGTTTCAACATTATTTAAAGAAACACCTACTACATACTGCCCTTGGGCATCCTTACCAGCAAACTTGATACTTGCTCCTGCATAATTAGTAGAAATATAAGTAGTGATAGTAGTTGGCAAAGCCGCTGGGTCAATACTTGTGATATTTCCTTTACATTTTTGTTTGGTAACCGTATCAGTCACAGCAGCCGTACGGGCAGCAGATACTTCTAACGCTGAATAATTATCATCCGAAGCCGTTAAATCCTCTTGCTTTGAACAACTCGCTAACATGACACCAATAAAAGCTGTCATTAGAAACATTAATTTTTTCATTGTGTAATGGTTTTTACGTTTAAATAAATTTGACCTTAACAATTACATAGACAGCTCTATTTTCATAAGCGTTGCATAGCAGGTAAAAATACTTATTATTCTACTTAAATATAATCTTATCATGAAAAAACATAATTATATTAAAATTATAGCAACAAAAAAGGCTTCCATTGCTGGAAGCCTTTTCTTAATATTATTACTCGAAAGTAAATTATGCTAAAGCAATACGTTTGAAAGTACTGATAGTTAATCCTTTTTGAGTTTGCTCTAACAATTGTTTGATATTGATAGAACCGTCTTTTACAAATTGTTGGTTCAACAAAGTGTTTTCTTTGTAGAATTTCTCTAATTTACCTGTTGCAATTTTTTCTAACATTGCTTCTGGTTTTCCTTCTTGACGAGCTTGGTCTTTACCGATTTCGATTTCACGTTCGATAGTAGCTGCATCAACACCGTCTTTATCTAAAGCAACTGGTTTCATTGCAGTGATTTGCATAGCGATATCTTTACCAACTTCAGTAACATCAGTTCCTGTTACGTTTGTAAATGCTACTAAAACACCGATTTTGTTGTTAGAGTGGATATAAGAAACAACCTTATCAGCAGTGATATTTTCATAACCAGCTACATTGATTTTCTCACCAATTTTACCAGTTAATTCAACCATTGCTTCTTGAGCGTTACGTCCGTCAGCTAAAGTAGAAGCTAATAAAGCATCTTTATCTGCTGCATCTGTAGCAACTGCTGATGCTAATAAAGCAGCAGCTAATTCATTGAAATCTGCTACTTTAGAAACTGGTTCAGTTTCGCAAGCTAAAGCAACTAATTTACCATTTGTTCCATCTTCGCTAATAGCAACTAATACTACACCTTCGTTAGTAGCATTGTCTGCACGTTTAGCTGCCACTTTTTGGCCTGCTTTACGAAGAATATCAATAGCGGCTTCAAAATCACCACCTGCTTCAGTAAGGGCTTTCTTACAATCCATCATGCCCGCACCGGTCATTTGTCTTAACTTATTAACGTCTGCTGCTGAAATAGCCATCGTTTTATTGATTTTAGATTTTGGATTTACGGATTGCTAAATTGAACTGGCATTTATTACGTTAAAATCGCAATCCGCATTCGCTAATTCAATGTTAATTTTTAAAGGAACAGCCCATAGAATTCCATGGGCTGCTCAATTTTGATAAATTATAATGATAAAGTTATGACAAAAAGATAGTTCCTATGGCTTTCTCAGATTATCATATCTTCAAATTATTATTAATCTTCTTTCTCGTATTTAGCCGCAACTTTCGCTGCTTCTTTAGCTGCCTCTTCGTCAGCTAAACGTTTCGCTTCTTCCTCCTCTGCTAAACGAGCATCATCTTTATCTTGTTTACGCTCCATTAAGCCTTCTTCGATAGCTTTACCAATTGCTAAAGTAATCAAAGCGATTGATTTGTAAGCATCATCATTAGCTGGTACTGGATAGTCAACTAAATCAGGGTTCGAGTTAGTGTCGCACATTGCGAAAACTGGAATACCTAATCTTTTTGCTTCTGCTACTGCAATGTGTTCACGCTTAACGTCAACAATGAAAAGAGCTGCTGGCAAACGAGTAAGGTCAGTAATACCGCCTAATACTCTTTCCATTTTCTCTTTATCACGAGACATCATCAAACGCTCACGTTTTGCTAAAGCTTTTACTGTTACTTCATCTTTCAATAATCTGTCGATAGTTGACATTTTTTTGATTGATTTACGTACAGTAGCGAAGTTTGTAAGCATACCACCTAACCAACGGTCAGTTACGTATGGCATTTTCAAACGACGAGCTTCTTCAGAAACAATTTCTTGTGCTTGTTTCTTTGTAGCAACAAACATTACTTTACGACCTGAACGAACTACTGCTTTGATAGCAGTACAAGCTTCGTCTAAACAAGCTAAAGTTTTGTTCAAATCAAGAATGTGGATACCATTCTTCTCCATAAAGATGTATGGAGCCATTCTTGGATCCCACTTACGTGTCATGTGTCCAAAGTGAACACCAGCATCCAAAAGGTTTTTGTATTCTAATTGTGCCATTTTCTGACAGTCATCAGCCTTTGTGATTTGAAAATTTGGGGATTTGAAAATTTGAAAATGGTTTAACACTTCAAACTATAAAACCTCATTTTTTCTCGTATTAAGAGCTGAACGACCAATTTTTTAAATGAAAAAATATGAAAAATATATCACTAACACATCGGTCACTGTAAGTATTAGTGAAGAAGTAATTTGAAAATCTGGAGATTTGAAAATTTGAAAATGATATTTTTTGACTTTCAAATTGCCAGATTTCCAAATTACAACGAATATTAACGTTTCGAGAACTGGAATTTACGACGAGCTTTCTTACGACCTGGTTTCTTACGTTCTACCATACGAGGGTCACGCGTTAAGAATCCTTCTTTTTTCAAAGCTGGACGACGCTCAGGGTCAATTTCTTGTAAAGCACGAGAAATAGCTAAACGAAGCGCTTCTGCTTGTCCTTTGATTCCACCGCCATCAAGATTTGCTTTGATATCATAAGAACCTTCAGTCTTAGTCAATGCAAATGGTTGATTAACGATAATTTGTAAAATTTCAGATGGAAAGTACTCATTCAAAGCACGACCATTCACAAGAATTGTACCGTTACCTGGAGTCATATAAAGACGGGCAACAGCTGTTTTTCTTCTTCCTAATGTATTAGTTACTTCTGCCATTTTTTTATAGAGAAGTTATCAGCTATCTGTTAATGGTTAATTCGTAAAGACGAATAACGGATAACGAATAACAAATAACGATTATTAGAATTTAATTTCAGTTGGTTGTTGAGCTGCGTGTGGATGTTCTGTACCTGCATATACATACAAGTTAGTGAACAAACGGCTTCCCAAACGGTTTTTAGGCAACATACCTTTAACGGCAGCTTCTACAACTCCTCTTGGGTTTTTCGCTAACACTTCTCTTGGCGTTGCAAAACGCTGTCCACCTGGATACCCTGTGTGACGGATATAAACTTTATCAGTCATTTTCTTGCCAGTAAAACGAATTTTATCAGCATTAATAACGATAACGTTATCACCACAATCAACATGCGGAGTGAAAGAAGGCTTGTGCTTTCCACGTAAAATTTTTGCAATTTCAGAAGTCAAACGACCTACAATCTGATTTTCTGCATCTACAATAACCCATCCCTTTTCTGTGGTAGCCTTGTTGGCTGAGATGGTTTTATAACTTAAAGTATCCACTTTATTAAGATTTTAAAAGTCCTAAATGTTTTCTCAAAGAAAGCACCTTTGCCATAAGGTGTTACAAAAAATATATTCACGGTGGACTCTTATTAATTGCTGTGAAAGTATTTTCGGTAAATCAAAGTTGGAACGACTCTGATTTTCAATGATTTTGCCTTATTTTCTTTCTGAACGGGCATCCAGTTAAAAATTGGGAACGCAAAATTACGGAGTTGTTTTGGTATATGCAAAAAGTTTTACATTGTTTTCGCTGATTTTCTTAAATATTTTTATCTTTTTTCTCTTAAATAAAAAGTATTTCTAAAAAATAACCCTCAGAATCTCAGACAATAAGGTCAATTGAACAAAGTAACCAAGAGAAAAGCCAATTGTTCTTTCTTTTGTTAATCACCAGAACGTACCTTTGTGTTTAATTATTGGCAAAACATAGTTAAGTATAGGATTCATTCGGTGACCCAATAATTGAAAATTTATTAACACTGTGCATAAAGGAGCAAACAATACATACTTCGGCAATATCAAAGAAGGTATAAAATCTTCGTTGAAAGGGCTCTCGCTATCGTGGAGACACTTGAAAGAAGCACGCCAAAGCCGAAAACCAATTTTTGTAAATAATCCTGATTACTTCAAACAAGAAACAGGCATTGTTACATTACAGTATCCCCATGAGAAGCTTCCATTGCCTGACAATGGTCGTTATCAACTACATAATGAGATGGACGATTGTATCGTCTGTGATAAATGTGCGAAGGTATGCCCTGTTGATTGTATCGAAATAGAGCCTATCAAGGCTACGGGCATTGCTGGGTATGCTTCTGATGGTTCTGCGATTCGTTTGTATGCAGCAAAGTTTGATATAGATATGGCAAAATGCTGTTTCTGTGGGTTGTGTACTACTGTTTGTCCGACTGAATGTTTGACAATGACACACGAGTACGATTTTTCTGTATTTGATATTACCAAACATAATTTTGCATTCGGAAATCTTTCTCCTGAACAAGCCCAAGAGAAACGTGAGCTTTATGACCAATTCATGCTTGAAAAAGAAGCCATGAAAGGGTTGAAAACCAAGAAGACTGAAGGTGAATTTAAGACGCTAGACACTAGACTAGAAGACGCTAGATTGGAGGATACTAAACCCGAAGAGATTGCTCCTGCTCCAAGACCAAAACCAGCCTTTAAGCCTGCATTTAAGAAAAAAGATACAGGACTGGAAGACAATGGACTGGAAGGACTTAAGACACAAGACGCTAGACTGGAAGAAACTAAAGTAGAAGATGTTTCCCCTGCCCCAAGACCGAAACCAGCCTTCAAGCCTTCGTTTAAGAAAAAAGAGGAAGGACTGGAAGATACTGGACTAGAAGGACTTAAGACACAAGACGCTAGACTGGAAGAAACTAAAGTAGAAGATGTTTCCCCTGCCCCAAGACCGAAACCAGCCTTTAAGCCTGCGTTTAAGAAAAAAGATACAGGGCTGGAAGACAATGGACAGGAAGAGCTTAAGACACAAGACGCTAGACTAGAAGAAACTAAAGTAGAAGATGTCACTCCTACCCCAAGACCAAACCCTGTTTTTAAACCTTCGTTTAAGAAAAAGGAAGAAGCACTGGAAGATACTGGACTAGAAGGGCTTAAGACACAAGACGCTAGACTGGAAGAAACTAAAGTAGAAGATGTTTCCCCTGCCCCAAGACCAAAACCTGTTTTTAAACCTTCATTTAAGAAAAAGGAAGAAGCACTGGAAGACACTGCACTAGAAGGACTTAAGACTCAAGACGCTAGACTAGAAGAAACTAAAGTAGAAGATGTTTCCCCTGCCCCAAGACCGAAACCAGCCTTTAAGCCTGCGTTTAAGAAAAAAGATACAGGGCTGGAAGACAATGGACAGGAAGAGCTTAAGACACAAGACGCTAGACTAGAAGAAACTAAAGTAGAAGATGTCACTCCTACCCCAAGACCAAAACCTGTTTTTAAACCTTCGTTTAAGAAAAAGGAAGAAGCACTGGAAGATACTGCACTAGAAGGGCTTAAGACACAAGACGCTAGACTAGAAGAAGTTTCCCCTGCCCCAAGACCAAAACCTGTTTTTAAACCTTCATTTAAGAAAAAGGAAGAAGCACTGGAAGATACTGTACCAGAAGGACTTAAGACACAAGACGCTAGACTAGAAGAAACTAAAGTAGAAGAAGCTACTCCTGCTCCAAGACCGAAGCCTGTGTTTAAGCCTTCGTTTAAGAAAAAGGAAGAAGCACTGGAAGATACTGTACCAGAAGGACTTAAGACACAAGACGCTAGACTAGAAGAAATTAAAGTAGAAGATGTCACTCCTACTACAAGACCAAAACCTGTTTTTAAACCTTCGTTTAAGAAGCAAGACACAGGACTAGAAGACGCTGGACTAGAAGTAAAAAAGGAAGTTGAAGAGATAAAAGCTGAGGAAGTTGTTCCTGCTCCAAGACCAAAGCCAGTTTTTAAACCTTCGTTTAAACCTAAACCAAAAACTGACAATTGATACCTTTTATTTTTATAGCATTTATCTTATTAATAGCCGTCTCTGCAAGTGTTGTTTTGTGGAGTAAAAATGTATTATATGCTGCATTCAGCCTTTTGCTTACCTTCTTTGGTATTGCGGCACTATATGTATTGATTGGTGCAGACTTTCTGGCTATTACTCAACTTTTAGTATATGTAGGAGGAATTTTAGTTTTATTGATTTTTGGGGTAATGCTTACCAATCAAAAAGGAAGTAAGGAGAATGGCAAGAATGATATTATTGGTACAAATACTAACCGATTAATTGGATTTGTTGTCGCCATCGGATTATTCGGGCTACTTTTCTACTCTTTTGCAAGGGCTGATTTCATTAAAATACAATCTTATTTATTCGAAACCACCGAGACTTTTTCTACTACTCAAAATATTGGTATTTTATTAATGACGGACTTTGTCCTACCTTTTGAGGTTTCAGGTATTTTATTAATGGCAACGTTAATTGGTGCGGCATATCTAAGTAATAAATCTAAAGTATAAATATTGATAAACGCTGTAGATATTTTCAACATGGACAATAGTTTTCTTTCATATTATTTACTCACAGGTGCTTTATTATTCAGCATAGGCTTGGCTGTTGTAGTTACTAAACGAAATGTTATCGTTGTGTTGATGGGAATAGAATTGATGCTCAATGCTGTAAACCTAAACCTTGTAGCATTCAGTAAAAACGACCCTGACTTGCAAGGACAAATGTTTGCGCTCTTTGTAATTGTAGTAGCCGTTTGTGAAGCCGTTGTTGCTTTGGCAATTGTTTTAAAAGCGCATGAACATTTCAATACCATCAATCTTGATGAAATAAGTACTAATTCGGAAGAGTAGATGGCTTTCGGATTTCGGCTGTCAGACATCAGCTTTCGGTCATTATTTTATTTCTTGATTACGTTGAAAGCTAAATATTCCAAAAGCATGAAAATTCTAAAAGCTAACTCCTGAAAACCAATAACCGAAGCCCAAAAGCTGAAATCCGAAGTCCGAAAACCGACGACCGATCCCTCCAAAAAACCAAAAAATATAACCTTCATCCAATTAAAATGACAAAAACTAAATACGTTTCAGAATCTCTTACTACTATGACGGAAATGATATTTCCGAACGATACCAATACTTTAGGAAATTTGATGGGTGGTAACCTTATGCGTATGATGGATGTTGTGGGTGCTATTTGTGCTCAGAAACATTCAAACCGTATTGTAGTTACTGCTTCTGTAGATAATGTATCTTTTAAAGAGTCTATTCCACTAGGTAGTGTAGTTACGCTACAAGCAAAAGTTACCCGTGCTTTTAGTTCTTCTATGGAAGTGGTAATAGATGTATGGGCAGAAGATATTCCTGCTCAACAAAGAGTAAGTACGAATAAAGCTTTTTTTACTTTCGTAGCAGTTGACCAAAGTGGTCGCCCGATAGATGTGCCTATTTCATTAACAGAAACCGAAGAGGAAAAAGCACTTTATGATGGTGCTTTACGCAGACGTCAACTTCGTTTGGTTTTAGCAGGCAGAATGAAGCCTTCAGATGCGACTGAATTAAAATCGTTTTTAAATGCGGGGGAATAGATGTTGAGCTATGAGCTTTGAGCTTTGAGTTGTCAGCTTTAAGCCATTAGTTTATGATTTAGGCAATGACAGCTTATAGCTCAAGGCTCATTCCTCACAACTCAAGGCTCATAGCTAACAGCTCACCCCTTACTTCAAATTAAAACGCTCCATCCCTTTTCTATCCTGTAAGGTTACGTAAGCATATTTTTTATCTGGGCTAAATACGATATTACTGCTTTGTAAGCCTTTCAGTTGTACTTCTTTCTCCAATTTACCTGTTTTAGCAAATACGAGTATTTTACCTAGTCCCCAGCGACAAACATACAAATTTCCCTTAGTATCACACTTCATTCCATCCAAACCTCCATCTTCAAAAGAAGTAAATAGTCTTTTATTGGAAATATTCCCTGCAAGGTCAACATCAAAAGCCCAAACTTTTTTCTGAACACTTTCATTGACATACAATATTTTTTCATTTGGACTCAAACAAATACCATTAGTAGTCCCCATTTGGTCTGTTAATAAAGTTTCTTTTCCACCTTTATCAATACGCCAAATTTTTCCCGTTGAGTTTTTCCAATTAGGGTCTGAGGCGAAAATGACATCTTTTTGGGTAATACAAATATCATTGGGCTGATTGAAGGCATCATTATGGCAATACGTAGAGATTGCCTTATTCTTCATATTCACCTTTAATATATTATGACCAGAAAAATCGGCTAATAACATATTACCTGCTTTATCAAACTGAATGGCATTGGCGGTACTCCCTTTCGGCAAAGTCAGGAACAATTCACAAGTACCATCAGGTTTCACTTTACCAATTGTGCCATCTTCTTTAAAGTTAACTACATATAAATTCCCTGCTTTGTCAAAATTAGGGCCTTCGATATTATTGGTAAATAGGTTCTCTGCCGTAAAATCTTCTACTTTAGTTTTTTGCTGAGCAGAAATTTGATACGAGAGTAAGGAAAGGGCTACAAGATTCAACGAGTAGCGTGTCATTGTTTTTTTCATGAATATTAATTGGAAATAGTATATAAAATTAAATTGGATTCAGTAATCAATCTTGTTATTCATGTTTTGCCACAAATCAAAAGCTTGTTGAGCTTCCTCTCTTCCCAAAGGAATCATCTGGATTTGGCGTTCAGAAATGGGCAAGGGAATTTCGTCATAAATAAAGGCATCATCAAAACCCACTTTAGCGGCATCGTCGCGCGTGTTGCCAAAATATACTTTTGAAGGACGTGCCCAGTAGATTGCTCCCAGACACATCGGACATGGCTCGCATGAAGTATACAGCTCACAATCTGCCAATTGGAAAGTATTCAAGTTTTTGCAAGCATCTCTGATAGCCATTACCTCCGCATGAGCCGTTGGGTCGTTCGTAGAGGTCACTTGATTATAACCTTCCCCCACAATTTCTCCATTTTTCACAATCACTGCTCCAAAAGGCCCTCCTTTTCCATCCGAACTTCCTTTGATAGATAATTCGATGGCTCTCTTCATAAATTTTATGTTGTCTTGTTCCATGATGAATATTTTTAGCAAGTTAATAAACACAATCAAAACTCTAACGACTAACATCATCTTAGCCTTGCATTTGTTTTTCAATAAAATTTTTAGGCGTAAAAAATCAGAAATTAACGAGCAGATATGCTTCTGATACTGATTCATATAAAGCTATTAAATGTTAAAACACGGATGTCTTATTTAGTATGAATCCATATAACAGATTATAACATGGCTTTCTGTATTCTCTTTGGCATTTCCCTCTAATTTTAGCATTAAAAAAATGTCGCAAACAAAATTTTATCAGTAAATTGCAGATAAATTTTGAAAAGATACTAGTCAAATAACGTATCGGTTTGGAGAAGAAGATGTAAACATCTGAAAATCAAAACCTAAAACTCAAAAAATCAACAATGAACTATCAACCGTCAGATTACCTTCCAATACTTGTTCAATTAGGGGCTGCTTTAGCATTTATTGTTGCAACAATGCTTGCAACACACTGGCTAGGACCTAAACGTCATAGTGTACTTAAAGATGATGCGTTTGAATGTGGTATCGAATCAGTTGGTGATGCCCGCACGCCTATCTCTGTTAAATACTTCCTTGTAGCCATTCTTTTTGTGTTATTTGATGTAGAGATTATTTTTATGTATCCTTGGGCTGTAAACTTTATGGGATGGGTAAAATCGTCTTCTGATGTAGCCATTACTATGTTTCTTGAAATGTTAGTATTTATGGGATTATTATTAGTAGGCTTTATCTATGTTATCAAGAAGGGTGTTTTGACTTGGGAGAAATAGTATCGTTGAATAGAATAGGTTTTTCTATAAACAAACCTTTCCTCATTCACAGTGTTATCACATAAGTTGAATATATAATATATTGTGTTTCTGACTATTGAATAGATGGTCTCGAATGACTTTTCTGGTAATTGGATTCACAAATAGATACAATGAGCGATAGAATAATAAAAACAGTTGATGCTCCAGAAGGAATTGAAGGACAAGGTTTCTTCGCTGGCAAATTAGATGATCTCGTGGGTCTTGCTCGTGCAAATTCACTTTGGCCACTTCCCTTCGCTACTTCATGTTGCGGTATCGAGTTCATGGCTACAATGGCCTCACACTACGACATCTCAAGATTTGGGTCTGAACGTATGTCTTTTTCAGCCCGTCAAGCCGACATCTTAATGGTTATGGGAACTATCTCTAAAAAAATGGGGCCAGTTCTTAAACAAGTGTATCTTCAAATGGCAGAGCCTCGTTGGGTGCTTTCAGTAGGTGCATGTGCATGTTCGGGTGGAATTTTTGATACTTACTCTGTTTTACAAGGTATAGACCGCATCATTCCTGTTGATGTTTATGTACCAGGCTGCCCACCTCGTCCTGAACAAATATTGGATGGCTTTATGCAAATTCAAGAAATTGCGAAGTCAGAGCAACGCCGTCGTAGAGAATCTCCTGAATACAAAGCACTTTTAGCATCTTACGGAATAGAGTAACAGTTATCCGTTTTACTAAGTTTTAGTAACGACGATTAACAGATAAGCTAACAATGACAAACGAACAAATAGCACAAGATTTAGTCGCACAATTTGGCGAAGATAATATTTTTGGAATTGTAGAAAATTACGGTTTATTGAACGTAACAACTACAACCGACACCATTGTGCCGTTGATGCATTACTTATATCAACATCCGACCTTCAAATTCCAATTTTTAACAGATTTAGGCGGTATCCATTTTCCAGACGTTCCGAGCCATGAATTTGGCGTTATTTATCACCTACATAGTTTAGAAAACAATGTAAGATTGATTATTAAATTGTACGTTACTAGAGAAAACATCGTAGTACCAACCCTCACAGGCTTGTATGCATGTGCCAATTGGATGGAAAGAGAAGCCTTTGATTTCTTTGGAATTATGTTTTTAGGACATCCCAAAATGGAACGTGTTCTGAACGACGAAGAAATGGATTATCATCCGATGCGTAAAGAATATCCATTAGAAGACGCCACTCGTCAAGACAAAATTGATGCCTTATTTGGTAGATAAATTTATAAAAATATGTCTGAAATCGCATTAGTATCAAGCCCTTTCGTAGGCTTAGAGAAAGCACAAATAGATAAAAAGTATGTCAATGAGTTGACTACCCTAAACTTAGGGCCAACTCACCCTGCCACACATGGTATTTTTCAAAACATCTTGACGATGGACGGAGAAACCATTATTGATGCAGAACAGACAGTAGGGTATATTCACCGTGCATTCGAGAAAATTGCTGAGCGTCGTCCTCTTTATCAAATCACAACGCTTACAGACCGTATGAACTACTGTTCATCACCAATCAATAATATGGGTTGGCACATGACGGTAGAAAAACTGTTGGGTGTTGAAGTACCTAAAAGAGCACAATATATCCGTGTAATCATGATGGAATTAGCGCGTGTTGCTGACCACATCATTTGTAATTCTATCCTTGCTGTTGATACAGGTGCTTTAACAGGTTTCTTGTATGTTATGCAGTGGAGAGAGCACATTTACGAAATCTACGAAGAAATGTGTGGTGCTCGACTAACGACCAATATGGGTCGTTGTGGAGGTATGGAAAGAGACCTTTCTAAAGAAGCTATCCGTAAAATTCAAGTACTCCTTGATGATTTCCCTCCTGTACTTCGTGAATTTGAAAGCCTAGTAAAACGAAACCGTATCTTTATGGATAGAACCATAGATGTAGGGGCTATTTCGGCTGAACGTGCTTTAAATTATGGATTTACGGGTCCGAACCTACGTGCTGCGGGTGTTGATTATGACGTTCGTGCCATGAATCCATATTCGTCGTATGAAGATTTTGATTTTGAAGTTCCAGTAGGAACCAAAGGAGATACTTATGACCGTTTCTTGGTTCGTGGTGAAGAAATGTGGCAGAGTTTAAAAATCATTAAACAAGCCTTAGATAATTTGCCTGAAGGCCCATTCCACGCAGATGCTCCGCATTATTATTTACCTGAGAAAAAAGAGGTTTATAACAATATGGAAGCATTGATTTACCATTTCAAAATTGTAATGGGCGAAATTGATGCTCCTGTCGGAGAAGTATATCATTCTGTAGAAGGTGGTAACGGCGAACTTGGTTTTTATTTAGTCTCAGATGGTGGCCGTGCACCATATCGTTTAAAATTCCGTCGCCCTTGCTATATTTATTATCAAGCATTCCCTGAAATGATTAAAGGTTCAACACTTTCTGATGCCATCGTTACGATGTCGTCAATGAATGTGATTGCAGGGGAATTAGACGCGTAATTTTTGCTTAATTCAGAATAAAACATGACAAATACACAAACCATACAGTTTCCAGCTGATACGTTGGAGTTAGTTCATAGAATCATTAAACGTTACCCAGAAGGTAAGCAAAAATCAGCTTTGCTTCCAATTTTACATTTGGCTCAAGCAGAGTGGAGATGGTGTAGTTCAGAAGTAATGGATTATGTGGCTAATTTGCTAAAAATAAAGCCTGTTGAAGTTTATGAAGTGGCTTCATTTTATACGATGTTTCACCTTGAGCCAGTAGGTGAACACGTAATAGAGTATTGTCGTACGGGGCCTTGTTGTTTAATGGGCGGCGTTGAAGTATACGACCACTTAAAGCAAAAACTAGGAATTGAAACTGGTGAAACTACGCCAGACGGCAAGTTTACCATCAAAGAAGTAGAATGCTTAGCAGCCTGTGGTTGGGGACCTGTGTTTCAAATTCGAGAAAAATATTATATGAATTTGACCAACGAGAAGGTTGATGAAATCATTGATGAGTTGTCAAAATAGTAATGATACAAAGTAAGCGTTGTGAATGATGAGTTGTGAGTTTTAACATCTCTTTAATTCACATAAGCTACTTATACCTACTTTTAAAAGTAATTTATTGATATACTTTATCTGAATTCGATGCGAAGTATCGCTAATCAAATTTAATAGAAAAATGAAAATATTAACTGAACATATTGACGTACAAGGCATTGACACTATTGATGTTTTTCGTAAAAATGGTGGATATAGAGCAGTAGAGAAAGCTTTGAAAACGATGACTCCTGATGAGGTTACTGAAGAGGTAAAAAAATCAGGTATTCGCGGACGTGGCGGTGCTGGTTTTCCGATGGGTATGAAATGGTCCTTTTTGGCTAAACCAGAGGGTGTTCCTCGTTATTTAGTTTGTAATGCGGATGAATCAGAACCCGGTACTTTCAAAGACCACTATTTGATGATGAAGTCGCCTCATACTTTAATTGAGGGAATGATTGTATCGTCGTATGCTTTAGGAGCAAATACTTCTTATATTTATGTAAGAGGAGAATTAATGTATGTTGTCAATATCCTAGAAAAAGCTATTCAAGAGGCATATGACAAAGGATTGTTAGGTAAAAACATTTTGGGTTCTGGATATGATCTTGACCTTTTTGTTCAGCCTGGTGGTGGTGCATACATCTGTGGAGAAGAAACTGCCTTGTTGGAATCTTTGGAAGGTAAACGTGGAAATCCTCGTAACAAGCCTCCATTTCCAGCGGTAAAAGGTTTGTGGCAATGCCCTACTGTGGTTAACAATGTGGAATCTATTTCTGCTACTTCTTGGATTATTAACAATGGTGGCGATGAGTACGCTAAAATTGGTATCGGTAGAAGTACAGGAACTAAATTAATATCGGCCTCTGGTCATGTTCGTAAGCCGGGTGTGTACGAAATTCCATTGGGTATTACCGTTGAAGATTTTATCTATGCAGACGAATGGTGCGGAGGTATTAGAGACGGACATCAATTAAAGGCTGTCGTAGCGGGTGGTTCTTCAGTACCTATTCTTCCAGCAGAGTTGATTCTAAAAACAGTAAATGGTGAAAATCGTTTGATGACTTACGAATCGCTTTCTGATGGTGGTTTTGTTACGGGAACTATGCTAGGGTCTGGTGGTTTTGTTGTAATGGACGAAACTACTTGCATTGTTCACAATACACTTACTTTTGGTCGTTTTTATCACCATGAATCATGCGGACAATGTTCGCCATGTCGTGAAGGAACGGGCTGGATGGACAAAGTCCTTTATAGAATAGAACATGGAAAGGGCCGTCAGGAAGATGTTGATTTATTAGTAGATGTAGCTAAGAAAATTGAAGGTAATACGATTTGCCCATTAGGTGAAGCTGCCTCTTGGCCAGTAGCCGCTGCTATTCGTCATTTCCGTGATGAGTTCGAATGGCACATTAAATTCCCTGAAAAAGCCACACAAAAAGGAGCAGTATTTATGCGTGAAGGGGCAAGTTGGAGTTTATAATTTAAAGGATATGCAAAAAAAGATATTATTTATTGGTCACGACGCCAATGTTGCGGGTGCACAATATGTACTACTTGATTTACTTAAATCTTTAAAAAATCAAGGGTTAGAAATATATCTTTTATTAGCAAAAGGTGGGACTTTATTGGCTGAATTTAATAAAGTCGCTAATGTGATTCTTTGGGAATATAATGAAGAATCCTCAAGAAGAAACCCTTATTCAAGAATCATTTACGATAAAGTTTTTAAATTAAACAAAATCCGTAAACTGAACTTTTATCAGGAAAAACACAAAGAGTTAGCCGAGCTAAAGTTTGATTTGATTTTTTCGAATACCATTGCCAATGGTGGCTTATTGCGAAGTCTAGAGTTTTTGAAATGTCCCTTTGTAGTATATGTACATGAACTTGAAAATTCTATACAGAAATATACGTTACCAGAGGATTTGGAATATCAAGTACAAAACTGTACTCATTTTTTAGCCGCCTCAAAAGAGATTAAAAGTAATCTGTTTAAAAACCATCAAATTGCTGAAGATAGAATAACGGTTGTGAATCCATTTATCTCAGTAAATGGTATTCTCAATAAGTTGCATTATGCAAACAGAACAGGTATCAGAAAACGCTTGAATATTCCTAGTGATGCTTTAGTGATTGGAGGATGCGGAAATTTTGAATGGAGAAAAGGCGTTGATACATTTTTGTCAGTAGCCAATGCCGTTTTTAGTGAAAAGAAAGATGTTCACTTTTTGTGGATAGGTATTCAAAAAAACTCTGTTGAACACCAAAACATTTTGTATGATTTGGAAAAAATGGGTATTGAAAATCATGTGCATGTCATTGCTCCTACCAGAGACAACATCGATTACATGGCTTGTTTTGATATATTCTTTCTTTCTTCAAGAGAAGACCCTCATCCATTGGTGATGATTGAAGCAAGTTTGAATAAAATCCCTGTCGTGTGTTTTGACAAAGCTGGTGGTGCTCCTGAATATGTGGATAAAGATGAAAGAGTAATCATTCCTTACGGAAGCATCGTGAGTGCTAAAAATAAATTGATTACCCTGATTGAGAATAAATTACTCAGAGAAGAAATTGGGCAAAAAATGTATCAGAAAGCCTTAAATTATGATGCTTCTGTGATAACTCCGCAGATATTACAAATTTTAGAAGAAATAAACGAGCATGAAAGTATTGCCTAATTGTTGAGATAAGGTACTCTTCAAATCGTTAATAATTAGGTTGCTCTTAGGAAAAACCGTGTTTTAATCGACAAAATTAAATATTAAGCTTTTATATGAAAGTTACAATAGATAACATCACCGTTGACGTAGCCCCAGGTACAACCATTATGCAGGCGGCTCGTCAAATTGGGCCCCATATAGCACCTCCTGCCATGTGTTATTACGAACCACTAAAGGCTTCGGGTGGTAAATGCCGTGGTTGTTTGGTTAAAGTAACAGCTGGTTCTGAAAAAGACCCGCGTCCGATGCCAAAACTAGTCCCTGCTTGTATTACTCAAATTCAAGAAGGTATGGTTGTAGAAAATACAATCAACGAGCAAGTATTAGAGGTAAGAAAAGGCATTGTAGAGTTTTTATTGTTAAATCACCCGTTAGATTGCCCAATTTGTGACCAAGCTGGGGAATGTGATTTGCAAAACTTCACTTTTGAACACGGTGTATCTAAAACACGTACGGTAGAAGAAAGAAATACATTTGACCCTGTAGATTTAGGGCCAAATATTAAACTAAACATGAATCGTTGTATTTTGTGTTACCGTTGTGTGTACACAGCTGACCAAATTACAGACGGACGTGTGCATGGTGTAATGAATCGTGGTGACCATGCTGAGATTAGTACCTATATTGAAAAAGCAATTGATAACGATTTCTCTGGAAACATCATTGATGTTTGTCCAGTAGGAGCTTTAACTGATAAAACGTATCGTTTCAAAAGCCGTGTGTGGTTCTCGAAACCAGTAGATGCAAGTTGCGATTGTGGAAAATGCTCAGGAAAAGTAACACTTTGGTACAGAGGCGACGAGGTAATCAGGGTAACGGCGCGCAAAAACGAATGGGGTGAAGTAAAAGAATTCATCTGTAATACATGCCGTTTTGAACGTAAAAAGACTTCTGATTGGACTATCGAAGGACCAACCCAAATAGCACACAATTCAGTAATTTCTGCGAATAAATATGGTGCGAACAAAATAACGCCAGCATTTCCATTGAAACAAGCAGCAGAACAGTATAAAAAGATTGACGATAACCGTGATCGTTCATTTTTAGCCCCACAAAAGCAATTAAATTAATTGATTGTAGATAGTTTACTATTTACATATTTAGATATATGGAAATTACATCAATATTATTTAAGGCCAAAGCCATTTATGTAGGAATTATCTTCGCTATCACCCTTGGTGTAGCGGCCTATTCTACTTACTTTGAGCGTATCATTGCTGCTTTTATGCAAGACCGCGTAGGACCAGACAGAGCAGGTCCATTTGGTATTTTACAGCCTCTTGCTGATGCTGTAAAAATGTTTATGAAAGAAGATTTCATCCCTGCACAATCTAACAAGTGGCTCTTTATTGCTGGCCCATGTATCTCAATGCTTACGGCATTGATGACATCAGCAGTAGTACCATTTGGAGATAAATTGGATTTAGGAGACGGCATCATCTTAGACCTACAGGGAATTGATGTTAACGTCGGTATCCTTTGGGTATTTGGTATTGTTTCTTTAGGCGTTTATGGTGTATTAATTGGTGGATGGGCTTCAAACAATAAGTATTCATTGATTGGTGCTATACGTGCGGCTTCACAGAACATTTCTTATGAACTGGCAATGGGACTTTCTATCATCGCTATCTTGATGCTTTCGGGTTCTTTGTCTACAAAATCTATTGTAGAGACTCAGCAAAATGGACATTGGAACATCTTCTACCAACCACTTGGTTTTATAATATTCATCATCTGTGCTTTTGCAGAATGTAACCGTACGCCTTTCGATTTACCTGAATGTGAAACTGAATTGATTGGTGGATACCACACTGAATATTCATCAATGAAATTAGGCTTCTATTTATTCGCAGAATACATCAATATGTTTATTTCTGGTGCAGTAATGGCTACTTTATATTTTGGTGGTTATGATTATCCTGGGCATGACTTCGTAGCTTCTTTTGCCTCAGAAAAATTCGGTGCTACTGTTGGAGCAAACATCGCTACCTTAGTAGGTGTAGGTGCATTAATCGGAAAAGCATTATTATTTGTTTTTGTATTTATGTGGGTTCGTTGGACTTTACCTCGTTTCCGTTATGACCAATTAATGGGCTTAGGATGGACAGGTTTAATTCCATTATCAATGTTCAATGTTGTATTGACAGGTGCATCGATGTTGTTTACTGTAAACGAAGGTGGTTCAAACTGGTGGACAGCTGCCGCATCGTGGGCAGGTGTTTTCATTATGCTGATAGTAACATTTGCTTTCAGCGAAATGAAATACAAGAAAAAGAAATCAGCAAAATTAGCAACAGCTTAGTTTGATTAATACAAGCAGGCTTTCAAATAAAATTTAAAATCTTTCCTTTAAGGTTTGAAGACTATTATGAAATTATCAAATAAATCCAAAGTCTTAGAGCAAGAAGAAATGACTTTTGCAGAACGCATTTATCTACCAGCTATCGCCGGAGGTATGTTGACTACGCTAAAGCACTTCTTTTCTAAAAAAGTAACCATTCGTTATCCAGAAGAAAAACGTTATTTAGGTCCTGTCTTTCGTGGACATCATATCCTAAAACGTGATGAAGAAGGCGCTGAACGTTGTACTGCCTGCGGACTATGTGCAGTAGCTTGTCCAGCAGAAGCGATTTCGATGGTTGCCTCTGAACGTAAAAAAGGCGAAGAGAATTTATATCGTGAAGAAAAATATGCAAGCGTGTATGAAATCAATATGCTTCGTTGTATTTTCTGTGGTTTATGCGAAGAAGCTTGTCCTAAACAAGCTATCTATCTACAACACGACAAAATGGTTCCTGTTTTTGAAGACCGCTCTGAAGTGATTTTTGGAAAAGATAAATTGGTTGAAAAAATGGATAACCGCTATTTAAGAGAAGGTTGGAAATAACCATTTTGTAAATAAATTATTTGTAATATCTGATAACGATTCATTAAAAATATGAACTTTTGGTACTTTCTAACTGCTTTGACACTCCTAAGTGCTTCGATGGTGGTATTATCTAAAAACCCAATACATAGTGTATTGTATTTGGTATTCACTTTCTTCTGTATTTCTGGCCATTATGTGTTATTGAATGCTCAGTTTTTGATGGCAGTTAATATTGTGGTGTATGCAGGAGCCATTATGGTTTTATTCCTCTTTGTAATTATGATGATGGATTTAAGTAAAAATGCTCCTGATTCAAAAAATACATTGACTAAACTAGCAGGTGTGATACTCGGCGGAACGATATTGGTAATCATCATTGCAGCATCCCGTAAAATGGATTTAAAGAACGCTGTAGGAGTAAAAGCATACGATGCTCAAACTGGAATGGTTGAGGGCTTAGGACAAATATTATACCGTGATTATGTACTTCCTTTCGAATTGGTTTCAGTACTCTTTTTTGTAGCGATGGTAGGTGCAGTAATGTTAGGAAAGAGAGAAGCTGGAGAGAGGAATTTTTGATTTAGTATAATTATATAGAAAAGCCTTCCTTGTGAAATTAACTTCAAAAGGAAGGCGGCTTTCCTTGAATGTTGTAAAAGTTTAATTATCAATATATTACAAATAAAACAACCCCGAAAAAGTGTCAATATTGGCAATTTTCGGGTTTTTTCTGTATTTTGTTTCTGCTAAAAAATATAAATACAGATGCAATATACACTCATAGACTTAGATTCTCCAAATTTCTCAAAATTGTATTTATTTAAGAATACAACCGTTCTCGGAAAAATTCACCAAACTATTGATTGGGACTCTCTTGAAAAGCTTTTACCCTATAGAACTACAATTGTTGGAGCACCTTCATGGTTGCCCAGTAGAGGTCTTTTTGCTCTCATGTTCTTAAAACACCATACTGGTTTAAGTGATGAAAAACTATTGGAGCAATTTCACACAAATTGGGCAATTCAAATGTTCTGTGGAACTTTACTTGCTGATAATGAAAGAATTAAAGATAATGCATTTGTTTCAAGAGTTAGGTCTTATTTAGGAGCCCATTTAGATTTGAACCTATTCCAAAGTGTGATGATTAATAGCTGGAAGGCAGAGATTCCTGATAAAAATATCTTGCTAATGGATGCTACTTGTTACGAAGTTTATCTTAGGATACCTACTCACGTGAAGCTACTTTGGGAAGCTTGTACTTGGCTCTGGGAGAAACAGATTCCAGTATTGTGTACAAGCAATAAAATCAAACTACCACGGTCTAAATTCAAAGACCAAAAGATAAAACAGTTGACTTACAGTAAACTAAGGAAGAAGATTCATCGAAAGACCTACTCCAGAAAACGCTCGCTTTTAAAGCTACTACATAAAGGTATTTTAACACTTAATGAACTCTTAGAAAAAGTTAAATCTAAGGGATTTTCAGAAAAAGATGTAGGAGTTTTTCAAACCATAAAAGTAGTTTATGAACAACAAAAAAAACTTTTTGAAATTCCTGTAGTAAAGGTTAGCAACCAAATTGTAAGTATTTTTAAACCTTACATTAGACCTATTGTTAGAGGAAAAGAGAACAAGCCTGTCGAATACGGAATCAAGGCTCACATCAATCAAGTTGGTGGAATTAATATCATTGAGCATGCAAGTTACAATGCTTTCAATGAGTGCAAGAGATTGAAAGAGAGTGTAATAAGACATGAAACAATGATTGGAGAATGCACACATGTAGCCGCAGATGGCATTTATCCCACCAATGAGAATCGTACATTTTTAAGAGAACAAAGGATACAACATAACTTTTGTAGAAAAGGTAGAGGCAAAGATGATAAAGCAACTAAACAAATGAAAGGTATCCTCAACAAAGAGAGGAGTACACGTCTAGAGGGCAGTTTTGGTACGGAAAAGGAACACTATTTGCTTCGTAAGATAAAGGCAAGAAATCAAAAGACGGAACTCGTCTGGTTATTCTTCGGCGTATATACAGCCAATGCTGTCAGGATTACCAATCGAAGGCAAGAACACAGTCAACAGGTTCAGAAAATAGCAACCTAACAATAAATATTAAAGGACAATAAATAACCACTCAACGAGCTGGTATGGTAAAACGTTGACCAGTCTTTAAGGAAAATCAACGGCTTAGTCACAATATGAATAAAATTGTGTTTTTCAAATAAATCGCATGAAATGAAAAATCCACCCAGAACATGAGTGGATTTTATTATAAATGAATATCGAAAAACAATTTTCAAGGAAAGCCGAAGGCTTTTACTTTTTTTAGTCAGTTGTACCCATGGCTGATAAAAAAATCTGTGTTATCTGCGTGCTATCAAATCATCTCCCGAAAACTTCCCTGCCCCCGTACAGAACAACACAAGATATGCTACCAAATAAAGTAAAGCGTGTTCTTTATCATCCAAAGATTCTTTGGCACTGACTACAAACACAATCACTACCATACAAATTATCAACGGAATGAGGGCGAGGCGAGTAAAAAGCCCCAGAGCCAATAGGATAGAATAGAAAAATTCTGCAAAAAACCTTAGTGCCAAAGATAATTGCCCTCCTATGTGCAGTGGGTCTGGAAAATCTGTTGAATCTGCCAATAAATTCTGCTGTTTATCGTAGCCATGCCGAGCCATAAAAAATGAAATACCGATTCGTAAAATCAATAACCCGTAATCGGTTTGTGGAATTGAATTTAGTAGTTTTTTAGCATTTTTGAAATTGTTTATGGTTGAATTTTCTTTCTGACTTTTTTGCCATCTATTCAATTTTATAATAAATAATGTAAGTTGCGTAGTATTATAAAAAGTAAAACCTTTCAATATTGGCTTAAATTTGGTTTGCCAACTCAATTTATCCTCAATGAAAGATTTTACGATTGCAATTTATTGTTTTATAG